>CAXUHL010000087.1:4701-11166 GCA_964250745.1 uncultured Acidobacteriaceae bacterium
CGGGCTTCGGCCTGCTGCTCGTTCTGGTACTGGCCGCCCCACTGGAGGGAGTAGCCGGGAGGCAGGGGCAGGCCGGAGGCGATCTTCTGCTGGGCCTCCTTGACGTAGGACCCGAGGTCGCGGCCTTCGACATTTGTCGACACCAGGACGCGGCGCTGGGCGTCCTCGCGGTTGATGAGGATGGGGCCGGAGACCTCCCGGATGTCGGCGACCTGGTCGAGCTGGACGAGCTGGCCGGAGAGGGCCTTGAGCTCCAGGGTGTGGATCTCGCTCAGGTTGTTGCGCAGGTCGGAGGGCAGGCGGACCGCGATGGGAAAGCGCTGCTCGCCCTGCACCATCTCGGAGATCTGACGGGAGCCGAGCAGCGACTCAATGACTTCCTGGATGTCGGAGACGTTGAGCCCGTAGCGCGCGGCCTCGGTGCGGTTGACCTGGATTTCGAGGTTGGTCGCGCCGCCGATGCGCTCGAGCTGGGGCTGGGACGCACCGGGGACGGCAGCCAGGATCGAGTTGGCCTGATGGCCCAGCCGTTCGAGCACGGCAAGGTCGGGGCCGAAGATCTTGAGGGCCAGGTCGCCGCGCGCGCCGGTGATGGTCTCGTCCATGCGCATTTCCATGGGCTGGGTGAACTCGTAGGCGACGCCGGGGATTTTGTCGAGCGCGTTGGCCAGCCCGTCGGCGAGCTTCTGCTTGGTGTTGAAGTCGCTGCGCCAGGTCGAGGTGGGATTGAAGTTGATGTAGGCGTCGGTTTCGTACACGCCCATGGCTTCCGTGGCGAGGTCGGGCCGGCCCATCTTGGCGACGACCGAGGAGACCTCCGGGAACGAGCGGATGGTTTTGTCGATCTGGTTCTGGATCTTGATCGACTCGGTGAGCGAGATACCGGGCAGCTTCTTGGAGGTGATGACGAGTGAGCCCTCGTCGAGGGTGGGCATGAACTCGGTCCCGATGAAGAACAGGGAGGCGACGGCGGCGATGACGAGGCCGAGGGCGGTGAAGAGGACGAGCTTGCGGTGGTGCTCGGCGCGGTCGAGGGACGAGGCGTAACGGGTGCGGAGACGGTCGAACCATGTCTTCTGCTCAGTCCCGTGCGCGGGAAAGGCAGGTCCTTCGCCTCGCTCAGGATGACCCTTGAGAGAGCGCCGGCGATTCCACGGCAGCTTTGCTAGAGTACGCTCGCGGAAGCGCAGGAAGGCGGCGACCGGGCGCGAGTGGGGCCGGGCTGGGTCGCGCGGGCGCAGGGCGAGCGAGCACAGCGTCGGCACCACGAACAGAGCCAGCACGAGCGAGCCGACCAGGGCCGACATCACGGTGACGGCCATGGGACGGAACATGCGTCCGGCGAGGTCCTGCAAGGTAAGGACGGGAATGTAGACCGCCAGGATGATGAGCACGCCGAAGATGATGGGACGCGCGACCTCGGCCGAGGCGGACCGGATGGTGGGGAGGATGTCGCGCTTGCCTTTGCCCGGGTTCGGCGTGTCGCCGTCTTCCTCGCCGTTTTCGAGCCGGTGCATGGAGTTCTCGACCATGATCACGGAGCCGTCGACGATAGTGCCGAAGTCGATCGCGCCCAAGCTCATGAGGTTCGCGGAGATGCCGAAGATGGCCATGCCGAGAAACGCGAACAGGAGCGAGAGCGGGATGGTGCAGGCGACCACCAGGGCGGCCCGCCAGTTGCCTAGGAACGCGAGCAGGACCACGATGACCAGCGAGGCGCCGATGAGCAGGTTGTCGCGGACCGTGCCGATCGAGGAATGGATGACGTTGGACTGGTCGTAGAAGGGGATGATTCTGGCCCCGCCGGGCAGGTGGAGGCCGTCTATCTTTTCCTTGACTTGCTGGATGACCTTGTTGCTGTTCGCGCCGCGCAGGGCGATGACCATGCCGGAGACGGTTTCGCCTGCGGCGTCGTGGAGGATCGCGCCCTGCCGAAGCAACGGCAGGGTTTCGAGCTTGGCCACTTGCTTGACCAGCACCGGCGTGCCGTTCGAGGTAGTGACGACGGTGTTGCCCAGATCTTCGAGCGTTGCGGCGCGGCCGAGCCCGCGCACGGCATAGGTCTGGTCGGAGTGCTCGATGTAGGAGCCGCCGAAGTTGGCGTTGTTGCTCTGGACCGCCATGATGACTTCGTGCAGGGTCAGGTTGTAGCGGCGCAGCGCGTCGGGGTCGACGAGGACGGAGTACTGCTTGATTTCCCCTCCCCAGGAGTTGATTTCGGAGACCTGGGGGACGGTGGCGAGTTTGTAGCGAATGGTCCAGTCGAGCAGCGTCTTGAGCTGCATGAGCGAAAGAGTGGGGGACTGGACGGTGAACTGGTAGATCTCGCCGAAAGCGGTGGACATCGGCCCCATGACGGGGGTGATGCCGGGCGGCATGGTGCCCTGGACCTGGTTGAGCCGCTCGGCGACGAGCTGGCGGGCGCGGTACAGGTCGATCGAGTCGTCGAAGACGATGGTCAAGAGGGTGATCTCGAGCTTGGAGGTGGAGCGGACGACCTGGAGGTGCGGCATGCCGAGGAAGGCGGACTCGAGTGGAAAGGTGATCAGCTGTTCGACCTCGACGGGGCTCATGCCGGGGGCCTTGGCGGAGACCACGACCTGATTGTTGGTGAGATCGGGGAAGGCCTCGAGCGGGATCCGCGTGAGGACCAGCGAGCCGCCCGCGAGCAGCAGGAGCATGGAGACGAGGACGAGCCAGCGGTTGGAGAGGACGAAATTGAGGATGGGCTTCATGAGCGGGCTGGTTCCCTCGTAATGGTGAGACGCTGACTGATTTAAGAGGTATCACGGGCGGGGTGGGATGCTTCGATGTGACGCGCGCATGACTATGAAGGCCGCGCAGTCTTAAGCTGATTGAAAGGACAATTTCGAGAGGTGGGGCAATGATCGAGATTCACAGGCCGGAGCTGGAGGCTTTAATTTACCGGCGGATGGCGGCCGGGGCGTTCGAGAGCGTTGAGGACTTTCTGATGCAAGCGGTGGAGGCCGCGCCCGAGACAAAAAGTGAGCACGAGAGGAAAGAAAACCTGGATCAGGTATTCGCCGGCGTTCGGGGATTGTTTGCAGACGGAGAGCTGGATTTCACGCGAAACCCGTCTCCTGGGCGGCCGGTCGATCTCTCATGACCGGCGGTTTTCTACTCGACACGAACATCCCGTCCGAAATGCTGCGCCCTCGTCCTTCGTTAGGGGTAACGCGGTGGATCGAAATTCAGCCAAACGAGAGTCTCTACGTAAGTGTCGTGACTCTGGGAGAACTGCGCCGGGGGACGACCCTCCTCGACGAGCAAACTGCACGGCGAGCGGAGCTGGAGCGATTGATCGAAAGAAGAATTCCGGCTTGGTTCGGGAGCCGCATCTTGCCGGTAACGCAACGGATCGCGGAGCGTTGGGGTGTTCTCGATGGGGAGCGGCAACTGGCGGGACGCCCTCTCAACATCGCGGACGGCCTGATTGCCGCGACAGCGTTGGAGCATGTTCTCACGCTCGTCACGCGGAACGTGAAGGATTTCCAGGGTCTTGGTGTCTC
The DNA here is from genome assembly GCA_964250745.1 of uncultured Acidobacteriaceae bacterium. GTDB lineage: Bacteria > Acidobacteriota > Terriglobia > Terriglobales > Acidobacteriaceae > EB88. The sequence continues at coordinate 8,232 of CAXUHL010000087.1, forward strand.
GCTGCTGAATCCATGGGAAGCCGTGGCTGAGGTCAACTGACAGTCCGTCGACCGTGAAGAGCAAAGGGGGCCATCGTCGGCCCGCGATACACGCTCGGAACTATCGCTTGTCCGTTTCCGTGCTAGTCATCCCCAATCGAGCTCTTCAGCAGCGCGGATTTGAGCGTGAACGAGCCGGCGGCGGCGATGTGGTCGCCGGGGCGGAGGCCGTCGGTGACCTCGACCTCCCCATTGACCGGGGCAGCGGTCTTTACGGATCGCGCGGTGAAGCGCCGGCCGTCCCCGGTCACGAACACCACGGGCAGGGAGTTGACATCCTGCAGCGCGGCCTCGGGAATAAAAAGCGCCTGCCTCGCGGCGGTTTCGTCGATCGTGGCGGTGGTGAACATCTGCGGCTTGAGCTTGCCGTCGCGGTTGTCGAGCGTGGCCCGGACCTGGATGGTGCGGGTCGCGGGGTCGAGCGCGGAGCCGATCAGCGTGACGCGTCCGGTGAAGGTTTCGCCGGGCCAGGCATCGGTGCGGACCGTGACGCGCTGGCCCACGCGCAGATACGGCAGGTCGGTTTGCGAGACCGAGGCCATGTTCCATACGGAGCTTAGATTGGAGACCGCGTAAGTCTCCTGGCCGAGCTGGAGCACCATGCCCGGGGCGATGGACCGCGTCACCACGGTGCCGGCGATCGGCGACTTGAGCGGCACGTCCTCGAAGGTGTAGATGGTGTTCGGGTTGACCTGTTCGGTCGGGATTTGGAGCGTATCGGCGAGGTGCTCGGTCTCCTGGATGATGGAGGCCTTGATGTTGCTGAGGTCGTTTTGTGCCTGCGCGAGCTCCTGGTTGGAGATCTGCTGTTGCTCGAGCGAGGCGGCCTGGATTTGGTAGAGGTGCGCGTAGCGGTCGCGCTTGGACTGGGCGTAGGTGAGGGCGGCCTCGGCGCGGCGCTCGTTCGCGTAGTCCATGGCGAGCGCGCCGACCGACTCGTGCACGATGTGGGAGTGGAGCAGGGCGAGGACCTGATTGCGGCGGACGCGGTCGCCGGGCGCTGCGATCACATCGGTGACGCGTCCGTCGGAGTAGGGAGCGATGTGCGCGGTTTGGAGCTCGTTCATGGTGATCTGGCTGGGCACGGAAAGGGTGCGGGGCACCTGCCGCGGCTCGACCTGAACCACGGTTACGCCGCCGCGGCGCAGCTCGTCGGGAGAAAGCGTGAGGGTAGTGTCGGCGGCGTTGGAGGTGGAGTCGCCGCCGCCGCCGCCCGAAGCGTCGGAGCCGCCCGCGCCTGCCTGAGATTTCCCCTGGCCTCCCCCTCCGGAAGACCCTCCGGAGTTGCTGCCTTGGGCTTTGTCCTTGTTGCCGCCGCCGCTGCCGGAACCGGAGCCGCCGGAAGTGCTTCCCGACCCGCCTCCGGATTTGGAGTCGGATGACGGGCGCATGCCGCCCGAGGGCGGCGGCGAGCAGGCGGCAAGGGCGAGCGTTGCGAGCAGGGCAAAGGCGGGCAGGTGCTTCACAGGGGTTCTCCCATGGCGGCGCGAAGGGTGACGGCGGAGTGCTGGTAGCCGCTCCAGGTTTGGATGGCGAGCAGGCGGGTGGCGATGAGCACCTGCTGTGCGTCGAGCAGGCGCAGCAGGTCGTAGCCGCCCGTGCGGTAGGCGTCGAGGATGATGTCCGCGTCGCGTTGGGCGCGGTCAAGCGAGGGGGGCAGCAGCGTGTGCACCAGCCCCTGCTCCCGGTGGTAGGCGGCCAGGGCGGCTTCGATCTCGGCCCGGGCCTGGGCGCGCGCGTAGTCCAGCTGCTCCTGGGCCAGCTGCCGCGAGGCCGCGGCCTGCGCGATGCCGCCCTGGTTGCGATTGAACAGGGGCAGGTCGTATTGGAGCGCGCCGTACCCGGTGTTGAAGCCGGAGTTGCGCTTGTAGCCGCCCAGCAGTTGCAGGTCCGTGACCCCGTTGGCGTGCTGGAGCCGCAGGTTTGTCTCTGCTTCAGGCAGCCCGGCGCGCGCGACCGCGATGTCGAGCCGTCGCTCGATGGCCTCGGTGACCGGCCCTTCAGCGACCGGCGGCCCTTCGGTCTGGAGCGGCTCGGTGAGCGTGGCGGTGCGGAACGAGGGCACCCCGGCCGCGCGGGCCAGCTCGATGTCGGCTGCTTCGGCGTCGCGCTCGGCCTGGGCGAGCAGGAGAGCGACCCGGTCGCGCTCGATCTCCGTACGCAGCAGGTCGACCCCGGCGGCCGCGCCTGAGTCGACCCGGTCGGACTGGTACTTGACCAGGCGCTCGAAGCTCGCGAGCTGGCCGCGGTACTCGGCGACCGTGGCGCGGGCCGCCGAGGCTGTCCAGTAGGCGAAGGCGATGGTGACGGCCAGCTGCCCGCGGGTGAGCGCGGCCTGCGCCTCCGCCCGGGCGGTGCCGGCCTCCGCATAGCGGATGCGCCGCCCGCGCTTGCCGTCGAGCTCGATAGTCTGGCCGATGTAGCCGTAGTCCTCGGTGGTGTTCGGGAAGTCGAACGGGACGGCCTGGTTGCCGAGGTCTTCTGAGGAAAGGTACAGGCGCGGGTTGGGCCGCAGGCGCGCGCCGGTGATCTGCGTCCGCTGGATGGCGAGCTGGTCGTCGGCGGTACGGACCAGCGGTGAGGCCAGGAGGCCGGCGGCGATGGCCTGGTGGAGCGAAAGCGCCTGCTGGGCATGGGCGGCGGCCGGCACGAGTGCGAGCAGAAGGGCGGCGCGTCGGAAGGCGAGCAAGGGCATGCAGGGGTTCTCTCGAAAAAGTTTGAACGGCCGTCCCGACCGGAGACTCTCTAGAGCATAAGAGATGCTCGTGGCCCTGGGCAGCTTTCTTTCGAGAAAAGGCCGCGCGCAACTTCCGGCCCGGAAGGGGCGATAAACCGCTAGACGCGGTCTCATAAACCCGCGACCTCGGTGAAGCCCTGGATGAGACCCGCCGCAAAG
>CAXUHL010000088.1:0-11163 GCA_964250745.1 uncultured Acidobacteriaceae bacterium
CGGTTGAACTCGAACAGGGACCCGTGGAACTGGTTGGCCCCGGTGCGCGTCGCCACGTTGATGACCCCGCCCGAAAAGCGTCCGTAGTCCGGCGGCAACACGGTGGTCTGCACGTTGAACTCGGAAACCGAGTCGACGATCGGCTGGTACGACTCGAACCCGTTGCCGACGTTGTTTTCGGGCAGGATCGTGCTCACACCGTCCAGCTGCACCTCGCTGTTCGCGTTGCGCGAGCCCGCGATGTGCGGCGTCGAGGAGGACCCCGGACCGGTGCCGATGTTGTTGACGCCGGGGACCAGGATCGCGAGGTCGTAGGGGTTGCGCCCGTTCAGCGGCAGGTCGAGGATACGTTTCCCCGTGATGACCTGGCCCGTGGTCGCCGACTCCGTCTCGAGCTGCGGCGTGGTGGACTGCACGGTGACCTGCGCGGTATCGCTACCCACGGAAAGCGAGAAATCCGCCGGGTGCGTCTGCTGGATGTCGACCGTGACGCCGTTCTGCTGCGCGGGCGCGAAGCCTGTGGCGGAAACGGTTACCTGATAGTCCCCGGGCGTCAGCGTGCTCTGCGTGTACCGTCCGGAAGCATCGGTGTGCGCGGTCTGCGCAACGCCGGTCGCCGTGTTCGTGATGGTCACGGTGGCGTTCGGGACGGCCGCGCCGCTCGTGTCCAGGATGGTCCCGGCGATGGCACCGGTGGGGCTTTGCGCGAGCGCCGCGCCGGAGGAACAGGCGAGGGCGGAGAGAAGAAGGGCGCGGCGAAACATGTCGATCATCATGGCCTCGTAAAGGTGACTTGCCCGGGGCAGGCTGTCCGGCGCTCCGTATCGTGCCGTCGGCTCTGATAGCGTTCCCACGACGGCATGGGAACGTTGCCTGACCCGATGAGGAGTATCTTGGGCCGGAAAGGGATTGTCAACAGCGCATGAGAAGAGAATGGTTGGCCGGCTTGGTTCCGGCGCTGTTTCTTGCCGGCTCGGCCCTCGCGCAAGTCGTCGTTTTCCGGCAGCCCGCCTTCCCCACGGTCGCGAGCGAGCCCGTGCCGCCGAGCGTGTTGGCGCAAGCACTGCCGGGCGCGCATTTTATCGATCTCAACGCCCTCAAAACCGATCGGCTCGCGGGTGCGAAACTCCTGGTCCTGCCCTACGGTTCGTCTGTCCCGGTTGAAGGCTGGCCGGCCATCCAGGCGTTTCTCAATGCCGGCGGCAGCCTTCTGGTGGTGGGCGGCGAGCCCTTGCGTGTGCCCGTGCGCGGCCTGACCGCCTTCACCCCAGAAGCTCCGCAGGATACCTACAGCCGCGCCCTCGGGATCCGTCACAGCGCGCCCGTTCCGCAGGCGGAGGGCCGTTTCCGCTGGCGCGAAGGCTACAGCTTTCTGCCCGAGGTCCAGATCCGCGCCCGAACCGTCTTCGCCGAAGAAGGCCGCCCCGAGAAAGGTAGCCTCAACGGGTTGGGTTACCTCGTCGATGCCGGCGGCACCCGCACCGCCGCGCCCGTAATCGTGCTGGATCTCCCGAGCGGGGGGCGGGTCGCCGCGCTCGACTTTACCCCGGAGCCGGGCTACTGGGCCTCCGCGGACGGGGTGCGCCTGCTCGGCGCGGCCGCGGCCTATGCACAGGCCGGGGCGCGCCGGTTCTCGCTGGAGGTGCGCTACGCCGCCCTGCGCGCCGGGGAAACGCCGGAGATCACGGCGCACCTGCAAGGGCGCGGCGCGGGCACGGTCAGGGCGGAGCTGCTGCGCGGCGGCATGGTGGTCGGCACGGCGGAGGCGGCGCTCAGCGAAGGCTCGGCACCGCTGCAGTTTCTAAACCCGCCGAGTGAGGGCGTGTACACCGTTCGCGCAACCTGGATGCCACCGGAAGGCCCGGGCGAGTACGCGGAGAACGGTTTCACGGTTGAGGCAGGGCTGCCGCCTGGCCCCGTGCTGGCCGCGCGCGGAGACTTCCTCACGCTCGATGGCCGGCCGTTCCTGCCCGTCGGCACCAACTACTTCACCACGGAGGAGAACGGCTGGGACTTCAGCGGTCCACGTAACGCGGCCGTGTGGGAGCGCGACTTCGCCGGCATGGAGCGGCACGGGGTCAGCTTTGTGCGCACGGGCGTGTGGATGGACCAGGCAAAGGCGCTCGACCCCGCGACCGGCGAAGCTTCGGAGCGGTTTCTTCGCAACCTGGAGGGCTACCTGGCCGCCGCGCACCGCCACGGACTCGTGGTCAACTTCACCTTTTTCGCGTTTTCGCCGGCGCTCGGGCCCGCGGGCGACAACCCCTATCTCGACCCGGCGGCGGTCGCGGCCCAGCAGCGGTATGTGACCTCGATAGTGCGCCGGTTCAGCCGGGCGGGTTGGCTTTGCTGGGACCTCATCAACGAGCCCTCCTTCGCGAACCCTAAGGCGATCTTTCACGGTAACGTCCCGAACGGCGACCCTGCCGAGCGCGCAGCCTGGCAGGCCTGGCTGCGCACACGCTACACCACGCCCGAGGCGCTCGGCGAAGCCTGGCGGACGCTCCCGCAGGACTGGGCGAAGCTCTCCGTGCCCGCCGCGAAAGACCTGCTCTACGACCGCTACGGCAATCCCGGCGAGGTACGCGCGCTCGACTGGAACCTGTTCGCGCAGGCCGGCTTCGCGGAGTGGGTGCGGGGCATGGTCGGGGTCATCCGTGCCACGGGCAGCACGCAACTGGTCGACGTGGGCCAGGACGAAGGCAGCGTAACCGACCGCCTGCTGAACCAGTTCTACGCGACCGCTAACGTCGGCTTCACCACCAACCACACCTACTGGCAGGACGACGCGCTCTTGTGGGATTCGTTCGCGGCGAAGCGGCCCGGCCTCCCGAACATCACCGGCGAAACCGGTTACCAGCCTGCCTGGAACCCAGACGGCTCCTGGCGCTTGGACGAGCAAACCGGGACCGCCCTGCTCGAGCGCAAGCTGGTGCTGGGCTTCGCCGCGGGCTCCTCCGGGGCCGTCCAGTGGGACTGGGCGCGCGAGCCGGATTTCGGCATCGAGCGCTCCGACGGCTCGGCCAAGGGGTGGGAGGCGATGCTGGGCGCGCTGGGGCGGTTCGCGCGGGCCGCCGCGCCTTTCTTTACCGGCATCGCGCAGCCCGAGGTCGCGGTGGTCCTGCCGCAGTCGCTGCAGCTGTCCGTGCTGAACAAACAGGCGCTCCAGGCCCAGCAAACCGCGGTGCGGGTGCTGTACGGACGCAACCGCGTGGAAGCCTACGCGGCCGGCGAGTACCAGGTCGCGGAAACGCTCGGGAGCCCGAAGCTGATCGTGCTGCCCTCTCCCTGTGGGCTCGACGAGCGGGCCTGGGCGGCGATCGAAGCGCGGGTGCGGGCCGGGGCCGTACTGCTGGTCACGGGTCCATGGAGCGCCGATGCGCACCTCCACGCGCTCCCCCGCGCCGCGGACGCGGGTCTGCCGTACGCGCTCGCCCCCCTGCAGCTGCGGGAGGAAACGCTGCGCGGCCCGTTCGGCACGCTGCCGCTCAGCTTTCCCGGCCAGGCCGCCACCGTTCTGGACCGGGCCGTTTTCCCGGACGGCACGACCTGGCGCGAGGCCTCTTTAGGCCGAGGGCGCGTGCTGTTTTCCGCGCTGCCTCTGGAGCTCAACGCCAACCTCGACGCGGTCGCCACCGTATACGGCTACGCGCTGCGGCAGGCCGGCGTCGCGCACACCTACTCCGCCGAGGGCACCGCCGCGGGCATCACGGTCGCCGCGACCCGTTTACCGCGCGCAACGCTCTACGCGCTCGTCTCCGAAACCGAAGCGGGGCCGGTGCGCCTCCGCGATGCACGCAGCGGGCACGTGTTTACGGGGCAGCTGGGCGCGGGCCGCGCCGCGCTGCTGCTGGTGCGGGAGGACGGCACGCTCGCCGCAAGCTACGGCCGGCCGCAGTGACGCTCCTGAGTGACGCTCCTGGATTTGGCACTGGGCGGCACCCCCGTCTATGCTCGTAGCTTGCATGAGGAGCCTTCCCGCAGTGAGCGGCCGTCCCGCGTGACCCATCGGTTTCGCATCCTCGACCCCGCGCGCAAGGACCCGTCTCTGGCCGGCCGCTGCGCCTTCACCGTCATGGCGAAGGCTCCGGTCGCGGGCCGAGTCAAGACGCGCCTCACCCCGCCGCTCGCGCCCGAGCAGGCCGCCGAGCTCAACAAAGCGTTCCTGCGCGACACCCTGGCCAACCTGGGCCTGGCCGCGGCGCAATGCAAAGCGGACTGCGTGGTCTCCTACACACCCGTGGGCCAGGAGGCGGCCTTCGTCGGCATCCTGCCCGAAACGACGCTGCTCGTTCCCCAGCGCGGCGACGGCTTCGGCGAGCGGCTGCTCCTGACCGCGTCCGACCTTTTCGCGTGCGGCTTCGGAGCCGTCTGCCTCATCGACTCCGACTCTCCCACCGTGCCCACGGCCGAGTTCGTGCAAGCGGCGCGTCTCCTGCGTGACCAAACGACGGTGATGGGCCGGTCCGACGACGGCGGCTACTACCTCCTGGGCCTCTGCGCGCCCCACGCCGCGCTGTTCGAGCGCATCAGCTGGAGCACGGAGCTCGTCGCCGCCCAAACCGCCGAACGCGCCGCCGAAGCCGGGCTCGCGCTGGCCGAGCTCGCCACCTGGTACGACGTGGACGATGCCCGGACGCTCGCGCGTCTGCGGGCCGAGCTGGCAAACGGCGGGCAGGGAGCCGGGCCGGGCTACCCCGCGCCGCACACCCGGGCCTGTCTGAGCCGTTTATGACGCTCCCGCAAGACCGGGCCTGGCTCACCAACGCCGCCGTCGTGCTGTTCGGCTGCCTGTACGTAAGCCTGGTCCACACCGGCACCCACGAGTGGACCCACTATGTCCACGGCTTCAGCGAGGACCTGTTCGGCCAGCTGGTGCTGTATCTGGGCGGTATCGCACTTATCGAGGGCTCCGCGACCGATAAGTGGACGCTGCCGCTCGTCTTACTCGTCGCGCTTGCCGTGCGCGTGCCTGCCCTGGCGGCGCACCCGTTCCTGTCCACCGATATCTACAGATACGTGTGGGACGGCAAGGTTCAAGCCGCCGGGATCAATCCCTACCGCTATATCCCGGCCGACCCGCACCTGGATTTCCTGCGGGACTTCAATATCTACCCGCATATTAACCGCAAGGAGTACGCCCACACCATCTACCCGCCGGGCGCGCAATTCCTGTTCCTGCTGGTGGCGCGGACGCAGGCGTCGGTCTTCATGATGAAGACCCTCCTGCTCGGGTTCGAGACCGCGACCTGCCTGATCCTGATCCGCTGCCTCAAACTGCTGGGGCAAAGGCCGGAGCGGGTTCTGCTGTATGCCTGGCACCCCGTGCTGGTGTGGGAGGTCGCTTCCAGCGGCCACGTGGACGCGGCGGCGCTGACCCTGATCGCCATGACACTGCTGTTCGGCCTCGAAAACAAGCCCCTGAGCGCGAGCGCCTGGCTCGCCGGGGCCGCGCTGGTCAAGCTCTATCCCGCGGCCTTGTTGCCTGCATTGGTCCGGCGAAGATGGCTCGCCGGCGGGCTGGTCTTCTTCGGCGTCCTGCTCGCGGGCTACCTGCCCTACTTGAGCGTGGGCCGGCAGGTCCTGGGCTTCCTGCCGGCCTATGCGAAGGAAGAAGGCATGGACACCGGCAGCCGCTACTTCCCGCTGGCCTGGCTCGCGCGCGCCGGCCACATCCAACTCACGACCGGCGTCTATGTCGGTCTGTGCGCGGCCGCGTTGGCCGGGCTGGCCGTGTGGGCGCTCCGGCGCGATGCTCATCCCGCGGCTTGTGTCACCTCCGGCCTGGTCCTGGCCACGGCGCTCAACCTATGTTTTTCCCCTCACTACCCGTGGTATTTCCTATGGCTGCTTCCGTTTCTCGCCCTTTGGCCGTGGCGGCCGGCGTTGTATATGGTCGTGGCCGTCACTTATATGCTCGCGACCAAACTGGGCGCGCCCGGTGAGGGCATTTACCAAATGAATGTCCGCCTGTACGGGGGTTTTCTGCTGTTTCTACTTATCGACTTAGGAGAACGCGCATGGCGCACCAGATCAGCGTCGTAATCGCCGCGCTCAACGAGGAGGAACCCATAGCCGGGGTCGTGCTGGAGGTCCTCTCGTCCTCCTGGGCCCCGCTCGTCCGCGAGTGCATCGTGGTCGACAACGGCAGCACCGACCGCACCGCCGAGCAGGCCCGCGCGGCCGGGGCCGTGGTCGTCGCCCAGCCCATTCGCGGCTACGGCCGGGCTCTCGCCGCCGGGGTTGCCCACGCCGACCCTGCCTCTGACATTCTCGTTTTCCTCGACGGCGACGGCTCCGACAACGCCGCCGAAGTCCCCGCGTTGCTCGACCCCGTGCTCGCGGGGCAAATCGACTTCGCCGTGGCCTCCCGCACGCGCGGCCGCGGCGAGCCCGGCAGCCTGCTGCCCTCGCAGCGCTTCGCCGGGCGGCTTGCCGGGCTGGCGATGCGCCTGCTCTACGGCGTCCGCTACTCCGACATGGGCTCCATGCGCGTCATCACCCGGGCCGCGCTCAACGGCCTGAACATGCGGGAGCAAACCTACGGCTGGAACCTCGAGATGCAGATGAAAGCCGCCCGCGCCCGCCTGCGCATCCTCGAGGTTCCGGTGGCGTGCCGCCGCCGGCGCGGCGGCGTGTCCAAGGTCGCCGGGTCACTTTCGGGCTCGGTCAAGGCGGCCTACCGCATCTCGGAGGTCATGCTCCGCATTGGATCCTCACGGCGCGCATCTTAGTTTGCGGTAGGGGGAGTTTTATGGGCGGCTTCATCGAGAGTTCGAGCCTGGCACCACGTACGGACAAGCAGCACTGGGGCACGGGCATCGGCATCGCCCTCATCGTGCTCGGCATCGTCGCGCTCATCCTGCCGCTGGTCGCGGGCGTGGCGCTCACGGCGGTCCTGGGCTGGCTGCTCTTGTTCGCGGCGGCCGCGCGGCTCGTGTACACTTGGTCCACCCGACGCAGCGGCGGCGTGGTGTGGCAGGTTCTCGTGGGCGTTCTCTACCTTTTCGTCGCGTTCTACCTCATCCTGCACCCGGCGCGCGCGCTCGTCACCCTCACCATCCTGCTGGCGGTCTACTTCGTCGTCGAAGGCCTCTTCGAGCTCATCACCTACGCCAGCCTGCGCCGCCTGCACCGGGCCGGCTGGTTCCTGTGGGACGGCCTCCTGACCCTTCTGCTCGGCATCCTGATCTGGGCGCAGTGGCCGTTCAGCTCCGTCTGGGCGATCGGCGTCCTCGTCGGGGTCAGTCTGGTCAGCTCCGGCGTGGCGCGGCTCACCTTCCGGCATGGGCCCTCCTCGCTCCTCGGGCCCGCATAGGCGCTTGGCACCGGCATCGGCCCGAGCGTATCGTTTTGCGTAACGTAAGCTGCCCCGGAGGACCCGCCCCATGCAGCGCAGAGACTTTCTTCGTACCGCCGGTGCCGCCGCCCTCGCCGGCCAGGCCGCCCACGCCTTCCCCGCCGCGACCGCCCGGAAATACAACGCGCACGACGAGGTCACGCTCGGTCGCACCGGCATCCGCACCAGCCGGCTCGCCATGGGTACCGGCACCATCGGCGGCGGCGGCGCCTCCAACCAGACCCGCATCGGCGAGAGCGCGGCCGCCCGCCTGCTGGTCGACGGCTACCACCAAAACGGCCTGCGCTTTTACGACACCGCCGACTCCTACGGCAGCCACCCCTACGTCGCCGCCGCGCTCAAGCAGGTGCCCCGCGACCGCGTCACCGTGCTCACCAAGACCGATACACGCGACCCCGCGGGCGTCCGCGACGACCTCGACCGGTTCCGCCGCGAGCTCGGCGTCGAGGTCATCGACATCGTCCTGATCCACTGCGTCACCGAAGCCGACTGGACCACCCGCTACCGGGGCGCGATGGATGTGCTCTCCGAAGCCAAGCGCAAGGGCATCATTCGCGCCCACGGCGTCTCCTGCCACAGCCTGCCCGCCCTGCGCGCTGCGGCCGCTTCACCATGGGTCGAGGTCGATCTCGTCCGCCTCAACCCGGTCGGCGCGCACATGGACGCGCACCCCGACACCGTCCTCGAAGTGCTCCGGCAGATGCGCGCGGACGGCAAGGGCATCGTCGGCATGAAGATCCTGGGCCAGGGCGCGATGCGCACCCGCCAGACCGAGGCGCTCCGCTACGCCCTCAACTCCGGCGTCCTCGACTCCTTCACCATCGGCGCGGAAACCCGCGAGGAGCAGGACGACCTCTGCCGGCGAATCGCGGCCGCGTAACCATGCAGGCCCTGCTGCTCTCCGCCTACGAGCACCTGGAGCTCGCCGAGCTGCCCTGCCCCATGACCGCGCCCGATGAAGTCCTTCTCCGCGTCGCCGCCTGCGGTGTTTGCGGGTCCGACGTCCACGGCTACGACGGCGGGTCCGGACGCCGCATCCCGCCCATCGTCATGGGCCACGAAGCAGCCGGTACGATCGCGGAGGTCGGTTCCGCCGTGCGCGACTGGGCCGTCGGCGACCGCGTCACCTTCGACTCCACCCTCTACTGCGGCCGGTGCGCCTTTTGCCTGCGCGGCGAGGTGAACCTGTGCGACAGCCGACAGGTCTTCGGCGTCTCCTGTGCGGAGTACCGCCGCGACGGCGCGTTCGCCGAGTTCCTGGCCGTCCCGGAGCGCGTCCTTTACAGGCTTCCCGAAGCGCTGCCCTACGAGCATGCCGCGATGATCGAAGCCGTCTCCGTCGCGCTCCATGCCGTGCGCGTAGCAGACTTCAAAGCGGGCGAAACTGCGATCGTTCTCGGCGCGGGCATGATCGGTACCCTGATCGTCCAGGCGCTCCGCGTCGCCGGGGCCGCCCGCATCACCGCCGTCGACCCGGATGCCACGCGCCTCGCAATGGCCGAGCAGTCGGGTGCGCACACTCTCCTGACCCGCTCTGAAAGAACGGGCTTCGACCACGTCTTCGAGGCCGTCGGCATCGCGGAAACACTCGCCTCCGCGGTCCATGCGGTCCGCAAGGGCGGCACGGTCACGCTGGTCGGCAACCTCGCCGCGCAAGCCCTGCTTCCTTTGCAGGCGGTCGTCACCCGCCAGATCCGCCTGCAAGGCTCCGCCGCCAGCGCCGGCGAGTACCCCCATGCGATCGATCTGCTCGCCTCCGGCAAAATCGACGTCGCCCCGCTCATCTCCGCCGTCGCGCCCCTCCGCGAGGGGGCTGCGTACTTCCGGCGCCTGCACGCCCGCGAATCCAACCTGATGAAGGTCGTCCTGACCCCGGCATGAGCGACCTCTTCGACCTGTCGGGCCGCGTTGCCATGGTGACCGGGACCAGTCGGGGTCTGGGACAGTACCTTGCCCGCGCCCTGGCCCGCGCCGGGGCCGACCTCGTCCTGTCCGCCCGCGACCGCGCCTCCACCCTGCCCTTTCAGCGGGAGATCGAAGCGCTCGGACGCAAAACCTTCGCCGTAGACCTGGACGTCACCGACGAGAGCTCCATCCGCTCCGCCGTCGCCGAGGCCGAGGCCGCCTTGGGCCGCATCGACATCCTGGTCAACAATGCCGGCATGAACATCCGCAAACCCGCGCTCGACGTGACCTGGGAGGACTGGAACCGCGTCCTCGACACCAACCTGCGCGGCAGCTTCTTCGTCGCGCAGGCCGTCGCGCGCGGCATGGTCACCCGCAACTACGGCCGCATCATCAACATCGGCTCGGTCACCTGCGTCGCCGGCTACGCGGGCCTGGCGGCGTACGGGGCCAGCCGCGGCGGCGTCCGCCAGCTCACCATGAGCCTCGCCGACGACTGGGGCCCGCACGGCATCACCGTCAACTGTCTGGCCCCCGGCTGGTTCCGGACCGAGCAGAACAAAGTCATGTACGAGGACCGGGAGTGGGTCGAATACCTGGTCGACCGCATCCCCGTCAAGCGCCCCGGACGCCCCGACGACCTGGACGGCGCGGTCGTCTTTCTCGCGTCGGAAAGCAGCCGCTACGTGACCGGCCAAACGCTTTTGGTCGACGGCGGGATCTCCACCGGGGCCACGCGGGCCTTGCCGCGTTAAATCTCCTGTTTACGAAAAAAGAGCTTTACTTTCTGGCAGAACCCGAATCATACTCAAGGTGACCATAGCCCCCTCGCCTCTGCCGTTTGGCATGCGCACCAGGGGGCTTGTTCGATTTAGCTTTTTCATGCCGCCCCTGACGCTCAGCAGATATGGTAAGCCCGCGAAAACGTCTGCGGAATTGCTTGCGCACCTCGAAGAGAGGGGGCTCGTGGTGCCGGATAGACCGGAAGCGCTCCGGATTCTTGGAAGTGTGGGTTACTTTCGACTGCTGATTTATATGCGGGCGCTTCAGGGGCCAAGCAAGGTCTTTCATCCCGGAACGAGCTTTGCATCCGTGCTAGCACTGTACCGATTTGACCGCGCATTGCGTCTTCTATGCCTGGACGCCGTGGAACAAATTGAAGTCGCGCTCCGGGCAGCCATCATCAGCGAACTTGCCGTCCCGCACGGCCCACACTTTTATCTATCCCCCGAGCACTTTGAGAGCGCCTCGATTTACAGAGGTTTCGTAAATAAGGCCGTGCAGGCCGACTATCTTGCTATCCGGCATTACCAAAAACGCTATAACGACCCGCCCTACGCACCTATTTGGGCCATCTGCGAAGCCGTCACCTTCGGTGCGCTCTCGCACTTTTATTCTGGCTTGACAGCCGCGAACCGGAAGCGCGTAGCGCGGAGGTTTGATTTGGGCGAGCGCGTACTCGTATCTTGGTTTCGCACCCTCAGCGATCTGCGCAACACCTGCGCCCACCATAACCGGCTTTGGAACGCCGTTATGGCTGTAAACAAACCTGTTCTCGGCAAGGTCGTTCGGAACGAGATGACAGAAACGGCGCAGGAAAGGTTCTACGGCCGCGCCGTGGTCATCGTTGCTCTGCTTGAACGGATCGACTCGGCAGCAGACTGGAAAAGTCGTCTCAAAAGTCTGATCAAAACCTCTCCAGCCATTCCAGCGCAGGAGATGGGCTTCCCTGATGACTGGCTCGCGCGCACCTTCTGGGAGTGAGTAGGAGCGCCCCCTGAGTTTTTAGGGGACCCTGTCCACCCGCCCCAGCAAAAAGACATAGCTCGCGATCCCGCCAAATACCAGCACGGCCGCTACCTCGAACGCCGCCCCGAACGCATGCGTCGCGTGCAGCA
>CAXUHL010000089.1:0-11156 GCA_964250745.1 uncultured Acidobacteriaceae bacterium
CACGTCGGGGATCCTGAAGAAATACAACGAGCTCGGGACCACGAAGCCGCAGGACCTGCGCAAGGCCCGCGCCGCCGCCAAGTACGGCTACCCCTTCTCGCTCTACACCTACGAGCCCGCGCTTACCGGCGCGCTCGCGAGCGCCCTGTACGTCCCTTCCGCCACCGGCACCCTCTCGACCCCTGCCAGCCTGACGTATACCTACGCAGCCAATGGGCTCGAAGTGAAAAAGACCTTCTCCTTCGACGACTCCTATGTGCTGCACGCGCAGGTCTCGGTCACCCGCAACGGCACGCCCGTGCTCGCGGGCCTCGCCTGGCCATCCGGTCTGGGCGACCAGGACACCCTGCCCCAGTACGCCTCGGCCACCTTCGACGCCAGCCGCGACGGCAACGCCGACCAGGTCGAGATCAAAAAGGTTTCCGGCGGCAACACCCTGCGCGGCACCTACGAGTGGGCCGGGGTCTCCGACCAGTACTTCGCCGCGGTCTTCCTGCCGCAATCCCCGGTCTCGGCGAACATCGTCACCCTCCACAACGCGGTCGACATTCCGCGCGACGTCAAGAAGCCCTCCGGCGAAACCACGCCGGCCCCCGTGCTGGGCGCGGCGCTGGCCGACACCAACGGCCCGCTCGACACACGCCTCTTCGTCGGACCCAAGACACTCTCCGTTCTCTCGACGGTGAAGGGTACCGCGGGCCCGTCTCTCGACAAGCTGGTCAACTTCGGCTGGTGGTCGGTCATCGCAACCCCGCTGTTCCTGATCCTTCGCTTCTTCCACAACCATGTCATCGCCAACTGGGGCTGGTCGATCCTTTTCCTCACCGTGCTCTTGTCGATCGTGACGCTGCCCTCGCGCATTTTCATGATGCGGTCGAGCCTCAAGATGCAGCGCATCCAGCCGCAGATGGACGCCATCAAGCAGCGCTACGCGAAGTACAAGGCCACCGACCCCAAGCGGCAGGAGATGAACGCCGAGGTCATGAAGCTGCAGAAGGACAACGGCGTCAACATGTTCGGCTCGTGCCTGCCCATGCTGATCCAATGGCCGCTCCTGTTCGCCTTCTACCGCATGCTGTCCAACGTGATCGAGCTGCGGCAGGCGCATTGGTTGTGGGTGCCGGATCTCTCCTCCCCCGACCCCTATCACCTGCTGCCCATCTTGTTCGTGGGTTCCATGTTTCTGGTCCAATACCTGACGCCTTCGCCCGGCGTGGACCCGCAGCAGCAGCGCATGATGGCCTTCACCATGCCGGCCGTCTTCGGCTTCATGACCTGGTCGATCGGTGCCGGGCTGGCGCTGTACTGGGCCGCGTCCAACGTCTTCGGCATCCTGACCCAGATGGGCATGAACCGCACCGCCATGGGGCGCGAAATGAAGGAGATCGCCCTGCGGCGGGCGGCGAAGAAGACGGGCAAGACGATCAACGCGAAGATCGTCAAAACGTAGAACCGCCTGCGCGGCTCGCGGCCACTTCGTGGCGGGTACTTATCGGCATCCGTGGCGCTCCCGTTGGTCGCGCTTGAGAGACTCGTTCCCGACCAACGGGAGGGCCACGACAATGCCGGTTACCAATCCAAAGTAAAAAGCCACGAAGTGGCCGCCTCCCGCGCAGGGGGGCTTCGCTCTTGAACTTTGAGTAAACTGAGCGGGTGCCGATCCCGGACCTCCAAGCCGCCGCCCAGACCCTCGTGCAGTTCCTGAAGCTGCTGACCGCGGAGGGCCGGCTCCGCCTGCGCTACCGCATCACGGCGGGCGCGGGCGCTGCCGACCCCGACGGCTTTGAAGCCCGCGAAATCTACATCGAGCTTTCCGGCCCGGACACCCCCATGCTCCTCTCGCGCAACGGCGAGCTGCTCCGTGGCCTCGAGCACATCGGGGCCAAGCTGCTGCGGCTCGAAGACAACGAGCACGACAAGGTCTCCTTCGACGCGGACAGCTTCAAGGCCATGCGCGCCGCGGAGCTGCGCCTGCGCGCCGACACCGCCGCCGAGCAGGCCGTGCGCACCGGCCAGCCCGTCCCCTTTCCGCCGTCCAACTCCCGCGAGCGCCGCCTCCTGCACCTCGCGCTCAAGGACCACCCCGGCATCACGACCCAATCCGTCGGTGAAGGGCCCGCGCGTGTGCTGGTCGTCTTTCCCGAAGGCTACGACCAGGCCGCGTACACGCCGCCGCCGGTTACGCTGCCTGAGCGCCCTCGACGGGACTCCAGAGATCGCCGCCGCTAGCGTAGCCTCACCGCCCGGCTGCTTCTGATCGTCTGCCTTCCCAAAGAATGGGGGTCATCCTGAGGAGCGAAGCGAGGAAGGAGCTGCCTTTCATAGCGGCCGAGACAAAGCGGATCCTTCGTCGCGCTCAGGATCATCCGCACGGAAGCCGGCCACCCCGAGACTGCGTGCAAAAGGACGTAAACTTCGATGTCCCCCGACACCATCGCCGCCATCGCCACCCCGCCCGGACGCGGCGGCATCGGCATCCTCCGCCTCAGCGGCCCCGAGGCTCTCGCCCTCGCCCTGCGCCTGATCGACCGGCCCGAGCTCACGCCCAACCACGCCCGCTTCTGCCGTCTCGTCGACCCGGCAACCCGCCGCGCACTCGACGAAGCCGTCGTCACCTACTACCAGGCCCCGCGAAGCTACACCGGGGAGGATGTCGTCGAGATCGCCGCCCACGGCTCCCCCGTCCTGCTCGACCACCTGCTCCGCCTGCTGCTGCAAGCGGGCGCGCGCCTGGCCAACCCCGGCGAGTTCACCGAGCGCGCCTTCCTCTCCGGCCGCCTCGACCTCACCCAGGCCGAGGCTGTCCGAAGCCTCATCGACGCCCAAACCCTGCTCCAGGCCCAGACCGCCGCCGAGCAGCTGGGCGGCGCGCTTTCCAGCCGCATAGCCCCGCTCAAGCGCGATCTCGTCACACTCATCGCCACCCTCGAAGCCGGCATCGACTTCGCCGAGGACGACACGCCCGTCCTTTCTGAGACCGACCTGCGCGCGCGGCTTGCAGCCCTCGAGACGAGCCTGTCCGCGCTCGAAGGGACTTTCCAGCGAGGCCGCCTCATCGCCGAGGGCGTCACCCTGGCCATCGTCGGCCGCCCTAACGCGGGCAAAAGCTCGCTGTTCAACCGCCTGCTCGACCGCGACCGCTCCATCGTCACCGCCGAAGCGGGCACCACCCGCGATACGGTGGCCGAGCGCCTCTCGATCGGCGGCATCCCGGTCGAGCTGATCGACACCGCCGGCCTCCGCGAAGCCGCCTCGGAGGCCGAGCGCATCGGCGTCCTGCGCTCTCGCGAGGCTTTCGCCGACGCCGGCCTCGTCCTGCTTGTGCTCGACAGCACCGTCCCGCTCGACGAGGAGGAACGCGCCCTGCTCCACGCCGCCCGGGGCCGCCCTCTCGTCGTCGCTCTCAACAAAGCCGACCTGCTGCCGAACATTGACGGCGAGCCCGCGCCTTCTCCGGCAGCTGCCGCCGCCCTGACCGGCCCCGCGCCGCCCGATCTTCTAAGCCGCGAGCTGGACCGGCTCTCGCCCGGCGTCGTCGCCATTCCCACCTCCGCTCTCACCGGCGAGGGCGTCGAGGCTCTCCGCGCCGCCATCCACGCGCGGCTCTCCGGCGGCACCGCCCCCGGCTCGGCCACCCTGACCAACCTCCGCCAGCACATCGCCGTCTCCGCCGCCCTCGCGTCCATGTCCGCCGCCCACGCCGCGGCCCGACAAGACCTTCCTCACGAGCTGCTCCTGCTCGACCTCCACGCCGCCCTCGCGGCCCTCGATACCTTGACCGGCACCACCACCACCGACGACATCCTCCACCAGATCTTTTCCACCTTCTGCATCGGCAAATAAGCGTTCGACCATGGAGCACGCCCGTGCCATACTGCGTCTTCGCAGCCCGTTCCCTAGGAGAGCCCCGCACGCATGAGCTCCGCACTCGACCGCCGCACGTTCCTCGCCGTCACCGGCCGCCTCGGCCTGGCTTCCACGCTCTTTCCCGGCGCGCTGTACGCCCTGGCCGCGGGCGCGAGCGAAACTCCCGGCGAGCCCGCGCCCAAGCCCGTGACCCCCGACATGATCGACGCCGCGGCCGCCCTTGCCGGGATCGCCATCGCGCCCGAGCAGCGGGCCGCCATGCTCGACGCGCTCGGGGAGCAGCGCGAGGCCTACGCAGCCGTGCGCGCGCTCCACCTGCGCAACTCCATCGCGCCGGCCTTCGTTTTCGACCCGCTGCCGCCCGGCGCGCGGTTCGACTCAGTCCGCCTGCCCCCGGTGTACAGTAAGCCTGCTCGCGCGCAAGCACCGGCGCACGTGGAGGAGCTCGCCTTCCTCTCCGTCATGGAGCTCGCGCCGATGATCCGGCAGCATCAGGTCTCCTCCGTCGCACTCACGGAGATGTACCTGACGCGGCTCCGGCGCTTCGACCCGACGCTGCGCTTCGTCGTGAGCCTGACACCCGAGCGCGCCATGGAGAAAGCCCGCGCCGCCGATGCCGCGCTGAAAAAAGGCCACTACGCAGGCCCGCTGCACGGCCTACCCTGGGGCGCGAAGGACCTGCTCGCCGTGCGCGGCTACCCCACCACCTGGGGCGCGGGCGGCTTCGAGCACCAGCAGATCGACGAGGACGCGGCCGTCGTCCGGCGCCTCGACGCGGCCGGGGCCGTGCTGGTCGCCAAGCTCACCCTCGGTGCGCTGGCCATGGGCGACGTGTGGTTCGGCGGGCGCACGCGCAACCCGTGGAACCCGCGGCAGGGTTCGAGCGGGTCCTCCGCCGGCCCGGCCTCGGCCACAGCCGCCGGCTGCGTCGCGTTCTCGATCGGGTCGGAAACGCTCGGGTCCATCTCGTCGCCGTCCACGCGCTGCGGCGTCACCGGGCTGCGGCCTACCTTCGGCTTCGTCCCGCGTACCGGGGCCATGGCGCTCTCCTGGACCATGGACAAGCTCGGCCCCATCTGCCGCGGCGTGGAAGACTGCGCAGCCGTGCTCGCCGCGATCCACGGGCCGGACGGGCACGACCTCTCCGTCAAGCCCGCCGCCTTCAACTGGAACGCCGGGCAGGACTGGCGCAAGCTGCGCGTGGGCTATTTGGCGAGCGCCTTCGACGAACCTAAACCCGAGCCCGCCGCCGCCGGCAAGCAGGCGAGCGCCGAGCGTACCGAGGCGCGGAAGGCATCGGACGCACGCCGCTTGTACGACCATCGCTACGATGTCGCCGCACTCGCCGCGCTGCGCAAGATGGGCGTCGAGCTCCACCCGGTCGAGCTGCCGAAGCTGCCTTACGCCGCGATGGTCCCGCTGCTCACGGCCGAGGCCGCGGCCGCCTTCGACGAGCTCACGACAACCGGCCGCGACAAGCTGCTCACGGCGCAAGGCCCGTACGACTGGCCCAACAGCTTTCGCGTCGCCCGCTTCTACCCGGCTGTCGAGTACATCCAGGCTAACCGCGTCCGCTCCCTCGCCATCGAGCAGGTTTCCCGGCTCTTCGACCAGATCGACGTGATCGTCGCGCCCACGGGAGGCGAGCAGCTGCTCGCGACCAACCTTACGGGTCACCCGGCGGTCATCGTCCCCAATGGGCTGCGCGGGCCCGATGCGCCCCAGCCTCCGCACACTGACTCCGGCGACGACGACTCGATCGGCGGCCCCGGCACGCCCGTCAGTCTCACCTTCCTGGCCGCGCACTACCGCGACGCCGACGCGCTGCTGCTGGCCCGGGCCTACGAGGAAGCCACCGGCTTCAGCAAGCCGCACCCGAAACTTTAAATCTCTGACTTGCCCAAGACCGCGCGCACGGGAGACAATCGGGCGTCGCGATGCCCCTGCCTTCCCATCTGAACCGCCGGCTCCAGCCGCTCGCCTTCCTCGCGGCCCTGCTGCTGCTGTGGCAGTGGGCCATCGCCCGGCAGCCCGCGCAACTGCTGCCCGGGCCCTGGGCGGTCGCCAAGGGCCTGGGCGAGCTCGCCGCCTCCGGCCTGCTGCTCAAGTACGTGGTCGCTTCGCTGTTCCGCGTTACCTGGGGGTTCGGCCTGGCGGCGGTCACGGCCATCCCGCTCGGCATGGCTCTGGGCCGGTACGCAACTGCCGAGCGCGCCTTCAACCCGCTTGTCCAGATCATGCGGCCTATCTCGCCGCTCGCCTGGATCCCGCTGGCGATCCTGTGGTTCGGCGTCGGCGATGGCGCATCCATTTTCCTCATCTTCCTGGGCAGCTTCTTCCCGCTGCTTCTCACCGCGATCGACGCCGTCCGGTCCATTCCCGCCGTTTACCTGGAAGCCGGGCGCAACTTCGGCCTGCCGCCTGCGGAGCAGTTTCGCCGCGTCCTCCTTCCGGCGGCCCTGCCGCGCCTCCTCGGCGGGCTGCGCCTCACCCTGGGCATTGCCTGGCTGGTGGTGGTCGCGGCGGAGATGATCGCCGTCAACTCCGGCCTGGGCTTTCTGATCGTGGACGCCCGCAACGCCGGCAACCGTTACGACCTGGTCGTCGCGGGCATGGTCGCCATCGGGCTCATCGGCCTGGGTCTCGACCTCCTCCTGCGCTCGCTCGAACGCGCGCCTTCTCTCCGGTGGGGCTATGGCGGCGCTTAGCGCTGCGGTGGGCACGGGCATCGCCCTGCGCGCCGCGGGCCTCGGCATGCGCTACGGCGGCCTCGAAGTCCTGCGCGGCATCGACCTCGACGTGCGCGACGGCGAGTTCCTCTGCATCCTGGGCCCCTCCGGCTGCGGCAAATCGACGCTGCTCAACATCCTGGCCGGCTTTCTCAAGCCCACTTCGGGCACGGTCGAGGCTGCTGCGGGCGCGCCCGTCACAGGCCCCGACCCCAGCCGCATCTTCGTCTTTCAGGAGCGCGGCACCTTTCCCTGGCTCACCGTCGAGGGCAACATCGCGTTCGGGCTTGCCCAGCTGCCGGCCCGGGAGCGCGCCGACCGCGTCCGCCACTACGTCGAGGCGGTAGGCTTGAGAGGATTCGAGAAAACCTACCCGGGCGAGCTTTCCGGCGGCATGCGGCAGCGGCTCGAAGTGGCCCGCGCGCTGGCCGTCAAACCCGCCATGCTGCTGCTCGACGAGCCCTTCGGCGCGCTCGACGGCATCACCCGCATGGGCATGCGCCGCGAGCTGCTGCGCGTCCGGGACGCCAAGACCATCCTCTTCATTACCCACGACATCGACGAGGCCGTCCAACTCGCCGACCGCGTCGTGATCCTGAGCGCCCGGCCCGCGACGATCCAGGCTATCGTGCCGGTCCCGCTCGCCCATCCGCGCGACCTGAGCTCGCCCGAGTACCTCCGTGTCCGCGACGGCATCATGGAGCGCGTTGGACTGGGGCGGGCAGTATGAGGCGCATCGTCCTGCCCCTGGCAAGCCTTCTAACCGCCCTCGCGCTCTGGTACCTGGCTGTGCGCTGGAGCGGGACGAAAGTCTTGCCTTCGCCAATCGAGGTTTTCAAAGGCTTTCAGGAACTCGCCGGCAAGCACGTCCTGTGGGCCGACATCGCCGACTCCCTCCGCCGAGTCGCCGTCGGCTTCGGCGGGGCCGTGCTCATCGGTGTTCCGCTCGGCTTCGCGCTGGGCTGGCTCCCGCGCCTCAACGCCGTCGTGAACCCGTCGATGCAGCTGCTGCGGCCCATCTCGCCCATCGCCTGGATCCCCGTGGTTATCCTGCTGGTCGGCATCGGCGACCGCGCCGCCACGGTGCTCATCTTCCTCGGTGCCTTCTTTCCCGTGCTCGTCGCGAGCATCGACGGGGTCGCGGGCGTTCCGGCGGCCTACCGCCAGGCCGGGCGCAACTTCGGCCTGTCCACGCCCTCCCTGCTCGCGCGCGTGGTGTTTCCCGCCGCCCTGCCCCGCATCCTGGTCGGGCTCCGCATCGCGTTCGGCGTGGCCTGGCTGGTGGTGGTCGCGGCGGAGATGGTCGCCGTCGACTCCGGCCTCGGCTATCTTGTCCTCGACTCGCGCAACTCCGGCAAGCGCTACGACCTGGTGGTCGCGGCCATGCTGCTCATCGGGCTGCTCGGGCTGCTCCTCGACACGCTCATCCGCTCGCTCGAACGCCTCCCATCCGTCCGCTGGGGGTTCCGCCATGGGTCGTAAAGCCGGTGTGGTCCTGGCGCTCTGGATGGTGCTCATCACCGGCCTCCACGCCGCGCTCAACGTCAACTGGGGCGCGGTGCTCAACAGCTGGCAGCCGCTCGAGAAGCGCAAAATCACCGTCGCCTACATCCCCGTCACCTGCCAGCTCACCTGCCCGGTCACCGATTACATTTCCAAGGTTTCCGACCGCGGCGAGCTGTTCCTCCCGCGCATGTTCCAGGGCTTCCCGGAGATCAAGGAAGCCCTCATCGCCGGCAAGGTCCAGGCGGCGTTCATCGTCGCGCCCCTCGCCATCGCGCTCCGGGCGCAGGGCGTGCCCATCAAGGTCGTGTACCTGGGCCACCGCTACGGCTCCGCCATGGTCGTCAAAAAGAACGGGCCCGTCCAAACCTTCGCCGACCTGCGCGGGCGCACTGTCGCCATCCCCAGCCGCTTCTCGGACGAGCGCCTCATGGTCTTTCGCCAGATGAAGCGGTACGGGCTCAAGCCGGGCGACATCAAGATGGTCGAGATGGCTCCGCCCGACGTGTCCGGCGCGCTGGCCGCGAATGCCATCGACGGCTTTGTGATGGGCGAGCCGTTCCCGTCCCAGGCCGAGCTGGGCGGCTTCGGGCGCGTGCTCTTCCAGGCTCGCGACGTGTGGCCGGACTACATGTCGTGCATCCTGGTCGTCCGGCAGGACCTGATCGACCGGCGGCCTGACGTCGTCCAGACTCTGGTCGACGGGATCGCGCGCTCCGGCCTGTGGCTCGACGAAGGTAAAGATCAGGGCAAACCGCACCGGCTCGACGCCGCGGACTTCGTGGGCCGCTATTACTACAACCAGAAGCCCGCGCTGCTTCGCTGGGCCCTGACCCACCCGCTCGACCGCGTCAGCTACACCCCGCTCGCCCCGCGCAAGGCGGACTTCGACATGGTGCGCGACATGATGATCGAGACCGGCGTGCTGAAAAAGCGGATCGAGTTCGCGGAGTACACGGACACGCGCTTCGCCGACGGCGCGGGCACGCAACGGCCCTGGAGTTACGAGCCGGGTTACGCGAAGGCTCGCTGAGGAGATCACGATGATTCGCAGGACGTTCCTGGGCCTATCCGCCGCCGCAAGCGGTTTGGCGGTCTTTCGGGCCGCCGAAAAGCCGGACAGGAAAACGGCTACGTACAAGGTCGAGGGCTTCTGGTGCCCCACCTGCTCGGTCGGGCTCGAAACCCTGCTCACCCGCGAGCGAGGCATCCTTGCCGCCTCCGCGACTTACCCCGACGGCAAAACGATCGTGACTTACGACGGCCGCCGGACCTCCCCCGCCGCGATCGCCGCCCTGATCGAATCCATGGGCTTTCGCCCGCGCTTACTTGCCTGACAGGAGAGGAATGAAAGTCGCTTACATCTTCGCCACGAATCTCGCCTCGACCACGAAGTTGGCCGCCATGATCCTGCCGCAGCTCGAAGCCGGCGCACACGGCGCGGAGGTCGCGGGCATGTTCTTCTTCGACGACAACACATACATCCTGCGCGCGGGCGACTCCTTCGGAGAGCGTCTGGCCAGGATCGCGCGCGAGCGGGGCATCCTGCTGATGGCCTGTGACCGGTGCGCCGTACGGCGCGGCCTCGCCGAGGGCACGCTGGAGCAGTGCGGCAGCGGCGAGGTCAAGGCGAAAGGATTGGTCGAGGGTGCCCGGGTCGGGTGCTTCCCGCAGCTCTACGGCGCGCTCGCCGGCGCACCGCCGGACTATGTCATTACCTTGTAAGACCGAGCGCGAAGCGTGACTCGAATCTCCAGGAGACGAGGGGTCACGCTGAGGAGCATCATGAGGAAGGATCTGCTTTTCGGTGACTCGGAGGAAAGCGGATCCTTCGCTCCGCTCAGGATGACCCACTTTGAAGTCTAGTCAGCGACTTACTTCTGCACCGCGGCCAGGATCTGCTTCTGATTGGTGAGGATCTCTTTCTGGTTCGAAAGAATCTCAGCCTGGTTCTTCTCGATCGTCTCCTGGTTTTTCAGGATCGTCTTCTGGTTCGCGAGAATTTCCGTCTGGTGCCCGAGAATGGTCTTCTGGTTGTCCAGAATGGTATTTTGATTTGCCAGCACGTCGTTGTCTGCCATGTGTATCTCCTCTGGGGTTCAGTTACCGCACTACCAGCATAACTCGCTCAGGACACGGGCGGCCGCCGCCACCCGAAGGCCCGGTCGACCATCCCCGCCGCCGCCAGCACCCGCTCGTCCTCCCAGGCCGGCCCGGCGATCTGCACCCCGATCGGCAGGCCCTCGCCCGCAGACCCGACCGGCACCACCGCCGCCGGCATCGCCAGCAGGTTCCACCACTGCGTGTACCGCATCGCATCCCAGTAGCCCACCTCCTGGCCCTCTACCTGCCAGGCCCGCTCGCCATGCCGGAACGCAGGGATCGCGCACACGGGCATCAGCAGCAGGTCGACCCCGTTCGCGGCCATCTCTGCCCGGAACCGCGCCCGGAGCAGGTCGGTTTCCACCCAGGCCCGCAGCAGCGCGGCCGCGCTCAGCGGTCCTTCCGCCACCGCCGTGTCCAGAAAGCTCTCGAAGATGGGGCTGAGCGTCCCGCGATGCCCGGCCACCAACGGCTCGTAGAGCATCGCCCCGACCTGGACGAAAAATGTTCGCCACAGCGTGCGCGCCTCCTCCAGGCAAGCCGAAAGCCAGGCCGGGCGGAACGGCCTCACCCGGCACCCCACCCCGTCCAGCGCTCGCGCGGCCTCCCGCACCGCCGCGCGCGTTTCCTCCGTTACCGGCACGAGCCCGTCGTCCTCGAACCCGCCCACCGTCGCCCCGCGCGCGTCCGCCGGCGTGTACGGCTTGGGCCCCGTGCACAGAATCTCGAACAGGAGCGACACATCGGCGATGGTTCGCGCCATGGGCCCCACCGCGCCCAGCGAAGAGAACGGCCCCACATTCGGCGGTAGGCAGCCCACGGCGGAGATCCGTCCCGGCGTGGGTTTCAGCGCGCAAATCCCCACCGCGTGCGCCGGCTGCCGCACGGACCCGCCCGAGTCGCTGCCCAGCCCGCACGCCGAGAGCCCCGCCGCGATGGCAGCCGCCTCGCCGC
>CAXUHL010000090.1:0-1059 GCA_964250745.1 uncultured Acidobacteriaceae bacterium
CCACCCGCCACCTCGCACTGATTACGCCTGAGCCCTCCAGGCAAGGAAGACCCCGGAAATCGCATCTGATCGCATCCGGGGCTTTTCCGTCTCCACGCCATGCCGGGTCACGATTACCACCCTGTGGAATTCTTTGTGCAAAACGGAGCGTGAACGTTGCGTGAATGACGCCGCTCCGGGCTCGGCACCCTTCAGGGCGCGTAGGCAACCCGTCTAACTGCTTGCATTTGCGAACAAAAGCGCAGGCGCGCGGGCTTCACTCGGCGTGAGACTTGCCCCGCTTCGCAGGATGAAAGCAAGCGAGTTTCCCACAATCGCGGTGTATTTCCAGTAACCACTTCGGGACAAGAAGTAGTCCCTAACAGGGGCCATAAGAAGCACTACCGCTTCGAGGAGATCGGAATCCGGCTCATCCTGAACGCAGCGAAGGGTCTCATCTTCTTTGAGGGACGGCGGAAAGCAGGTCCTTCCCCGCTTCGCGCGTCAGGATGACCCGTGGTTCACGCGCTCTGGGATGGAAGCGTCTTCGCGGGGCTTCAATCCAGTCACAGAACCCTACCGCGCATTGTCCTCGCCGACCTTCAGCACGGCCAGGAACGCCTCCTGCGGGATGTCGACCTTGCCGATCCGCTTCATGCGCTTCTTGCCTTCCTTCTGTTTGTCGAGCAGCTTGCGCTTGCGGGAGATGTCGCCGCCGTAGCACTTGGCCAGCACGTTCTTCTTGATCGCCGAAACAGTTTCGCGCGCGACGATCTTCGCGCCGATCGCCGCCTGGATCGCCACCTCAAACATCTGCCGGGGAATCAGTTCGCGCATCTTCGAGACCAGCGCGCGGCCCCGGTCGTAGGCGAAATCCCGGTGGACGATGATCGACAGCGCGTCGACCGGCTCGCCGGAGACCAGGATGTCGAGCTTCGACATCGGCGAGGTCCACATGCCGGCCAGGACGTAGTCGAGCGACGCGTACCCGCGCGAGACGCTCTTGAGCCGGTCGTAGAAGTCGAGCACGATCTCGTTGAGCGGCAGCTCGTAGGTCAGCTTCACCCGAGTCGCCGAAAC
>CAXUHL010000090.1:1159-11092 GCA_964250745.1 uncultured Acidobacteriaceae bacterium
CTTTCGGGCTCGATCGAGAACGAGGCATCGTTGAGCCGCAGCTTTTCGAGCGCGTCGCGCAACAGCGTGTGCTCGTGCGAGTCGACCGTGTAGATGCCCGCGAACACCATCGATTTGATGTCTTCGAAGCCCGGCAGGGCTTCCGCCGCGGGCCGCCCGACCTCGGTGATGGTGTCGCCGATCTTGGTGTCCGCGACGTTCTTGATGGTCGCGACGAAGAACCCGACCTCACCCGCCGACAGCTCCGCGATCTCGACCGGCTTGGGCGTCAGCACGCCCAGAGACTCCACGTCGAACTCGCGCCCGTTCGACATGAGCCGGATGCGCGCGCCCTTCTTGAGCCGGCCATGGATAACGCGCGCCAGCACGATCACGCCCCGGTAGGCGTCGAACCAGGAATCGAAGATCAGTGCCTGCAAGGGCGCGTCGATGTCGCCGACCGGCGGCGGCAGGCGGTTCACGACAGCTTCCAGGATGTCCGGCACGCCGAGGCCGGTCTTCGCGCTCACCGCCAGCGCGTCCGTCGCGTCCAGGCCCACGGTCTGCTCGATCATCTCCTGGGTCCGCACCACGTCCGCCGAGGGCAGGTCGATCTTGTTGATCACCGGGATGATCTCGAGCCCGTTCGAGATTGCCAGATATGCATTCGCGAGCGTCTGCGCCTCCACGCCCTGCGAGGCATCCACCACCAGCAGCGCGCCCTCGCAAGAGGCCAGCGACCGCGAAACTTCATAGGAAAAGTCCACGTGCCCGGGAGTGTCGATCAGGTTGAGCTGGTATGTCTTGCCGTCCTTGGCCGGGTACATCATCCGCACCGAGTGCGCCTTGATCGTGATGCCGCGCTCGCGCTCCAGATCCATCGCGTCCAGCACCTGCGCCTGCATCTCGCGCGCCGTCAGCGAGCCGGTGAGCTCCAGCAGACGGTCCGACAGGGTGCTTTTGCCATGGTCGATGTGCGCGATGATCGCGAAGTTGCGGATCAGGGATGTGTTCATGGAGGGGGCTGTACAGGTCGAGTCTACCATCCGGGTTCCGGGGCTCCGGGAGCCCGCGCCACCCTCTACAATGAAACCCGGAACACCCCGGCCGATGCGCAGACCCCTCCCATTCCGAGCCGCCACGGCCCTTCTGCTTGCCGCGTCTCTGCTCGCGAATGCCCAAACCGCCGCTCCGCCGCCCCGGGCCGACAACGCGCGCGACGCCCTGCTCATCACCGCCGTGGAGCAGGCCTACGCCTCGGGCCTTACCGCCGCCGAAGCCGGCGACCCGGACAAAGCCCGCACGGAGTTCGACCGCGCCGTGGACACCCTGCTCCAGTCCGGCGCGGACATCAAGAACACGCCCGCGCTGGCCGCCGAGCTCGACCGGGTGGTCGACTCCATCAACGCCTTCCAGCTCGACGCCCTGCGCGAAGCCTCGCCCGCCCAGGCGCAAAAGGGCGACGCCCCGGTCGACGTGGCCAATGATGTCACCTTCGCCGTGGACCCCACCATCAAGGCCGAAGCGCAGGCCGAGCTCCAAACCACCCAGTCCGACCTGCCGCTGGTCATCAACGACTATGTCGCCAGCTACATCAACTTCTTCTCGACCACCGGCCAGGGCCGCGGCACCATCGTCGCCTCGCTCCAGCGCGCGGGCAAGTACAAGGCGATGATCCAGCGCGTGCTCAAGGAGGAGGGCGTCCCGCAGGACCTGCTGTACCAGGCCGTGGCAGAATCCGGATTCCGGCCGCAGGCGGTCAATCGCAAGTCGGGGGCCGCGGGCATGTGGCAGTTCATGCCGTTCGGCGGCTACGGGCTGGAGCGCACGGGCTGGTTCGACGAGCGGTTCGACCCTGAGAAGGCCACCCGCGCCTACGCCCGCGATATCAAGAAGACCTACAACCAGCTGGGCGACTGGTACCTGGCCATGGCCTCCTACGACTGGGGCACGGGCAACATCCAGAAAGCCGTGCAGCGCACCGGCTATGCCGACTTTTGGGAGCTGTACCGGCGCAACAACCTGCCGCAGGAAACTAAGAACTACGTCCCCATCATCCTGGCCGTCGCCATCATGGCGAAGAACCCCAAACAGTACGGCCTCGACAAGATCGTCCCCGATGCGGCGGTCGAGCCGGATACCGTCGTGACCCACTCCTCTATCGGGCTGCCCCTGGTCGCCGACGTCACCGGCAGCACGCTCGGCTACATCCAGGAGCTGAACCCGAGCCTCCTGCGCGGGCGTACCCCGCCGGACCAAAGCTACGAGCTGCGCATCCCCTCGGGCTCGACCCCGGTCTTCAACCAGCGCATCGCGGAGATCCCCGAGGACAAGCGCGCCATCTGGCGCTTCCACACGCTCCAACCCGGCGAGACCCTCGAAGCCGTCGCGCGGCAGTTCCGGGGCAGCGCCCGGGAGATCGCCTTCACCAACCAGCTGGAGGAGGGAGCTTCGCTGGCCGGAGTGCGCTCGCTCGTCATCCCCGTCGCGCCCGCGCCCGTGACCGCCGCCGCGACCGCCGGCAACGCGCGCGCCGCCACCTACCGCGTCCGCCGCGGCGACACGCTGATCAACATCGCCGACCAGTTCAACGTCTCGGTCGCCGAGCTCCAGCGCTGGAACCGCCTCGTTACCCGCCAGGTGAACCTGGGCCGCACCCTGTACGTGGCCGAGCCCGCGCGCCTGGCCCGCGCCGCCGTGAAGCCCGCCAGAACGCGCGTGCGCGGCGTGGCCGCGTCCGTGCGCGTCGCGCACCCGCACGCCCCCGCCCTGCGGCGAACACCTCGCCGCTGAGGCATGCGCCGGATTTACGTCTTGCCATCCCCCTTCGCGCCGTTGCATTCTGTGGCTTGATTCGCGGCTTGTTCCGTGGGCTCGTTTTCGCGCACGGACCCTGCTGCTCCCGAGTTCCGCATCCCAGCACTATCTCTCACGAGGAGCCACCGCATGCAGGACGATCAAAAGCTCTACGCAGCCGCCTTTGACGAAGAAGAACCCAAGGAACTCAACAAGGAAGACGAGCTCGAGGACGACCTCGACGAGGAGGATGAGGAAGAGGAGGAACACTCGGTGTCCACCAGCTCCGACGATGACGACGACCTGGAGGATGACGAGGACGACGACGATGAAGCCCTCGACGAGGACACCCTGGACGAGGACGACGAGGACGAGGTCGATCTGGACCCGAAAGCCGATGAACTGGACGATGACGGCGAAGAGAAAGGGGCCTCCCGGGCCCCTTCTTCGTTGAAGAAAGCGCCGGCAAAGAAGGGCGCGCCCACCGCGAAGAAGGCCGCCGTGAAGGCACCGGCGAAGAACACGAAGCGGGTGCCGGTGAAGAAGGCTGCTGCGAGGCCGGCGGCCAGAAAAGCTTCGAGCAACAAGGCTGTGTCCGCTTCCAAAGCCCTCGCTGAGAAAGCTCCGGCGAAGAAGGCTGCTGCTGCGGTGAAGAAAACTTCAGCTCCCGCGAAAAAAGGCTCGGCTCCGGTGAAAAAGGCCGCGGTGCCTGCCAAGAAAGCCGCTGCTGAGAAGAGCGTTGCCGCAGGCAAAAGCCCCGTAAAAGCTGCCGCGAAGAAGACCGCTCCGCAGAAGAAAACGGTGGGGAAGAAGAAGTAGCCATACTTGACGCGCGGTTCCCCTTCGGCCAGGGATCATGCAGGCGAACTGAGTCATCCTAAGTTCAGCTAAGTACCTGGCTCCCTCGCAACGCGATGCAAGCGTGGGTGCCGGAGAAAGCAAGTCATTTTGAGGAAGTATGTTCGAAGTTGTTTCGCTGTATAGTCGGGTCAAAACACAGGGCACCCTGACGAGCGAAGCGAGGATCCGCCTTTGTGGTCCTGCAAGAGCGGAGTAGGTCTTTTGCTTCGCTTGAAGTGAAGTGACCTTCACTTGGCATAGAAGCGGTCTCATAAACCCGCGACCTCGGTGAAGCCCTGGATGAGACCCGCCGCAAAGCGGGGCTCACGAGGGTCGCCGAAGCCGCAAAACCATGTATGAGACCGCTTCTAGACTTCTCTGGCCGGAGCAGGATAGCTTTGCGCCAAAAAGAACTGCTTTGGCTTTCAGCCCGGCGTAAACAGCTTTCGCGCTTCACTCGTCAGGATGGGTCCATGTTTGGGCTTAGTTGAAGCGAAGCTGGGCTTCTTACCCCCCCCCGTAAAGGAACCAACACCACTCACAGGCCAGGATGCCGGGGTGCCCCTCAACGCACAGGCACGTTCGGCCTCCTTGCGAGCAGTCCGCCTGTCTGCCTGCGGTTCTCGCAGGCGTGCCGCGGCTTCAAAACGACAGCAGCGCCAGCTTTCTCAACACCTTCCTCGCGAGCCCGGTCAGGGGCAGCGTGGGAAGCTCTTCCGGCGCGCACCACCGTTCTCGGTCGGAGGGCTTGCGGTGTGGAGCGCAGCGCACCACGCTTACCAGGTAGTTGGTGACCGTGATGCTGTGCCGCACGCGCAGCAGTGTTTCCGCTTCTTCCGGTTCGCGGTCCAGCTCCGGCAGCTCCCACATTCCAGCCATCAGAGACTCGTCGCCGGCACGCTGCCGCAGGAGTACGCGGCCGTTCGCCTCCCGTGTAAAGCCGTATACGATGGACCGTGCGACGAGCGGCTTGCGCGCCGCGACCGGATGCTCGCCGCGCGTGCGGCACCAGCGCTGGAGCGGGCACTGCAGACACAACGGGTTGCGCGGCAAACACACCGTCGCGCCCAGCTCCATCATGGCCTGGTTGGCGTCTCCGGGGCGGTCCGGCGCGAGCAGCGCCGCGGCCCCGGCTCGCACCTCAGCGCGCGCCGGTAAACGAAGCGCGAGCAGCCGCGCGAACACCCGCTCCACGTTCCCATCCACCACTGGCACGGGCTCGCCGAAGGCGATGCTGGCCACCGCGGCGGCCGTGTACTCGCCGATGCCCGGCAGCGCGCGCAGACCCGTCTCCGTCTCCGGGAAGAGCCCGCCAAGTTCGTTCTCCACGACCTGCGCCGCCCGGTGCAACAGCCGCGCCCGCCGGTAGTAGCCCAGGCCAC
Source organism: uncultured Acidobacteriaceae bacterium (assembly GCA_964250745.1). Taxonomy (GTDB): domain Bacteria; phylum Acidobacteriota; class Terriglobia; order Terriglobales; family Acidobacteriaceae; genus EB88. Next base: position 6,157 of record CAXUHL010000090.1, read on the forward strand.
TCCATAGAGCGAGCACATCAGGCTCTCCTGCCGCCGCCAACGACTGCACCGTCGGAAACCGCTCCATCCAGGCTGCATAGTGCTCCAGAACCGCCTGTACGCGCGTCTGCTGCAGCATGATCTCAGAAACCCAGATCGCATACGGGTCTCGCGAACGCCGCCAGGGCAGGTCCCGCTTGTGCGCGTCGTACCAGTCCAACAGCGCCGCCCGCGCCTCGTCCCACATGACTCGATTGTAGAGAACACGCTCCTTTCGCCTGGCAGGGGCGAGTCATGCAGCGGGCCAAACCTCCGCGATGCGGCATCGTCAGTGCAAACCGCTTCAGCTATGCGCGAAGACCTCCTCATCCACCCGAACCTGCTTCGCCAGGGGCAGATGAAAGCAGAAGGTGCTGCCGCCGTCCGGGTTGTCGTCTACCCAAATGCGCCCGTCCTGCCGCTCGATCAAGTCCTTGGCGATATGCAGGCCGAGCCCAAGGCCGTTGCGCCCGTTGTGGTCCGCGCGCGCCTCCTCGGGAGTGACGATCTGGTACAGGTGTTCGAAGATCCGCAGTCGCTTTTCGACCGGGATGCCGCAGCCCGTATCCGCGACCTTGAATAGAACCGATTCGCGACCTTCAGTCGCGATTTGAACGGCAACACGGCCTCGCGGAGGCGTGAACTTGACGGCATTGTCGAGCAGAATGATGAGGATCTGGCGCAGGCGCGTGGGGTCGGCATGTACAGCGAGCGGCTCCGTCCCGCAGTCGGCGGAAAGGGTGATGTGCTTGTTGCGCGAGGCTCCCTCGACGGTGTGGAGAGCATCCGCCACCGCTTCACGGGCCGGGGTCGGCTCCGCCGCGATCCGGACTTTGCCCTCGCCAGCCTGCGTGACCAGGAGCAGGTCTTCGATCATGGACTGAAGCTGCCCGGTGTTGCGGAGGATGATTTCCAGGTAGTCGCGCTGCTCCGTCGTAGTTTCCCCGGCCAGGCCGTCGGCGAGGATGGAGCCGAAGGAATAGATGGAGGTCAACGGCGAACGGAGCTCGTGCGAAACGTGGGAAAGAAAGTCGTCCTTGAGCTTGAGCTCGACGCGGGCACCGCGGCTCGCTTCGAGCGCCAGCCTCCGCTGCTCCGTGACATCGTGAAACACCAGAACGGCACCCAGAAGTTCGCCTCGCGAGTCAAGGATTGGTGCTGCGGAGTCGTCGATCCCGTACTCCATGCCATCCCGCCCGATGAGCACGGTACCCGCAGCCAGGGTCGCCGGTCTTCGGTCGGACAAACAGGCGAGGATGGGGTTGCTCACCGGCTCGCGCGTTTCCGCGTGCACGATCGACAGGATCTCCGCCACGGGCCGCCCCACGGCCTCGACGGCCGGGCATTGGGTCATCCGTTCCGCGACCGGGTTGAGCCAGACCACCTTGGCGTCGATGTCGGTGGTGATGACGCCGTCCCCGATGGACTGCATGGTGACGCGCAGCAGCTCGTGCTGGCGGGCGAGCTCCTCGGTAAGACGGCGTGCCTCGGACACATCCCAGTTCGCGCCCACCATCCGCAGGGCGCGGCCGTGGCGGTCCCGCTCGACCTGCGCCGTAGCCCGGATATGGTGAATGCTGCCGTCCGGCCAAACCACGCGGAACTCGATCTCGTACGGGCGGGTTCCGGCGATCGCATCCTGCATGGCTTTGACGACGGCTTCCCGATCTTCTGGATGGAGCTGCTCTCTCCAGAGCAGCTCGTCGGCTGGGCCTTCGCGAAACTCGACTCCGTGCAAGCGGTGCATCCAGCGGTCGCAAGTCACGACGCCTCGCGCGATGTCCCAATCCCAAAGGCCGATGCGTCCGCTTTCCGCGGCCAGCGCGGCGCGTTCGTTGGCGTCCCTCAAGGCTTCCCGCTCCGCTTTGCGCGCCGTGACATCCTGGAACGCACCCACCAGGCGTACCGGCTTGCCGTCCAGCAGCTCCGCCGTCCCGAAGACGCGGACCGCGACACGGCACCCGTCCAGGCGAACGATCGCCAGCTCCAAATCGAAGGATCCGCCCGCGGCGCACGCCGCTTCGATGGCGCCCGTGATGAGGGGCCGCGACTCCGGGGTGTAGAAGGCGAGACCTTCGTCGAGGGTCGGGCGGTAGGAAAGCGGTGCGCCATGGATGCGATAGGTCTCCTCCGACCAGCTCACGGTCCGGGCCAGCAGGTCGACCTCCCATCCGCCGACGCCAGCGACGCGGTTGGTCCGGTCCAGAAACTGCTCGCTCCTGCGCAGCGCCTCGCTCTGCTCCCGCTCGACGGCGCGCAAGGCGAAAAAGTCGTGTACATGGCCTGCCAGCGCCGGCGCGCGCATAGCAAAGAGAACGCCGGCCGGCAGCGCCGCGACCGCGCAAACGATCTTGGACATAGTGAAGTACTGAACGATCGGCAGCCAGTTCCCCACGACTCGCAGGAAGCTGATCAGCCCGCTCGAAATCAGGAAAAGCCTGAATGCCAGAAAGATCCAGCGGCTGCTTGCGATTTCGGGAATGCGCCTCAGCTTCCTCGCGAGGACCCCGATTCCTACGAGGAAGAAGGCGTAAGAAAGCAGGACGAGAATGTCGGCCAGGACGCTCGTCCACAAGAGCCATGGATGCGCCGAGTACACAGCCCGTCGAAGCGAGTACTCAGACCGCAGCAGCGGGTCGACCCGCAGTACAAGCGCGAGCGAACCCGTGCACGCCGGATCGAGCGTGGCTCCGAAGATCGGGAAGGTGCCCATACCGTTCAGGAACGCGCCGCGTCCGCGGGATTGTGCAGCTCGTAGACGACTGAAACGGCTTTGTCGCTGCGGGAAACCGCGTGTGCAAGCGCGGAAAGCAGATCGCAGTTTTTGACCGGTTTCTGCAGGAAAATCTCAGCGCCTGCCTGAAGCGCGCGCCCTTGGTTCACATTCCGGTTGCGCCCGGAAAGCACGATGACGGGAATGGTGGAGAGGGGTTTGAGCGCCTGCAAGCGTTCGAGCACGGTGAAGCCGTCCCCCGCGGGCAGACCCAGGTCGAGCAGAATGGCATCGGGCCTGGACCGGCGCGCTTCCGCGATAGCCGAAACTCCGTCCACGGCCGTGGCGATCGCGTAGTTGTTCGCGCGGAGCCGGATGGAAAGCGCAAGGCGCAGCTCCGGATCGTCATCCACGATCAGGATTTTTTTCTGTTCCATCGCCTGCCCTCCCGGATCTCGCACGCAAGAAAGCGCGCATTGCGTGCAGAGACCTTATCGGCAGGTTGGCGCAACGGGTTCAGAGTACGGAAGTAATCCTGACTCGGCTGACATGCTGAACCGAGTCGCTGCCCCTTCGACCCACTTCCTGTAACGCAGACATCGCCTATTGCTGACGGGTTCGGCATTCCCCTGGAGGTACGGAGCGACCGCAAAAGGTGGAGGCTCAATCGGCAGCCTTAGAAGCGGCAGCCACACGATGTCGACGTAAAGATGAAGACCAGCGACACGCCTGCCTGGCCCGGAACGAGCAAGCCTATGTTCCGGGAATCACATCGCCATGAGCTGGGGAGAACGCGCGGGTGGTCGCCTTGAACGCCGTCCCAATCGGGCAGACGCTGATCGTAACGAAGATTAGCCCCGGTCTGTCCGTGAGCTCGGGTGACGGGGGCTCACTGTTGGGTAAGTGAAGCTGGGCGAGTTTTTGAACGCGGGCGGGGCGGCGAAGTGCCTTACTCTGCGCCTTAACGGTTAACGTTCAGGCTGGCTGCCCTTCTTGAAAGCGCAACATTTAGGCTGCCCGACCTCGGACGAGCTTACTATTTCGGAATGAGTCAGAACAGCCGATTGATTCCGGATAGATGTGACACGGCATCATGTTCGAACCTAGAACGCGGGGTGGAGGGAGTCGCTATGTACACCACAAAGCTCATCCATGCAGACGGGGCACGCTGATGACCCTCTCTCCCGACCTGCTCGACTTGCTCAACCGCAGGAATGACGCAACGGTGGTTCTTGTCCGAGATGGCAATCAGATCGAGATCGAGTCGTGCAGGCATCGCTACATGGCCGAGGAATTCTTGGTGGAATGCGACCCCGGCGCTCCGATCACAGGTGAGGGTCACGAGTGGCTGGATGCGTCGCGGGTTGGTAGAGAGCTTCTTCAGCTCTTCCAATCAGGACGCCCATCCTCTCGGGCAGGAGCGTTGGCTTGCCTTGGCGATTCGAGACTTGCTCCTGTTTTCTCTTGCTGAACGAAACGGACAGGTAAAGAATCCGTTTGCGACAGCAGTTTAAGGATGTCTTTTGTCGCTCGCCTGGTCTCAATTTCTACCTCGTCTAATTCAGAATGGATATCCGGTCGATAAACATCATCTCGAATCTGGGTCTTTCCAAACTTGTAGCCAAGGACCTGGCCCATCTCATAAAGAAGCAGCGAAGATTTTTCCAAATGTAACCGCGTCTGTTCTGCTTAGGAAGTGCCTTGAAGCTTGTAGTCGATTTTGTAGTGGTTAAAAAGGTCCGCCCACGCATCGATAATCTTAGCTTCGCCGTAAGATTCGACATCGATCAATCCCGCTGTCCACCAAAGAGTTTGAGATTCGACCATCGTGGAAGGATTGTAATCCGTCTCTTGATGTGCGAGCTAATCGCGCTATGAAGTGGCCACGCGAGAAAAGGCCACCCGCAAGGGTGGCCTTTCGCTGTTGCGGAGCGAACCGCGAGCAGAGCGCGCAATTCTAATCCCCTGCCACCGTCTCCTCTTCCCGAACCTCGACCGGTGCTGCCGCCGGCTTCGGTGCAGGCGCGATCGACCCGATCGAGATTAACCCCGGCTCCGCGGGCTTCTCCCCGAGGATCTGCTCGCGGTACAGCTTGGCCATGCGTGCGTTCTCCGCGTCGGCCTTCATCTTCGCGTCGCGTGCCCGGATTTTCTCCTCGCGGGAGTTCTTCGCGATGCCCGACTTTTCGAAGGTGTCGTTCGCCG
>CAXUHL010000091.1:0-11001 GCA_964250745.1 uncultured Acidobacteriaceae bacterium
TCGGCTTCGAGGCAGAACAGGTTCGACTGGTGCTCGCCCTTGGCGGACCGGGGTGCGAGGATCGCGTAGTCCACGCTGATGTTCTCGCATTTGGGGTAAAGCTCGGCGAAAACAGCCTCGAACTGCGGCGTCCCATGCGCGGCGGCGATGGTTTCGAGCAGCGGTGCCGTTTCGGGCAGGTGCTCCCGCATGGCATTGGCCAGGGTGCGGGCCGACCAGATGAAGATGCCGGAGTTCCACCAGTAATTGCCCGCCGCGACGAACGACTCGGCCCGCTCCAGGTTCGGCTTTTCCGTAAAGCGGCGGACCCGGCGCTCGGACGAGGGCAGCGTGTCGCCCGTCTCGATGTAGCCGTAGCCGGTTTCCGGGCGGGTCGGCTTGATGCCGAGGACCACCATGTTTTCCCCCGCCGCGGCGAGCTGGACGGCTCGGCGCAGGACGGCGATGAACGCGGGCTCGTTCGCGATGACATGGTCGGAGGGAAACATGCCCAGCACCGCATCCGGGTTCTCGCGCTCGACCAGGAACGCGGCGAGCCCCGCGGCCGGCGCGGTGTTGCGCGCGGAGGGCTCACACACGATCTGCCCCTTCGGGACGGTCGCAAGCTGCCCGCAAATCTCGGGGGAAAGCAGATCGTTGGTGATGACCCAAACATCCTCCGGCTTGGCCAAGGGAGCCAGGCGGTCCACGGTCCGCTGGATCATCGTCCGCTCGCCGTCGAGCGCCAACACCTGCTTGGCCCGTGCCTTGCGGCTGCGCGGCCAAAACCGCGTTCCACTGCCGCCGGCCAGGACGACCGGCCGAAACTCATGCTGCTGCGCCATTGCCTGCTCCCTTTTCGCTTGCTGTTCTCTGTATCGGCCGGGCACGCGAACTCTTTAGGCCAGGGCACTTTCGAGCGAGGACGCGTCGGGCGTCCCCACGCGCGGAACGATGCGCATGACCTCCGCCTCGCCGCGCGCCTGCCACTCCGGCGCGTTCGCGGGCACCACCGCCAGCTCGCAGCGGCCCAGCGTGAACGGCTCAAAGCCGCTCCCTTCAACGTGCAGCGTGCCGGCAGCGACAAACAACAGCTGCGGTCCGCCTCCGTTCCGGGCCGCCGCGCTCAGGCCGGCCGCGTTGCCCTCCCATCGCTCCACGCGAAAGTACTGTTCGTCCACCAGCATGGCTTCCCCGCGCGCGCCGGGCGTGCGCTCCACCTTGCCCGCGCCGGTTTCCACGCGCATCGCTTCGAGCGAGGCGTCCACGTGCAGCTCGCGCGGGCGCCCGTAGTCGTACAAGCGGTAGGTGGTGTCGGAGGTCTGCTGGGTCTCGAGGATCACCGAGCCCGGCCAGATCGCGTGCACCGTGCCCGCGTCCACGTACACCATGTCGCCCGTGTGCAGCGGCAGCCAGCCGAGCAGGTCTTCGAGCGTGTGCGCCGCGATTGCCTCCCGCACCGCCTCGGGCGTGGTGCCGGGCGCGAGGCCGAGCGCGACCTTGGCGTCCGGCTTGGCGTCAAGCGCGTACCAGCACTCGGTTTTGCCGCGCGGCTCACCCTTCTGCTGGGCCAGCGCGTCGTCCGGGTGTACCTGCACGCTCAGCTTTTCGCGCGGAAACAGCACCTTGATCAGCAGCGGGTACTCCCCTTCCGAGGCGAACAGCGGGCCCAGAATGGCGGGGGCATTCTCCCGGACGGCTTCGGCGAAGTTCCGGCCCGCAAGGGGGCCTGTCGCCACCGAGCACTTCGCGCCGGTCAGCCAGACCTCCCCGACCGGCTCCGAGCCCGGAGGTGTCTGGAAGTCGAACCAGGGGCGGAGGTCGTCGAAGCCCCAGATGCGCGTCTGGAAGTAGGGCGCGAGCTTGAAAGGGGGGAGCGCGTGCGTCATGGCTCCCAGTATGCCCGAATCCGGGACGAAACAGGTCAAATCCGGCGAGAAGGAGAGCACGGCGGTAACCAGGAGCGGAAATCCTAAGGCCTGCGCACCTGACAAAAGCGCTTGGAGCGGTCCGGATTTCGTGATTAGATGAGGCTTCCTCAAGCTCCGGGCGCGGCGGCGCGCCCTTTCATCCCGGCGTTGATTGGACACAATGGAGGCAGCTCGATGCGACGGCATGCGTGGGTACCCCTGGCTCTCCTGACGGGTACACAGTTCTGTATCCCGAACGGGATGGGCCAGATCAGCTCCACTTCCCTGCGCGGGACGGTGACGGACGCGACCGGGGCTCTGGTGCCCGGTGCGAAGGTCCGTCTGCACAACCCCGCCACCGGCACCGATGCGGCACAAACCAGCGACTCCGCGGGACGGTACAGCTTCGCGCAGCTTGCGCCGGGCGCGTACCTGGTCCATGTGGAGGCGGAAGGCTTCGCCCCGGCCGACCGCAAGGCCGAGCTGCTGGTCTCAGAGCCGGCAACGATCGACGTGGCGCTCGAGGTCACCGCGTCCGAGGAGAACGTGAGCGTCAGCGCGGAGGCCCAGACGGTGAACGCGACCGATGCGAGCCTGGGCAGCGCCTTCGACAACCAGTTCATCCAGGCGATCCCGACCGAGGGGCGCAATGTCCCGGACCTCTTGAGCGTGCAGCCGGGCGTGCTCTATCTGGGCAGCAACGTCAACCAGAACACCGACTCCCGGTCCGGCGCGGTGGCCGGCGCCAGGTCCGACCAGGGCAATGTCACGCTGGACGGCATCGACGACAACGACCAGTTGAACGGCTATGCCTTCACGGGGGTGCTGCGGTCCACGCAGGACTCGACCGAGGAGTTCCGGGTGACGACCACGAACAGCACGGCGGACCAGGGCCGCAGCTCCGGGGCGCAGGTGTCGCTGGTCACCAAGTCCGGCACCAACAGCCTTCACGGCGCGCTGTACGAGTACTACAGGCCGCCCTTCGCCGCCGCGAACGACTGGTTCTACAAGCAGGCCGAGCTCCAGAGCGGCCGGCCGAACGTCGCGAGCAAGCTGCTGCGCAACACCTTCGGCGGGTCGATCGGCGGGCCGGTCCGCAAGGACAGACTATTTTTCTTCTTCAACTACGAGGGCCAGCGCACCGCGGAAAACCTGGTGGCGACACGCACGGTTCCCTCGGCGGCTTACAAGGCGGGCCTGTTGACATACCAGGACGCGAACGGCGGGGTAACCCAGCTGACGCCCGGGCAGCTGTCCCAACTGGATGCCGCGTGCAGCGCCAACGGGGTTTGCCCGTGGGGACCGGGCGCGGACCCAATGTGCTGAGTTACTGGAGCCAGTACCCGGTGAACACCAGCTTCAACACGGGCGACGGCTACAACACCGGGGCGTACACCTTCTCTTCGCCCGCGCCGGCATCGCTGAACACGTCCATCCTCAAGGTCGATTACATCGCCAACGACCGGAGCCGGTTCTTCGTGCGCGGCAACTTACAAAAAGACATCACGGACGGAGCGGAGCAGTTCCCCGGACAGCCCGCGTCCTACAGCATCGAGAACAACACCAAGGGGCTGGCTGGCGGCTATACCTGGACACCGAACGCGACCATCGTCAACGACCTGCGCTATGGATATATCCGGCAGGGTTATGGCGATCGGGGCATCGGCCAGGGCAACTATGTGGATTTTCGCTTCGTGGACCAGTTCAACGCGGAAACCCGGACCACGATCGTCGATGTACCCGTGCACAATATCATCGACAACCTGAGCTGGAGCCGGGGCAGCCACTCGATCCAGCTGGGCGGTAACTGGCGGGGCATTACCAATAACCGGGCCACGGATGCTTTGTCGTACTCCGGCGCGAGCTCGAACCCATACTGGCTCAACAACGTACCGGACCCGGGTACGATCGGGGCAGCCGGGTATCAGCAGGGTTTCGCCAACTCCTTCCAGGTGGCATACGCGAATCTGGTCGGGACCGTGCCGCAGTTGAGCACCGTGTATAACTACGCGGTAAGTTCCGGCGGCGCATCGGGCGCGCTGCTCGGCCAGGGCACGTATCTCAACCGTTCGTTTCGCGCGAACGAGTTCGAATGGTACGTAGCCGATACCTGGCGGGCGACGCCGAAACTTACCCTGACTTACGGCATCCGGCACACGATCCTGCAAACGCCCTATGAAACGCATGGCCAGCAGGTGGCGCCGACCATCGACACCGACGCCTGGTACAAGCAGCGCGAAGCCTCGGCCCTGAACGGCCAGGTCTATGAGCCGCTGCTCCAGTTCGTGCCCAACGGTAAGGCGAACGGACGGCCGGGTTACTGGCCGAAGCAGAAGCTCAACTTCGCGCCGAGGTTTTCGGTCGCCTACGCGCCCGACCCGAATACCAGCGTGCGCGCGGGCTTCGGGCTGTACTTCGACCATTACGGGCAAGGGGTCGTCAACACCTTCGACCAGCTAGGCTCGTTCGGGCTGACCAACGCGTTCGTCAACCCCGGCGCGACCTACAGCACCGAGAACGCGCCGCGGTTTACCGGCAAGCACGCCCTGCCGGCGATCGACTCCGGGCCCTCGCCGGGCAATCCGATCGCCTTCCCCTACGCCACCTCGCCCAGCGGCTTTCTCATCACGCAGGGCATCGACAACAAGCTCAAGACCCCCTACTCGGAGGTCTTCGACGCGTCCGTCCAGCACCAGTTTCCGGGCGGCATCACGGTCGAGGTCGACTACATCGGGCGCCTGGGGCGGCACCTGCTCCAGCAGCTCGACCTGACCCAACCCGTGGACCTGGTCGATACCCAAGGCGGCGGCGACTACTTCGGCGCGGCGGCTGCCCTGTCCCGGCTGGTGGACGCGAACGGCGGCGACCCCAACGCGACGGTCGACCCGATCCCCTACTTCGAGCACGTCTTCCCGTACATGGCCGCCTACGGCAGTAGCGCCACGCAGGCGATCTACAGCCTGGAGTGGGCACCCTACCGCTACACCTACGGCGAAACCACCTCGCTCGCGGACCTCGATTTCTACTGCGCGTCCTATTACACGGGCTGCCCGGCGTCGCCGCGGTTCTTCCAGCCGCAGTTTTCCTCGCTCAACGCCGTGGCGAGCATCGGCCTCAGCTCCTACAACGCGCTCCAGCTTGTGGTGCGCCACCCCAGCTCTCACGGTCTGCAGTACGACTTCAATTACACCTACTCCAAAGCCATCGACTACGGGTCGGACGCGGAGCGCAGCTCGCCGCTTCAAGGCGCGACTTCCGGCACGTTCTCGACCATCGAGAACACCTGGAACCCATCGCTGAACCGGGCGGTGTCGGACTTCGATACCCGCCACCTGCTTTCCTTCGACTGGGTGTACCAGGTGCCGTTCGGGCGCGGCAAGCAGTTCGGCGGAGCCGGCGGCCGGATCGAGGACGCGGTGCTGGGCGGCTGGCAGGTGGCCGGGCTGGGCCGCTGGTCCAGCGGGCTGCCCTTCTCCGTCAACGAGCCCGGCTACACCACGGACTGGGAGTTCCCCGCCTTCGGCGTCGCGGACGCGAAGAATCTGGTTCGCAAGCACCTGGACGCGAACGGGACGCCGCAGGTCTTCGCCGACCCCGGCGCGATCAACGGCTCGGTCCGCAGCCTGTCCGCGCCCATCCGCCTGCCCTACCCCGGCGAGGCGGGCAGCCGCAACGTCTTCCGCGGCGACGGCTTCTTCGAGACCGACGGCAGCGTGTCGAAAAGCTGGGCGCTTCTGCGCGAGTCGCGCCTCAGGGCCTCCTACGAGGCATTCAACTTCACCAACTCCGTGCGGTTCGACACCAACCCGAACACCTCGCTCGGCACCCAGCTCACTTCGGGCTCGCTGGGCAAGTACAGCGCCGTGCTCACCCGGCCCAGGGTGCAGCAGTTCTCGCTCCGCCTCGATTTTTAGCTCCCGGTAGCATGGGGGCATGGCGAAGGTTCTGGTGACGGGCTGTGCGGGATTTATCGGATCGTGGATCGCGGAAGCGCTGGTCGCGCGCGGGGACGAGGTGCGCGGGCTCGACAACTTCGAAACAGGCCGGCGCGCCAATCTCGCTCCGGGGCTCGAGTTCCGCGAGGTGGATCTTCGGGACGCGGCGGGGGTCGCGGAGGCGTGCCGGGGCGTGGAGATCGTGTTCCACCAGGCGGCGCTGCCCTCCGTGCCCCGGTCCATCAAGGACCCGCGCACCTCCCACACGGCCAACATCGACGGCACCTTCAACCTGCTCGAAGGGGCGCGCGCAGCGGGGGTTCGTCGGATCGTCTACGCGGCATCGTCCTCGGCGTACGGCAACCAGCCGGGCTTTCCCCGGATAGAAACGATGGTGCCGCAGCCGATCGCGCCCTACCCTGTCCAAAAGCTGGCCGGGGAGCTGTACATGCGGTCGTACTGGCAGGTGTACGGGCTTGAAACGGTGGCGCTGCGCTACTTCAACATCTTCGGGCCCCGCCAGGCGCCGGACTCGCCCTACTCCGGGGTGATGGCCAAGTGGATCCTGGGCATGCTGCGCGGGGTTGCGCCGGTGGTCTTCGGCGACGGGGAGCAGGGGCGGGACTTCACCTACGTGGCGAACGCGGTCCGGGCCAACCTGCTCGCGGCGGAAGCTCCGGCGGAGCGGGTGGCGGGGCGAGTGTTCAACATCGCCTGCGGCGGGCGCCATACGCTGAACGAGACTTTCGAGGTGCTTGCCAGGCTGCTGCAATTCAGGGGGGCTCTGGAGCACGGGCCGGAACGGGCCGGGGACATTCGCGACTCACTCGCCGACATCGGCGCGGCGCGGGAAGCATTCGGCTATGTTCCGGAAGTGGGCTTCGAGGAAGGGCTGCGTCGCACGGTTGCGTGGTACCGGGAGAACTACGCTGGGACGGCCTGAGCGCGCTTGAGCGAGCAAACCGGCCCCGGGCAGCCCAGCGGGCGGATCACCAGCCGCGCGGACAGCACGATCAGGGCGGTCCAGAGCAGGTCGGCCCCGAGCAGGTGGGCAACCTGGAGCCACGTGGGCGCGAGCAGAAGCACGTCGGCCACGCCGAGTACGATCTGCAGCCCGAGCAGGCCGGCGGTCAGCGCGGCCAGCCGGTGGTGCGCCCCGTGCCAGGCCGTCGCGACCACGTAAAGGATCCATAGCCCGGCTACCGCGGACAGAGTGGGGTGGACCCACCGGACATGGAGCAGCCAGTTCGCAGCCGGATTGAAGTCCTGCGCGAAAGCTTCGGCGAGCGAGTGCGCCGGGTAGAGCGTGTCGCCCAGCGCGGCGAGCGAGCCGGAAACCCCCACCGCGAGCGTCGCGAGGAGGCCGGCGGCGGCGAACACCGGCCGGTGCAGCGCAACGCCGCCGCGCATGCGCCCCGTGTCCCGGCCCAGGAAATGGGCCGTCAACGCGAGTGTCGCGAGCAGGACCAATGTATTGGTGAGGTGGAGCGAGAGCCAGAACGCACGCATGGGCGACTGGTCGGTCCCGGTGTGGTGCAGGACGACAAGCAGCGCCCCAAGCAGCCCTTCGTTGAACGTGAGCGCGACCGCCAGCCCGGCGAACACACGCGCCAAGTGCCGTCGCGGGGTGCGGGCCCAGGTCCATGCCGTGAGCACCAGCAGCGCGAACACCCCAACCCCGACCGAGGCCCGGTGCGCGAACTCGATGACGTTGGCCAGCGTTTGCCAGTGCTGGACCACGACGCCGTTGCACAGCGGCCAATGGTCGCCGCAGCCGTTGCCGGACCCGGTGGACCGCACGACCGCGCCCCATAGCACTACCAGAATGTTGTAGCCGAGAACACCCCAGGCGAACCGCCGCAGACCCGGGCCTGCGGCGGCGTGTGTGCCTTGGGATACGGTGGACATCGAGGGTTGGAAGACGCCGGTCGCCATTGAGGATATACTCCCTTGATTCTACGCCGGGGCGCAACCCTTGCCCCGGCGCTATCATCCGTATGGAGGATTATGAAAACTCTTCGCATCGCTTCTTCTTTCGCTTCCGTCCTGCTGGCGTCCACCCTCGCGATGCCCGTCGTGCTCCATGCGCAAACCGCCGGCCAGGACGCACAGGCTGCGGGAACCGACACCAAGAACGCGGCGAAAAATGCCGGCAGCGCAACCGCAAAGACGACCAAGAAGGGCTATCACAAGACCAAGCACGCCACCAAGAAGGCGACCGCGAGCACCAAGAGCGGAACCGCCAAAGCCTACGACAAGACCAAGGAAGGCGGCACGGTCGCGGTCGACAAGACCAAGGAAGTCTCCGTGAAGGGCTTCGACAAGTCCAAGGAAGGCGTGCAGAAGGTATTTGACCCTTCGGCGGCCAAGAAGAGCAAAGTCACCGACAAGGCGCGCGAAACCCACATGGAAGCCAAGGACAACCTGGGCCAGGACAAGCAAAAGGTGCAGGACGCGAAACCGCAGTAAACCATTGGCTGTGCGGGAATCGAAAAGCACCCCGGCTGGGGTGCTTTTCTCGTTTTGGGTTCGGCGTTTTCGACATCGACGCAGAAACCCGCTTAGAACAGAAAAGCCCCGCCCTCACGGACCGAGCTTTTCTGCCCTTGCTTGTTCAATCCTAACTTCTAAATTCCAACCCCTACGTTGTCCGCACATTTCCGGTCAAGCCATTTGGGAAAAAGCCGCCCGACGACACACCCGTCTTGCCCGGGGCGTTGTACAGGACCTGCAGCACCTCGGAGGCGTTGCGGGCGGTGTTCAGCCCGGTGATGGGACTGGTGTTGAAGATCGACGTCCCATCGAGCGCGGGCGCGCGGTCGAACTTATCCACCGCGGGCGAGCTGACACCCTTGCGGATGCAGAACTGCCGCAGGGAAGCCTCGTGCTCGCCTTCGGCCACGTGGATCAGCGCGGCCAGCGTGACTGCCTGAGGCTGGAGCGCGAGGAATGCCACGCCGCCCTCGTAGGCACTGGTGCCGACCGTCTCGAACTGACGAGCCAGCGCCAGGAAGGTCGCATCGTTCGTCGGAAAGCCGAGCGCCGCCAGGTTGACGGCCGGGATCGAGACCGGGGTCACGCCCGCGGCCTGCAGGCCCGCGCGGATCAGGCGCACGTGCGTCTGCTCGTCCAGGTAGAGCTGGTCGGCCAGGGCCGCGACGAGCGGGTCGGTGAAGTTGACCTTCGCGCCGCCGGTCACGGTGCCGGGGTTGGAGCCGAGGTCGGCCGCGTCCAGGCCGTGGCCGGTCACGACGTAGGAGTAAAACGTCGCTTCGAAGTATTCGAGGTTGAGCGCGAACTGGAAAACGTCCACGATGGATGGGTCGGGGCCGGTGGACGGGTCGACGCCGATGATGCCGCCGCAGCCCGCCAGGCCGGCGGTGCCGACGGCGAGGCCGGAGGCCTTGAGGAAGTTGCGGCGGGTGGCGTTTGCGGCGAGGATGCCGGGTTTCGGGGTAGTTTCAGACTGGGTCAACATGGTGGCGATGTCTCCGTGGTGGCTCGGGTTCCGTTGTGCTCGTGGCTCGCTTGACGCGGGCCGGCTTCAGTGGCTGGGCCGCGGCCTAGGTCGAGTGGATCGCGCCGTTGACGCCCTGCGGGAAGAAGCCGCCCTTGGTGATGCCGGCCGCCGGGGTCGGCGAGGTCGTGGGCTTGGTGACGCCGTACACGATGCCGAGCACCTGCCGCGGCGTGCGAATGGGACCGAGCGCGGGAGCCTTGGTCGGATCCGTCGTCAACGGGTTGGTGGTCGGGGTCAGGGTAAAGAACTCGTTGGGCGAGGACGGCGGGTAGTCGAGCGTGTCGATCCGCGGCGAGGTAACGCCCTGAAAATTGCACAACGCGTTCAGGCTGCCGAGGTGCTGGGCTTCGGCACCGAGGATCTGCGACGCGCCGGTCAGCACGAACGGGTTGCCGACGAGCAGAGCCGCGCCGCCCGCGTAGGCGCTGGTGCCCACCGCGGTGAACTGCCGGGTAACGGCCAGCAGCTGCGCTTGCGTGGTGATGGACATGGTGCCGCCGGCCGTGTAGTCGAGCTCCGGCTGGCTGATGGGCGTGCCCCCGAGCTGGAAGATGACCGCGCGCAGCAGCGTGACGTGCTTGGTCTCGTCCGAAACCAGGTTCTCAAAGGTCGCGAGCGTGACGGGGTCGAGATTGAGCTTGCCCGGCAGGCCAAGCACGGGCGCGCCCGCGCCGAGGCCGGCGGAAAGCGGAGCCGCGCCGGTGACGTTGATGTACAGGTTGGCTTCCAGGTACTCGAGGTTCAGGGCAAAGTTGAGCACCTGGAGGATGGTGTCGTTGCCGGGCGCGGTGTTTTGCGCCTGGGCTTTGGGGGCTGCCCCGGCAAGCAGGCCCGCGCCGGCGGTGGCGGCGGCAAAGGCGCTCAGGGTCGAGAAGAACGAGCGGCGGGAAGGAGCGTGGATGACCTGGTCGAGCTCGAGGACGGCGCGATCCGTGGCGAGCTGGGACTCGGTGACTTTTTCAGAGGGACAGAGCGGGGATTGGAAAAGTTTTTGTGGCACGGGTGGAGCCTCCTGGGAGCATGATGCCGGGTGATCGGACGGAACGGGCCTGCCGCGGGTATTCGCGGTAACTGCGAGTTCATCAGCTCAGATGGAGAGTTTGTGTCACGCAGGCGTCAAAGATTGCAAGTTTCTCAGAGCGCATTGATTGGATGAAGCGGTTTAAAACGCGGACAATCCAAAGGTAGA
Source organism: uncultured Acidobacteriaceae bacterium (assembly GCA_964250745.1). Lineage (GTDB taxonomy): Bacteria > Acidobacteriota > Terriglobia > Terriglobales > Acidobacteriaceae > EB88. The sequence continues at coordinate 10,534 of CAXUHL010000091.1, forward strand.
CTCAGCACGTTTCGGACGCGCAAAATGCAGCGCCGCGCGGCGAGCTGGGAGTTACTGGAGTCCGCTGGTGCGGTCGCCGGGGAGCTTCTGCACGAGCGAATGCTTGACCGAGTAGCCGAAATAGATGGCCAGGCCGAGAATCAGCCACACCCCGACCACCTCCCAGGTCGTGGCGGGAAGGTTGGCGATCAGGTAAAAGGCGCTCAGAATGCCGAGGATGGGAACCAACGGAACGAAGGGGGTGCGGAAAGGCCGGGGCAGGTCGGGCTGGCGGCGGCGCAGAATCCATACCCCGGCCGAGACGATCGCGAAGGCCAGCAGCGTGCCCATGTTGACCAGGTCGGAGAGCCGATCGATCGGCAGCAGCGCCGGCAGGAAAGCGACGACGGCTCCCACGACCAAGGTCGAAATCCAGGGAGTGCGGAAGCGAGGGTGGATCGAGGAAGCCCACTTGGGCAGGAGACCGTC
>CAXUHL010000092.1:0-8145 GCA_964250745.1 uncultured Acidobacteriaceae bacterium
AGGTCCAGCCCGAGCGTCGCCGCCCGGCTTGCCGCCTCGGTGACTGGCAGCCCGCGCAAGTCCGGTACCGCCACCACGCTCCGGTGTACCGCGAACTGCATGGTCACGATCGCCGACACGCCCGCGATGCCGGCGAGCAGCAGCACCACCAGCCCGAGCCGGAAATACCCGGTCATGGCGCGGTCTCGATCTCGATCTCGACCTCAACCTCGACCGAAGCCGTGATCTCGACGGATGGGGCCAGCATGAGCGAGACCGAGCAGTATTTTTCCTTGGAAAGCTCCACCGCGCGCGCGACGGCTGCCCGGTCCAGCCCCGGCCCGCTCGCTTTATAGACGAGGTGGATGCGTGTAAACACCCCATTGGGGGCCTGCTCCGCCGTCGCCTCCACTCGCAGCCCGCGCAGGCGCTGGCGCTTCTTCCGCAGAATGCCCACCACGCTCACCGACGCGCACGCGCACAAAGCGGCCAGCACCGCCTCCATGGGCGAGGGCCCGTCCGCGTGCTCAAGGGCAGCGTCGAAAGCGACCGCGTGCCCGCTCCCGGTCCTGCCTGCGAACCGCAGCTCGTCCCGCCACTCCGTGCTTGCGACCATGAGCTAGTGCCTGCTGTCCGTGACCGGTTCCGGGTGGATCAGAACGCGGTCTACCTCCGGGCAGCCGCTCTTGAACCGGTCCTCGAGCGAGGTGATGACCTGGTGGACGCGTTGCATCTGCAGGTCGTCCGGCATGGCACAGTGGCAGGAAAGCTGGAAACGGTCGCCGACCCTGCTGACCACCACGTCGTGGACGTCCAGGATCTCCTCGAGCGGGGCGGCCGCGGACCGCAGCTGCGCCTCGATGCTTCGGTCGCGCGCCTGAACCTCCGGCCGCTCGATGGTCGCGGGCTCGCTCTCGATGTGGGTCAGCACGCTGTGCACCTGCGGCAGCGCCGCGCGGATCTCGTCCTCGATGCCGCGCACGAAGCTGTGGGCACGCTTGAGCGGCAGGCGCTCGTTGACCTCGAGGTGCTGCTCGATCCGGAGGCCGCCCCCGAAGGTCTGGACGGAAACGTCGTGAAGTACGACGTTGTTCCTCAGCGCCACCGCCCGCACCCGGTCGAAGATGCTTTCAGCCTCCGTGGCGCGGGGCACGGTCCGGATGACCACGTCGGCGTCCGGCAGCACCCGCCGCACGGCCGCTGTGGCTTCCTCGACCAGCTGCTCGGTACGCTGAAAGGTGAGCTGGCGCGACATGGACAGGGTCAGGTCCGCGAAGTGCGCGCCGCCGACTGATCGCATGCGCGCCTGGTCTACTTCGAGCACACCCGAAACCCGCCGCACCTCGCCGAGCACGCGCCGCCGGACGTCGCGCGGGGTCGCGTCGGTCAGGGTGCCGACAGTGCGGCGGCCCAGCTTCCACGCGAACAGCAGAATCATGGCGGAAACGAACAGCGCCGCGACGGAGTCCGCATAGCGCAGCGCCGCGACGCTCCAATGCTCACCGGCCCAGGTGAGCCCGAGGCCCAAGACGACCGCGACGGAGGCCCAGATGTCGGAGGCAAAGTGCGCCGCGTCCGCCGCCAGGGCATCGCTGTGGGTGCGCCGCGCCACCGCGCCCAGCCGCCGCGACCGCCACAGGTCGACCGCGATCGAGAGCAGCAGCACCGCCATGGGCCAGATCGAGGCGCGCACCCCATCCGTGTGCCGGGCGATCCGGCCCAGCGCCTCCGCGCCGATCCACACGGAGGACGCGGCCATGAGAAAGACTTCCACGAACGCCGAAATGCTCTCGACCTTGGCGTGTCCGTAGGGGTGGTCTTCATCGGCGGGCTTGTCGGCCACCTGCACGGAAACATAGGTGAGCCCCGCGCCGAACAGGTCCAGCCCGGAGTGCGCCGCGTCCGACAGAACGCCCAACGAGCCGCTGAGGACGCCCGTGGCCAGCTTGAGCCCGGTCATCACGAGCGCGGCCAGCACGGAGCCGAGCGCGACGGAGGCTTTTTCGCTCGTGTGCGCGGCGGGTGCGGTCATCGGTCTAGGGTATACCGGCCGGCAGCCTCGTGACCCCGATCACCCTCGTCTCTTGGGGGCAGGAAGTAGGCTGGGGTTCACCTGACAGGGTTGCTTGGCCGGTTGCCGAAGGCGAAGCGGAGTGAACGCGGCTCCGTGCGTATATGCGGGTCGCGTATCCGAGCGCGGCCACTCAGCCCGGAGTGGAAGCTGCGGGCTACTGAAGCAGTTCTCCTCCAACACTTGACCGAAATCTCTGCGCTCGACGCGGCTTTTCCGTCAAGAAAAGCCGCACGCCGCCGCTCTCGGACACGCCGCGTAGAGGAGAACTGCTTTGAAGGGTGGGATGGAAATGAAGTTGAAGTTTGACTTCCAGTACGACGATCGGACGCTTATGCGTCTGATTCTCGGCCTGGCTGTCTTGCTCGCGGAGATTTTCAGGCTCCGTAAGTAGCGGCCTTGCAACCGTTACCGGTGGCGCGGGCAGCAGCAACTGCCTACGTCGCCGTAAGCTTACAACGGCTCCCTTCCCCCGTAAACCTTCTGTTTGCCTCAAAGAGGAGCAGCCGTTACCTGAAGGTGCGGAATGGCCCCGCGGCGAAGTTTTCCGTTCCGGCGTTCCAGCGCCAACGCCGCCGTTCGACTTGCAGACGCACCCGCTCCGCGAGCCTTCGTGTCGGGTCGTCGCGCGGGTCTCCTCCAGGCTGCCGTCCGGAAAAGGCTGCAGCGTGGCCGCCCGCTCGACCGTTAAGCCCTCGCCGGTCACGTCTTCGGATTTGTACTCGGTAGTTGTCAGAACGGTTGCCCAGCGGTCGCCGCGTACTTGCAGCAGCTTCATCTCATCCCGCACCAGGCCTGTGCCGTGGGTTGCGTTCGCGTGATGCGCCAGCACCAGCATGCCCGGTCGTCCGGGCACCCGTACAAACTCGTAACTCGACGGTCGCCGCCAGCAGCTGAGCTCGGCGTCGTCGACCGCGTGCCACCCGCCCTTTTGCTGCCGAAGCAAATACAGGTGCGCCTCCCGCGACGAGGAGTCGCAAGGAACGAAAAGCAGGTTCGCGCCCGTGCCCTCGATCGTTTCGACCTCGAGGCCGTTTTCTTTTGCCGCCTCTTGCACCGCCGCTGCCTGAATCCCGAGCCGCCGCAGAAGGTCCTCACGCTGCGCGAGCTTGCCGAAACGCAGCGCGTCGGTCATCGTATCCGCGCCTGCGTCCAGCGGTACCGGTCCGTTTACCCCAAGGGCCAGGTACTGCCACAGCGTAAGCAGCAGGAGCGCGATCAAGTTTTCCTCCCCACATACAGCCCCGCGATCCCGAAGCTGTAGCTCGTCCAAGACACTTCCGTAAACCCCGCCTCACGCATGGTCGCCAGCAGCGCGGGCGGGGCAGGGAAGCGCCCGACCGACGCCGGAAGGTACGTGTAGGCCGAGGCCGCGCCGCCCAGCAGCGCGCCGATGCGGGGCAGGACGTGGCGGAAGTAGAACGCATATGCCTTGCCGAGCAGCCCGCCAGGCTCGGCGAAGTCGAGAATGCCCAAAGTCCCGCCGGGTTTGAGGACGCGATGAAACTCTTCCAGCCCCTCGCGGTAGTTGCGCAGGTTGCGGAAGCCGAACGCCGTCGTGAGCAGGTCCTGCGAGCCCGAAGCGAGCGGCAGGCGCATCGCGTCCGCCTCCACCGCGACCGCCCCGCGCAAGGAAAACTTGCGCGCCCCGCGCCGCAGCATCCCGTGCGAAAAGTCCACCGCGAGCATCGGGGCCGCGCCCGCCGGACGCCGACGGAGCAGCGCCAGCGTCATATCCCCGGTGCCGCAGCATACATCGACCACCCGCGCCTCCGGCCGCGCCAGCACCGAGCGAAACCGACGCGCTGTGCGCCACCACCATACACGGTCGATATTGGCGGAGAGGACGTGGTTCAGCAGGTCGTAGCGGGGCGCGATCTCGTCGAACATCGCGCGGACCCGGGCCGCCGCATCTTCCTCGTTGAGGGCCCCTTCGGGCCGCGCGCCTGCTTCAGCCATGCCGGGCCTCGCGCACAATCAGCTCCGCCGCCCGCAGCAGCTCCGCGTCTGATACATCCTCGACCATCACCGCGTCCCCGATGCCCCGGGGCAGCACGAACCGGCGCACACCGCGCGCGTTCTTCTTGTCGCGCCCCGCGGCTTCCAGAAGACGCGCGGCCGTTGCCGAGAACCCCGGCAGCTGCCCCAGCCGCCGCACCAGCGCCCCGGCCCGCGCGGCCTCGGCTTCGGTCATCAGGCCTCGTTCCCGCGCGATGGCGAAAGCGGCCAGCATGCCCCAGCCGATCGCCTCGCCGTGCAGCAGAACCGAGTAGGCCGTAACCGCCTCGATCGCGTGCCCCAGCGTGTGGCCCAGATTCAGGATCATGCGCAGGCCGCCCTCACGCTCGTCCAGCCCCACCACCCCGGCCTTCATCGCGACGGACCGCGCGACCACTTCCGCCAGCGTTTCCGGGGTGAACTCCGCGAGGCCTTCGAGCAGGTCGAACAGCGCCGCATCCCGGATCACCCCGGCCTTGACACACTCCATCAGCCCGGCGCGGACTTCCCGCTCCGGCAGTGTCCGCAGCAGATCGAGGTCGGCGAACACCGCCTCGGGATGGTGAAACGCACCGGCCAGGTTCTTGCCCGCTCTGAGGTTGACCCCGGTCTTGCCGCCGACGGACGAGTCCACCTGGGCCAGCAGCGTCGTCGGTGCCTGGATATACCGGATGCCGCGCATGTAGATGGCGGCCAGGAAGCCCCCGACATCGCCGACGATGCCGCCGCCGAAGGCAAGGAGAACCGACCCGCGGTCCGCGCCCGCCTGGGCCAGCTCCTCGAGCAGCCGCTCCAGCTCGCCGAGGCGCTTGGCTCCTTCGCCCGGCGGCAGCATCGACACATGCGGCTGCTCCTGAAAATCCTGGAAGCAGGCGAGCAACGCCGCGCCGTGCAGTGCCCACACCGGCGGGGACGACAACACGAACACCCGCCGCCCCCCGGCCGCGGAGGCAAGCGCGGGCAGCAAACCCCGGCCCACGTGTACCGGGTAGCGAGCCGAGGGCGTTTCCACTTCTATCGTGCGCACAGTGCCTCTATCCTACCGTCCGCACCCTCGGCCCCCGTCGGCGATCTAACGTTGCATGGAGCAGATCGGCACGGATTTTCTGATCATCGGCGCGGGCATCGCGGGGCTGCGCGCCGCGGTTACGCTCGCGGCGCACGGGCGCGTGCTCGCCGTCACCAAGGAACAGCTGGGCGAGTCGAATACCTCCTACGCGCAGGGCGGCATTGCCGTTGCCATGAGCGGGGCCGAGGACATCGCCGAGCACTGGGCCGATACCCTGGCCGCCGGGGATGGACTGGTCGACCGCGAGGCCGCGCGGATCCTGGTCGCCGAAGGGCCCGCGCGGGTCGAGGAACTGCTGCGGTGGGAAACCGCCTTCGACCGCCACGCGGCCACCGGCGAGCTGCTGCTGACCCGAGAGGGCGCGCACTCCCGCAACCGCATCCTCCATGCCAACGGCGACGCGACCGGGGCGGAGATCGCCCGCGCGCTGCTGGCCCACGCCCGCACCCACCCCAGGATCGAGCTGCTGGAGTGGGCCACCTGCACCGACCTTCTCCAGGATATGAACGGCCGCGTTACCGGTGCCCGGCTGCTCGACCGCGACCGGGGCCCTATCGAAGTCGAGGCCCGCGCGACCCTGCTCGCCAGCGGCGGCGCGGGGCAGATCTACTCCGATACGACCAACCCTGCGGTAGCCACCGGCGACGGCATCGCGGCTGCCTGGCGCGCCGGGGCGGCCGTTGCCGACATGGAGTTCTACCAGTTCCACCCGACTGCTCTGTCGCTGCCCGGGGTGCCGCGATTTTTGCTGTCTGAAGCGCTCCGCGGCGAGGGCGCGTACCTGCTCAACGACTCAGGCGAGCGCTTCATGTCCCGCTACCATGCGCTTCTGGAGCTTGCGCCGCGCGATGTGGTGGCCCGTGCCATCACCCGTGAGGGTTTGGCCGCCGACGGCGGTGCCCGGACGGTGTACCTCGACCTGCGCCACAGCGAGATCGACCTCCCGGCGCGCTTTCCCGGCATTTCGCGGTTTCTGGCCCAGCACGGCCTGGCGCTCGCGAAAGATAAGATCCCGGTCCGCCCGGCGGCGCACTACCTCATGGGCGGGGTCGAAACGGACGCGCACGGCCAGACCTCGCTGCCGGGCCTCTTCGCTGCCGGGGAGGTGGCCTGCACCGGCGTCCACGGAGCCAATCGGCTCGCATCGAATTCGCTGCTGGAAGGGCTGGTGTTCGGCGCGCGCGCGGCGGAAGCGATGCTGTCCGCGCCCGCGCCCGCCGGCTCGGAAGCCACTCCCATATCCGGCAGCGGCCGTGAAACCGACCCGGCAGGCCTGCGCCGGACGCTCCAGGCCGAGATGTGGCGCGACGCGGGCCTGCTGCGCGACGGCCCCGGTCTCCGGCGCGCACTCGGGTGCCTCGCCGGCCTGCGGGACCAGGCACCCGCCCCGAACGACCGCGCCTCCGCCGAGCTCGGCAACATGCTCGATGTGGCGGCGCTGGTCACCCGAGCGGCGCTGGCCCGCGAGGAGAGCCGCGGCGCGCACTACCGCAACGACTACGCCGCGCGCGACGATGCCCGGTACGCCCGGCACTCGCTCACCGTCGGAAGCGCGCCGGTCACGTTCGAAGACCGGGTACTCTAGCCGTATGAAGATCGGCTTCAATCTGCCGGAGCAGACGGCCGCCGCCGACCATGCGGAGATGCTGCTGAAGACCGACGCCGACCCCGAGACGGTGTTCCGTTATCTGCGGTCGCGCGGCATGAGCAAGATCGACTCCATGCGTATCTTCGCGGACGCGACCGATACGCCGCTGCTCGAAGCGATGAAAATCGTCGAGCGCAGCGGGGCTTGGCGATGAAGCTGCTCACAGTTGCGCTTACGCTGCTTTGGTGCGGAACTACGCACGCGCAGCTCGCCGCGCCCCCGCTCGGCGCTACCCTGCCGGTCACGCTCGACGAAACCCTAGACGCGAAGACCGCCAGGCCCGGCGAGCCCATCCATGCCGGCCTGATCCAGCGCGTGCCCCTGCCCGGCGGCGCATTCCTGCCGGACAAGGCGAAGCTCACGGGCACGGTGGTCGCGGTCGACGCCAAGACGCTGACCCTGCGCTTCGATACGCTCTCGCTCGACGGCCATTCCGCGCCGATCCACCTCCGTCTCTTGGCCGCGGCGTTCTGGCGCGAGGTCGACCACACCAAGGACCCGCTCGGCGCGCCCGATCGCGGCACTTCCAACCCGACCCAGTGGACCACCGAACAGCTGGGCGGCGACGAGGTGTACCGCGCCAACGGCGTCGGCAAGGTGTACAACCGGGTCAGCGAGCCGGTGGGCCATGCGGACGGGCGGGGCGTGTACGGCTTTGCGCCCCAGCCGGGAGGGGCGGAGCGCGCCATGGGCCCGTTCTCGACCACTTCGGCCGGCCTGTACGGGCTGGAGGGCCTGGCCTTCGGAGCACAAGTCGCGGGCGCGGCCACCTTCACCCTCACGGCCCCGAGCTGGAAGCTCCACACCCACGACGCGCTGCTGCTTGAGGTCACTCCGTAGCGGGCGCGGGCAGCAGCTTGCTGGCCGCGGCGAACCCGCCCAGGATCGCGAGAATGACGGCCAGCGACGCCCAGGCCGGGATCTCGATCCACCGGGCCGCCAGCATCTTGGCCGCGACGAAGATCAGGATCACCGCCAGCCCGTAGTGGAGCAGGCGCAGCTTGTCGAGCATCCCGGCAAGGCCGAAGTAGAGCGAGCGCAGGCCGAGGATCGCGAAGATATTCGAGGTGTAGACGATGAACGTGTCGCGCGTGATGGCGAGCACCGCCGGGATCGAGTCGAGCGCGAACAGCACGTCGGTGAGCTCGACCGCGACAACCACCAGCGCGAACGCCGAGCCCCGCAGCTCGCCGTGGGTCCGGTTGCCCATGCGCCGGCGCAGCCATTTGAGCGGGGCGGGCTGGTCTTCGGCTGCCTCTTGCCCCTGCTTGGCCCGCAAGAGGCGCACCCCGGCATAGAGGAGGATCGCCCCGAAAACGTACTGTACCCACGCGAACCGCTCGAGAAGCGCGACCCCGGCGAAGATGCAGATCGCCCGCA
>CAXUHL010000092.1:8245-11000 GCA_964250745.1 uncultured Acidobacteriaceae bacterium
ACCCACGCGAACCGCTCGAGAAGCGCGACCCCGGCGAAGATGCAGATCGCCCGCAGCACGATCGCCCCCAGCACGCCCCACAGGAGCACCTGCCGCTGCCCGCGCTCGTTGAGGCCGAGCGACCGGAACAGGAGGAGAAAAACGAACAGGTTGTCGATGGACAGCGAGGCCTCGACTAGGTAGCCGGAGACGAACTCGACGGCGCGCCCGTGGCCCTGCTCGTGCGAGACGAACAGCGCGAAGGCAAAAGCGATGGCCGCCAGCGCCGCTGTCCACCACCAGGCCTGTCGCACGCCCGCCTGCGCGGTCTTCGCCCGGCCCAGCACCAGAAGATCGACGATCAGCAGCACGGCAACGACCGCGTGGAAGCCCAGCCAGAAGAGCAGGGAAGCACCGGCGTACCGAGCGTGCATCACTTGCCGCCGGAGGCGTCGAGCAGCCGGAGCGTCCCTTCGACGATCGCCCCGGATACGGCGAGCGAGTGGGCGCTCACCTTGTCGAGCGTGTCCTCGGCCGTGTGGTGGTAGCTGTTGTTCGGCCCGTAGTCGATGTCGATGATGTCCGCGCAAGGCACGCCGCGCTGGACGAACGGCAGGTGGTCGTCCTCGACCTGCGTGGTCGTCTTGAAGACGTACTGCCCCACGCCGGCCTGCGCCGCCGCCTTGCCGACCAGGTCTTCGAGCCACGGGGTCGAGTTGGTGTCGCGCTGGATGCCAAGGTCTTTGTCGCCGATCATATCGAGCAGTAAAAACGCCTTGATCTTCGCCAGTGTGCCGTCGGCCTGCCACTTGGCCGCCAGGTGGCGCGAGCCGTACAGCGAGTCCGCGCGGGTCCACTGCGGGCCCACCGACTCTTCCCCATCGAAGAAGACCAGCCACACGCTCATGCCCTGCGGCGGGTGCGCCCGCAGATCGTTCGCGATCTGGAGCAGCAGCCCGGTAGTCGCCGCGCCGTCGTTCGCGCCCACGAACGGCGTGTCCTTCAGCCAGTAGTTGGTCTCGTAGTGGGTCGCGAGGATGACCGCGCCGTCTTTTTTGCCGGGAAATCGCACGATGAAGTTGTGCATGAGCTGCGGCCCGGCGGGGGTGGAGGAGGTGAAGGTGTCCTCCTGCAGCTGGTCTTTCGCGAAAGCGTCCTTGAGGTACGACTGCGCCTTGGCCAGACCGGGGGAGCCGTTGTAGCGCGGCCCGGTCTCATCCACGAACTGCTTCGTGTACCCGAACGCCTTCGCGCCGTTGAACGCCGGCTGCGCGGCCCAGGCCGGGAAGGCAAGAAACAAGAGCAGCACCAGCCTCACTTCGCCTCCTCCGCAAGCCTGCGCCGCCGCGCCGGGTGAACCGCCGCCGACACCCCGATGCTGACCAGGTACAGGATCAGCATCGGCGAGGCAAAGACGCACATGGTGATGATGTCCGGGGTGGGCGTGATGATCGCCGCGACCACGAAGATGAGCAGCACCGCGTACCGGATGTTCTTCCACAAAAACTTCGGGCTCACCAGCCCGAACAGCGAGAGAAACATGATGAGGATGGGCAGCTCGAAGGTGAGGCCCAGACCTAGGATCACGGTGAGGAACAGGCTGGTGTACTCGTTGATCTCGATCAGCGGCAGGAAGCGGCTGCTGTAGGAGAACAGGAAGTCGAGCGAGCCGGGAAAAACGTAACGGTACCCGAAGAACGCCCCCGCGAAAAACAGGGTGACGGTGGCCAGCATGAACGGCCACACGTACTTTTTCTCGTTCTGGTAAAGCCCCGGCGAGATGAACAGCCAGACCTGGTAGAGCACGTACGGCGCGGCCAGAAGGGCTCCGGCCAGGAACGACAGTTTGAGGTAGGCGTTGAAGCCGTCGACCGGATTGTGGATCACCAGGCGTGTGTCCAGGTGGTGCTTTTGGAGCGCATAGGTGATGGGTGCCTGCATGAACGAGAAGATCCGCTCGTGGAAGCCGTAAGCGACGAAGAACGCGAGCAGGAGCGCGATGATGACGTGGATGAAGCGCCTGCGGAGCTCGTTGAGGTGCTCCATCAGGCTCATGCCGGGCAGCTCGGCCCGGTCGGCGACCGCGGTCCGCGCCCGGTCGAGCGCGTTCCCTTCGAGCAGGTCAGCCACGGCGCGCGCCCGCTCCTTCTTCTGCTTCGTGGTGCCCGTTCACCGAGGGCGTGACAGCCGAGGAGCTCTGGTCGGCGGGCGAACCGTCCATCGGTGGGATCACATCGACCCGGAGCAGCGGGTGGTCTTCGACCGGCGTTTCGTCGCCGGTGGTCGCGGAAACCGCGAAGGGCACGCCCTCGGACGAGACGGACGGCTCGGGCGGCGGCAGGATTTTGTTGTCCTCGGGAGCGGCGAGGCCGTTTTCCTGCTTCTTCATTTGTTCCTGTTGCTCGGAGGCCCGCATCTCCTCGCTGAACTGGAACTTGAAGTCGTTGGACGCCTTGCGGAACTCTCCCATCAGCTTGCCCAGCTGCTGGCCCAGCTCGCCCGTCTTCTTGGGGCCGAGCAGCACCAGCGCAAGGATGAAGATGAAGATGGGGTCGGCCAGGTGCATTGCTCCCGATGATACCCGAGCCGCTTGCCCGCAATCGACCGGCTGCGGTACACCCATTCCCATTCCCGCACAACCGTATTATTCTTCCCGTAACAGAGCGCGGCCTGCATCGACCCGGTCCGGCCCGCATCTGTTGAAATGAGGCTGCAACATCCCCGCGGCTTGGTCCCATGCGAAGCCGCTGCAGCCGGGCACCACAGGCTTTCAACA
>CAXUHL010000093.1:0-10966 GCA_964250745.1 uncultured Acidobacteriaceae bacterium
CCCTTCTCCCTCTATCCTTCACCCTCGCTCCTTACCTCCGCTCCAGCGCGCGCAAATACTCCTCGATCTCCGGGGTGGTCCACTCCTGGGCACCGATGAACCGGCGGCGCACGATGCCTCGTTTGTCCAGGATGTAGGTTTCGGGCGGACGCTCGGTGCCGAAGGCGCGGTTGGACCGGCCCGATGGGTCGAGCGCTGTGGGGATGCCGAGCGGGTGCCGGGCCAGAAAGCGCCGGTATGCCTCGGGGTCCTGGTCGAAGGAGACGGCCCGGACCGCCACGCCGGGCAGGTCGCGCCGGAGCGCGGCGAGCGAGGGGAACTCCAGCAGGCAGGGCGCGCACCAGGACGCCCAGAAGTTGAGCACTACCACCTTGCCGCGCAGCCCTGCGAGGGGGTCGCCGCTACCCGGGATGGCCAGCGCCGGCGCGGGCTTGCCGACGAGGCCGAGCGGCGCGTTGCCGGTGTTGCACCCGGCGATCAGCAGCGTAAAGGCGGCGAGAAGGGGGCGGAAGCGCACGCTCTCTACTATAAAGACTGCACTTGCGAAGGAGAGGGAACGGGGATGATCGTGAGCGTGATCGTGCCGGCGCGGGATGAGGAACGGACGCTGGGTGTATGCCTCGACTCGCTCGCGGCGCAAAGCGTGCCGGGCTGGGTGCTGGGCGAGCACTGGGAGCTGCTGGTGGTGGACGACGGCTCCTCCGTGCCCCTTCCGGAGCGGCCCGGCGTCCGCGTGCTGCCGGCGCGCGCGCTGCCGGTGGGCGTGTGCGGCGTGAGCAACGCCTGCGCGACCGGGTCTGAGGCCGCCCGGGGCGAGTGGCTCCTGTTTACCGCGGCGCAAACCACGCACGCCGGCGACTCGGTGAGCCGGGCCATCGTCGAAGCGGACCGGCACGGGGCGGCCATGCTCTCGTGGCTCCCGGCGCGCATCGGCGGCGGCCTGCTCGCCCGCGCGCTCGCGCCCCTGGCCGATTCTGAAATCGCGACCGCCTACCAGGCCGCGCAGGTGAACGACCCCGCGAAAAAGCTGGCCTATGCCGCGGGCGCGTTTCTGCTCGTCAAGGCGGAGGCGTACCGGCAGCTGGGCGGGCACCTGCGCGCGCCCGGCTCGCTGACGCCGGAGGTGGACCTGGCGTTCGCCGCCAAAAAGGAGAAGCTGGGCCTGCGCTGCCGGCCCGCTCCGGAGATGCTGCGCACCACGGCCGGCCCGCAAGCCTGGCGCTTCGCCCTGCTGGTCAACAACACGCCGCTGCTCGCTGCCTGGCGCGTACTCGACGTCGCGCTGGTGTGGGGCCTGCTGCTGCTGGCGCTGCTGTACCCGGTGCCGTTCCCGTGGGAGCGGGCGGTGCTGTGGCTGCTGTGGGTGCGCACCGTGTGGCGCGTGGGCAGCCGCGCGGCCCGGTCCGGCGTCCCCTGGCCCGGCCTCCTGCTGCCTGTCACCCTGGGCCTGCCGGTCTTTGCCGTGTGGGCCTACGCGGGCTGGTACCGGGCGCGGGTGCTGCGGCAGGTCGTCTGGAAAGGCCGCACCTACCCCGCGGGCGCGAAACGGTAGCATCAGGACTGAGGGCGTGGAGCATGATTTTTCTTACGCGCAAGGCGGAGTGGAGCGCGGCGCACTTTTACTGGGTCGAGGGCTGGACGGAGGAGGAAAACCGCCGCCGGTTCGGCCCCTGCGCCAACCGCAACGGACACGGCCACAACTACACGCTGGAGGTGACGGTGCGGGGCGAGGTTGACCCCGAGACCGGCTTTGTGGTCGACCTGAAGTGGCTCAAGGACGTGATGGAACGAGAAGTGATCGATGTGTACGACCACCGGCACCTGAACCTGGAGATCCCGGACTTCAAGCACGTGCAGCCGACGACCGAGAACATCGCGATCGCGGTGTGGCGGCGGCTGGAAGGCAAGGTCGGCGCGGCGCTCCACCAGGTGCGCGTGTACGAGTCGCCGGACCTGTTCGCCGACTGCCGGGGGCCGCTGTGAAGGTGGAGCTGGGCCGCCGCTACCGTTTGTGCGCCGCGCACCGTTTGCACCGGCCGGAGTGGGACCTCCAGCGCAACCTCGAAGCCTTCGGCAAGTGCGCCAACCCGCACGGGCATGGGCACAACTACGTGGTCGAAGTGTCGGTCGCGGGCGAGCCGGACCCGGTGACGGGTATGGTGGTGGATCTCGGCCTGCTGGACGCTGCCGTGCGCCGCGAAGTCGTCGGGCCCTTCGACCACCAGAACCTGAACACGCTCGCGGCCTTCGAGGGGCAGGTGCCGACGAGCGAAAACCTGTGCATCGTCCTCTACGATCGGCTGGCGCGGGCGCTGCCTAAGGGGCTTCTGCGGCGGGTTCGGGTGGAGGAAACGGTCAACAATGCCTTCACCTACGGAGGTAGCGAGCTTGGATAGCGCAACGGACCTCAGGGGCGTCAGCACGGAAGCGCTGTACCGCGAGCTGCTGCTGCGCTTCGACGGCGAGCCGACCCGCGACGGGCTCCTGAAGACGCCCGAGCGCGCGGCGCGGGCCATGGAGTTCCTGACAAGCGGCCTCAAGGAGACGCCGGCGGCGATCCTCAAAAGCGCGCTGTTCGACGTGGACTACGAGGAGATGGTGCTGGTGCGCGACATCGAGATGTACTCCCTGTGCGAGCACCACATGCTGCCGTTTTTCGGCCGCGTCCACATCGGCTACATCCCCGACGGCAAGGTCGTGGGCCTGAGTAAGCTGCCCCGTCTGGTGGACGCGTTCGCCCGGCGGCTGCAGGTGCAGGAGCGCATGACGCGCGAGATCGCCGATGCGCTGTGCGAGGCGGTCGCGCCCCGCGGGGTGGGTGTGGTCATCGAGGCGCAGCACTTGTGCATGATGATGCGCGGGGTGCAGAAGCAGGCCTCGTGCACCGTGACCTCGACGATGATGGGCAGCTTCAAGGAGCAGCCGACCCGGCAGGAGTTTCTCTCGCTCGTCGGGGCGGGCAGGCGGGTCCAGGATTGAGAGCGGACGCTTGAACGGGCTCCTGCTGGTCGACAAACCGGGCGGCTGGACCTCGCACGACGTGGTGGCGCGCGTGCGCCGAGCCGCGGGCGAGCGATCCGTGGGCCACCTGGGCACGCTCGACCCGATGGCCACCGGCCTCCTGCCGCTGCTGCTGGGTAAGTGGACGCGCCTGGCGAAGTTCCACGGCGCCCTCGCGAAGACCTACACCGGGACGATCCGCTTCGGGTTCGCGACGGAAACCTTCGACGCGGAAGGGGAGTCATCCGGCCCGCGGCAACGGCCCTCGTTGGAGCTCGACGAGGTGCGGGCGCTCGCGGAAGGGTTCCTGGGCGAGAGCCCGCAGATGCCTCCGGCGTACTCGGCGAAGAAGATCGGCGGCAGGCCGGCATACGCGTTCGCCCGCGCGGGGCAGGTTCCTGAGCTGCGAGCGGTGCCGGTCACGGTGAGCGAGTTCGCGATCGAGCGGCTCAGCACGCTCCCGGACGGCTTGGTCGACGCGGAGTTCCGGATGCGCATCTCCTCGGGCGGCTATGTGCGCTCGGTCGCGCACGAGATGGGGCAAAAGGCCGGGTGCGGGGCGCACCTGGCCGCGCTGCGCCGGGTAGCGGTTGGAGCCTTCACGCTGGCTGGGGCGCTGACGGTAGAGCAGGTGGAAGAGCTTGGCCGCGCCGGGACGCTCGAAGCGGCGATGCCGCACGCCCGCGCGATCCTGCCTGAGCTGCCCGCCGTGACCGCGGACGCCGCGACGGTCGAGCGTATCCGCCACGGCAATCAGGTCGCGCTGCCGGAGTTTTCAGGCGCGCGGACCGTGCGGGTGTTCTCGGGCCAGAGCGAGCTTGCCGCGATCGCGGACCGGATCGCGGGGGTTCTGTTTCAGCCGCGCGTGGTGCTGGTGTAGCGATCGCGAGCGGAAGGGCCGGAGCCTTACCGAACCGTCAACGTTTCCGAAGCGCTGAAGCTCCTTCCGTCGCTGTCAAAAAGCTTGAAGACAAGCTCATGGCTACCCGAAGCAAGAGATTCAGTCACGTCGATGACCGTGGATTGCGTCGTGTCGTCGAGCACCAACGAGCCGTCGATGTACAGCTGTGCCGCGGTCGGGATTGCCGTGGTGGCACCGTTGGCCAGGATGCGGACCGGCGAGGCCGCCGTCGCGCTCGCGGGCAGGCAGAGGCTCGCCGAGTCGGGAGCGGCCGCGCACACATCGCCCGGCGTTCCGTCGTAAACGGTGACGCGCCGATCCGTGCGGAAGCTGACGCCGTTCGCATCCCAGGCCTTGGTGACGAGCAGGTGCTCGCCCACGCCCTCAGGCAGGGCGATAGTGAAGCTGCTCACCGGCCGCGAGTAAACGAGCTTGCCATCCGCATACTCCTGGAAGGCGGCGATCTGTGTTTTGTCATAGGCGGTCGCCTGAACCGCAATGTTCGGCCCCGGCACATAGGTGTCGTTTACCGGCTGGCAGGCAAGCACGGTGGTGTCGATGCGGCTCGTCGCGCAGGCAGTGCGGGGGGTCGCGTTGGTGTACACGACAGTCGTGCCGTTCAATACCGCGAAGAAGTCCATCCTGCCGTCACGGTTGAAGTCCCCGGCCACCAGGCCCTCCGCTCCGTTCGAGGTAGCGAGAAACTGCTGCGCCGTCTGACTGAACGAGCCTTCCGGGCTGCCGAGCCAAACCACCAGACCCTCCGGAGTGGCGTTGCCGCTCGACACCGCGGTAAGGTCGGCGATGCCATCGCCGTTTACGTCGACCGGCTCGAGGTTCACGGCCGAAGGCACGCTCGCGTCGGTCACCGCGTGCCGGTAGAAGGTCTTTTGCCTGCCCTGGCCGCCGTAGTACACGTCGATGCCGGTGCAGCGGACGGAGAATCCCTTGCCGACACCCGGAGGCAGGGGTGGGGCGGGGTCGCAGTCGTAGGACACCAGCAGGTCGTCCGAGCTGTCCTGGTTGAGATCGCCGATGGTGACCCCAGCGGACGGCGTACCCGCGCCGGGGTAGGTGTTCAGCAGCACTCGATTGAAGCTGCCGTTCCCTGTTCCCCAAAGGAGATGGACCCCGTTGTCGCTGTCGACCGCGGCCAGATCCGCGTTGCCGTCGTGGTCGATGTCACCCGAGGCCAGCGAAACGAGGAACGTACCGGCAGCGACCGGCACGGCTGAAGGTTCGGAGAAAACGCCGTTTCCTTGATTGAAAAGAAGCTCGATCGTCCCGGTCGCGTCACCGACAGCGATATCGACCAGGCCGTCGCCGTTGAAGTCGCCTACGGCCGCGGGCGCGTAGGTGAACGTGGTCAAGGGTACGGCCACGATCGGCGCAAACGCTCCGCCACCCTTGCCGAAAAGGACGTCCACCTCTCGCGCGTTGTAGGCGGACGCGACCAGGTCGAGAATCCCATCCCCGTTCAGATCGACCGCGATCAGCTTATTCGCGCCGAGGGTGTTGCTGGAACCGACCGGCACCGCGTCCCGGAATGTCCCGTCGCCGTTGCCGAGCCGCAGGTTGAAAACCTGCCCGTTGCCTATCCCGTCCGCCGTGACGAGATCCGGCTTTCCGTCCCTGTTGAAGTCGGCCTGTACGGCGGCCAGCGTGGAGGAGCAGGCGTTGCGCTGGGAGCAGTTCTGCCTGGTTTCGAAGCTGACAGGCGCTTGCGCGACTGCACAAGTTGTGGAGGCGAGGGCGGTGGCGAGAAGACCGAGCGTAAGGCGCATGCGGGGCGCTCCTGGTACTCGCACGCTGAGAGGCGTTCTCTGGATTCTGAGTTGCATTTACACACGGGACTGTGTGCTTTTTACCAAGGCGCTCGGTAACTGGCTGTGCGGCCCGCCTCAGCGTACCAACGCGCCGATCTCCGCCATGGAAAAACGGATGCCGCGCTCCGGCAGGGCAAATACGTCGCGGGGCACCAGCTGCCCGTCCTCCCAGCGCATCCAGGTGCCGGTCTCCGGGTAGACGAGCCAGGCTTCCCGGATGCCCATGGCGGCGTACATGGCGAACTTGCGCATCATCGGATCCATGCGGTTCTCCGGGCTCCACACCTCGAAAACCGCGACCGGCGGACCAGTAACGATCTCTTCGTCCGGGGCGTTTTCGTCAAGCAGCAGCACGTCCGGAATGAGGAAGTTTGCGGCACGGACTTGCACGCGCAGTTCGGGATATCCGAAGACGCGCCAATGGTTCTCGTGCAGCCGGAACCAGTGCAGGATCGCCTCCTGCCACTTTGAATGACTCTTCTCTCCCACTGGCCGCTCCTCGACCTCGCCGTCCACGTACTCGGCGTCGGGCTCCCATTCGAAGCAGTGCAGGTATTCCTCGACGGAAATGCGAGTTTGGGTTGCCATGGGCTCCATCCTAGCCTCGCCGCGCTTACTTCGCCAGCATCGGCTTCAGGTAAGGCAGCACGTTCCGCGCGACTACCCGGTATCCCTCCGCGTTGGGGTGCAGGTTGTCCGGGCTCAGCAGCTCCTGGTGGTCGTAGACGCCTTCGAGGATGAACGGCACCAGCGGCAGCTTGTACTTCGAGGCCAGGGCGGGGAAGAGCGCATCGTAAGGGCCGGTGTAATCCTCGCCCAGGTTGGGCGGCACCTTCATGCCGACCAGAAGGATGCGCACATGCGCGGCCTTGAGCCTGCGGATGACCTGCTCCAGGTTGGACCGGATGTCGGCGACCGGGAAGCCGCGCAGCCCGTCGTTCGCGCCCAGCTCCAGCACCACGATGGCCGGATGAAGCCGAAGAACCTGGTCCACCCGGGCCGCGCCGTCCTTGGTGGTGTTGCCCGAGATACCCTGATTGAAGACCGCCGCGTGCGAACCTGCCGCGGCCAGGTCCCTGCGAAGGTCGTCAGGGTACGAAGCACCGGCCGGGGCACCGTAGCCGGCGGTCAGTGAGTCGCCGAAACAGACCACTGTTTGCGCGCGGGCGGCGAAACAAGCGAAGAAAAGCAGGGAAGCCAGGCGTACACGCATGGCGGTTGGACGGCTGGGAGCGGTCGGGCGGTGCAAGCGGGCTTTTGTGTCGTAACGGCCGCCGGCGCGTCTCTTTATAGGCTAAGGAGCGGGAATGGTTGAAGCGCGTGGGATCTGGAAGCGGATGCGCAACGGTTCGAGCACGGTGGAGATTCTGAAGGGGATCGATCTGCTCGTTCCCCGGGGCCAGTTCGTCGCGATCATGGGCTCGTCGGGCTCCGGCAAGAGCACCTTG
Organism: uncultured Acidobacteriaceae bacterium; assembly: GCA_964250745.1. Taxonomy (GTDB): domain Bacteria; phylum Acidobacteriota; class Terriglobia; order Terriglobales; family Acidobacteriaceae; genus EB88. Next base: position 7,176 of record CAXUHL010000093.1, read on the forward strand.
CTGGGGCTGCTGGCCGGGCTGGATTCACCGACCGAGGGGCAGGTTTTGATCGACGGCGTGGATATCAGCCGGATGGAAGAGGACCGGCTGGCGCAGGTGCGCGGCGGCAAAATCGGCTTCGTCTTCCAGAGCTACCAGCTCATCCCGACCCTCACGGCCTTTGAAAACGTGCTGCTGCCCTTCGAGCTGAACGCGCGCGGCGACGGCAAGGGCCGGGCGCGCGCGCTGCTCGAAAGCGTCGGCCTCCGCGACCGCATGCATCATTACCCCGTGCAGCTCTCGGGCGGCGAGCAGCAGCGCGTCGCCCTGGCGCGCGCCTTCGTGCTCGACCCGCCGATCGTGCTGGCCGACGAGCCCACCGGCAACCTGGACACCACGAACGGGCAGCACGTGCTGGAGCTGTTGACCACGCGCCAGCGCGAAGCCGGCACGACCCTGGTGATGGTGACGCATGACCCGCAGATCGCCGCGCGGGCCGACCGGCGCGTGATCCTGCGCGACGGGCTCGTGATCCGCGACGAAATGGTTCACGGGACGGCCGCCGAGGGGACCGACTCCGAAGGCCTCGCGATGATGCCGATGACGGTTCGATAGAGGGAGATTCGATGGCAACGGAAGCACCCGTACAGTCGACGCCGGTCCGGAGAGCGGTTTCGCTCGACAAAACCAAGCCCGCGCTGCCCTGGGCCACAGCCCTGCGCGTTGCCGCGCGCGAGCTCATGTTCGCCAAGGTCAAGTTCGTCTTCGTGGTGCTCTCGGTCGCCATCGGCGTCGGGGCGCTGACCGGCGTGCGCGGCTTCGCCGACTCGTTCTCGACCACACTCTTGGGTCAGGCGCGGTCGATCTTGGCAGCCGACCTCTCCGCGCGCGTGACCCGCACGTTGTCGCCCGCCGAGGAAGCGCGCCTGCACGCCTTCGCCGACAAGGTCGGGGCGGAGATGACCCAGGTCACGGAGATGGCTTCCATGGCCGCCACGCCGGGCGACCCCGTGCCGCTCCTGGTCTCGCTCAAGATCGTCGACCCGGCGAAGTACCCCTTCTACGGCGCGGTGCGCCTGGAGCCCGCGGGCACCCTCGCCGCCGCGCTCAAAGACGATACCGTGGTCGTCGACGAAAGCCTGCTGGTCCGTCTGCACACGCAGGTCGGCGCGAACCTCCGCATCGGCGGCCACCCGTTCCGCATCGCCGCGCTCATTGCGAAGGAGCCCGACCGGCTCACTGCGGGCGTCGGCATCGGCCCGCGCGTCATGATGACCCGGCGCGCGGTCCAGGCGATCGGCCTTCTTCAGGCCGGGTCCCGGTCCACCCAGCGCTACCTGTTTCGCCTGCCGCTCGACGCGCCCATCGCGGGCGACCGCGCCGCGCTCGAGCACACCCTGCCCGAGGCGGTCATCGGCGACTACCGCGAAGGTTCCCCCGAACTGACGGAAGGTCTGGATCAGGCGCGCGGACTCCTGAGCCTCATCTGTTTGGTCGCCATGGTGCTCGGGGCCATCGGCGTGGCCATGGCCATGCGCGCGCACCTCCAGCAGCGCATCGACGGCATCGCCATCATGAAGTCGATGGGCGCGCGCTCGGCCGACGTCCTGCGCATCTACGCCCTGCAAACGCTTTTGCTGGGCTCGGCCGGCGCGCTGCTCGGGGTGTTCCTCGGCGTGGTCGTCGAGTGGATCCTGCCTTCGGTGCTGGGCTCATTGCTGCCCATCAAGCCGCCTGTCCGTCTGCCTTGGATCCCCGTCCTGGGCGCGTTCTCGACCGGCATCCTGACCACCATGCTGTTCTCCATCCCGCCGCTGCTCGAGATCCGCAACATCCGTCCCAGCGTGGTCCTGCGCAGGCTGGTCGAGACTGCCGAGCCCACCGGAGCGGTGCGCGGCCTCCTCCGCCGCGTGCGCGCGAGCTGGGCGCAAATCCTCACCATCGTCTCGATCGTGCTGGCGCTCGCCGTCATCGCGACCCTGCTCTCGGACAACTGGCGCGGCGGGACATGGTTTGCCGGCTCGCTCGCGGCCTCGCTGTTCATCCTGCTGGGGCTTTCGTCCGGTTTCCTCCGTGTGCTGCGGTTCGCGCTCGACCGCACCCGTCTGGCCCTGCCTTCGACCCTGCGGCAAGGCCTGGCGAACCTGTACCGGCCCGGCAACCAGTCCGCGGCGGTGCTCGCCGCGCTCGGCGTCGGCGTCATGCTGATCCTGAGCGTCTTCCTGATGCAGGGCTCGATCGTGCAGCGCATGCACACCGCCATGGCTTCCAACACGCCTAATGTCTTCCTCATCGACGTGGCCTCCGACGAGCTGAACGGGGTCCGAAGCCTCGTACTGAGCCAGCCCGGCGCGGAAAAGAACTTCGAGGCGCTCCCCATCCTCACCGGCTCGCTCGACACGCTCGAAGGCACGCCGGTGCGGCAGCTCGACAAAAGAAAGTACCCCATGCACCTGCGCCGCACCCTCTCCTTCACCTATGCCGAGCAGGTCCCGGTCGGCATCCGGGTGGAGGACGGCAAGTGGTGGGGCGCGGGTGACGACCATTCCGTCGCGGTGATCGACCGCATCGCCGCGCGCCTGCACCTGCGCGTCGGATCGAAGATCGGATTCTCCTCCGACGGCCAGCGGTTCGTCTCCACCGTGGCGGCTATCTATAAGGTGGACGGCCAGCACATCTCCTCGCGCTCCGAGTTCATCTTCGCGCCCGCGCAGCTCAGGGACCTGCCCGTGGTCTGGTACGCGGCCATGCACATGCAGCCGGCGCGCATCGCGGAGCTCCAGCGCGTCCTTTTCGCGCACTACCCCACGGTCACCGCGATCAACATCGCCGACATCCTCGACACCATCCAGCACGTGGTCGGGCAGATCACCATCGTGATCCGCTTCCTGGCCGGGTTTTCGATCCTTTCCGGCATGGTGATCCTGGCTTCAAGCGTGGCCAGCACACGCTTCCGGCGAGTGCGCGAGGTGGTGGTGCTCAAGACACTCGGGGCGACCCGCCCGCGCATCGCGGGCATCTTCTCGGTGGAGTTCCTGGTGCTGGGTCTGCTCGCCGGAGCCGCCGGCGTGGCCTTCGCGAACGGCCTGTCGCAGCTGCTGCTGCACATCGTCGAGGTGCCGTTCGTGCAGAACGGCCGCGCCGACTCGCTCGGCGTGGCCCTGACGGCCTTTCTGGCTGTCGTCACCGGCTGGGCCGCCAGCTGGCGGATCCTGGGGCAGAAGCCGCTGGAGGTGCTGCGGGAGGAGTAAAGGCGGCATGGATGTTTGTTGATCATGTGGAAATCGTAGATTTTGGGTGGACAACGCCGGGGGGGGGGCGTACACCGGTTGCGTTCGGGAAACGAAGTTTCTCGAAGGATATCTGCCGACAACTTCGCCGTAGTTGAAGAAAGGTGCTCCCCCATGAGAAGTCGCCGCATGCTCCTCCCTCTCTTGGCCGCAGGTCTGTGGTGCTGTGTTGTTGTGCCGGCTCAAATAACCTCTCCCCCTGAACCACAGGCCGTGCAGGTGCCCCAGACGTACCAGCGAACATCTCCAGCTCAGCTTTCAGGGGGCTTGGAGCAGGCTGAGCTGATCACCGCGAGTGCCGGCTGGGCAAGAAGCGACAAGCAATTCATGTTCAGCAACGACCAGGGAGTGACTTGGAAAGAGATCACGCCCCCAAGCGGTGGGCAGGATCTAAAGATCGGTAAAGTGCTGTTTACCAGCCCCGTACAGGGTTGGGTTCTGCGGCAGAAGCAGGATACGGATCAGGGAACCTGGATTCTAAAGCTGTCCACGACGAGCGACCAAGGCAGCACATGGCAGGAT
>CAXUHL010000094.1:0-9164 GCA_964250745.1 uncultured Acidobacteriaceae bacterium
CGCCCGCCCCGCTCCGCCGACCTTCGCGATCTCCGCACGCAGACGCTCGTCCGCTGCGCGCACCACCGGCAGGTACTCGGCCTGGCCCTCGGCGATGCGATCCAGATCGCGCTCCAGGTCGCGCGTGAAGGCGTACTCCACGAAGCCGAACTTGCCGACCAGCCCATCCACCACCGCCTCGCCCACCCCGGTGGGCCGCAGGTACTTGCCTTCATCCTCGACATACCCTCGCGTCTGCACGTTTTTGAGGATCGCCGGGTAAGTCGAAGGCCGCCCGATACCCAACCCTTCCAGCCGCTTGATCAGGGTGGCTTGCGTGTAGCGGGTCGGCGGCTCGGTTTTTTTGTTGAGCACGCGCCCATCCCGGGCCGTCACCGTTTCGCCGGCAGCCAGCACCGGCACCCGCCCGTCGCCCTGCGCTTCCTCATCCTCCTCGGCTGCATCGCGACCGGTCAGCCCGCGCCAGCCCGCCGCGACCAGCACGCGGCCTTCCGCGCGAAAAACGAACTCCCCGCTCCGCAGGCGCGTGGTGTTCACGCTCCACTCCGCGTCGGCCAGCTGCGAGGCGACGGCCCTCTCCCAGATGAGCCGGTACAGCGCCTTCTGCGACCCATCTTCCCCCGCGTGCTCGTCCGCGAAGTGTGTCGGGCGCACCGCCTCGTGCGCCTCCTGCGCGCCGCCCTTGCTTTTGAATTTGCGGGCCGCCCCGGGCAGCGGCAGTCCGCGCTCGGCGGCATACGCCCGCACCTCCCTGAGCGCTTCGGCGGAAAAATTCACCGAGTCGGTCCGGTGGTACGTAATCAGCCCCGCCTCGAACAGCTTTTGCGCCACCCCCGCCGTCACGTCGGGCTTCCAGCGCAGCCGCACGGAGGCCGCTTGGAGCATCGTGCTCGTCGTGAAGGGCGGCGGCGGCGCCTGCAGGACCTTCTTGTTGCCCGACTCCGTAACGACGCATTCCCGGCAGGCGGCCGCGCGCTGCGCCAAGGCCTCGTCCAGGCAGTATTTCTCGCCTTTCGGCAAAACGGGCTCCCACTGCGAGCGCCAGGCGTCCGGCTTCACGCCGAACAGCAGCTCCGCCCCGAAGTGCCGCACCTCGACGAAGGAGGCGATCTCCCGCTCGCGCTCCACCACCAGCCGCACCGCGGGCGACTGCACCCGCCCCGCGCTCAAGCCGCGGCCCAGCACGGGCGAAACCTGGTAGCCCACCAGACGGTCCAGTACCCGGCGCGCTTCCTGCGCGTGTACCAGGTGCATGTCCACCGCGCGGGTCCGCTCCAGCGCCCGCCGCACCACCTCCGGTGTGATCGAGTCGAAGGTGACCCGCTGCGCGCGCTTCAGCTTGAGCGCTTCGCCCACATGCCAGGCGATCGCCTCGCCTTCCCGGTCGGGGTCGGTGGCCAGGTACACGCCATCCTTTGCCTTGGCCGCCATGCCGCGCAGGCGCTTCACCACGTCGGCCCCGCGCTCGCTCAGCTCGTACTGCGGCACATAGCCCGGCATGCCGAGGCCCAGGTCCTTGACCGGCAAGTCGCGGATGTGTCCCACGCTCGCCGCCACCTCCCAGCCCGCGCCCAGGATCGCCTTGATCTTGCGGATCTTGTTCGGGCTTTCCACGATCATCAGCTTCATGTGCCTGCCGGATGCCTTCCTGTGCCCCTAACGTAGTTTCGCCGGGGGGAACTCACTTCATGAATCGTCGCAGGTTTCTCAGCGCCTCGCTCGCTGCCGCGGTAACGCCCTCGCTTCCTCTTTCCGCCGCGGCGGGCGATCCCGCGGCCCAGGCTTTCCCGAAAGATTTCTTGTGGGGCACGGCCACCGCGGCCTTCCAGGTCGAGGGTGCTTGGAACGAGGACGGCAAAGGCGAATCCATCTGGGATCGCTTCTGCGCAACGCAGGGCAAAGTGCGCGGCGGGGCTGACGCCACTGTCGCCTGCGACGACTATCACCGGTTTCGCGACGATATCGCGATCGTCAAGCAGCTCAATCTGAAGAGTTACCGCTTCTCGATCTCCTGGCCGCGCATCCAGCCGGGCGGCACCGGCCCGGCCAATCCGAAAGGCCTCGACCATTACTCCCGGCTCGTCGATGCCTTGCTGGAAGCCGGCATACGACCCTTCTGCACGCTCTACCACTGGGATTTGCCGCAGGCCCTCGAAGACAAAGGCGGCTGGCCCAACCGTGACCTTGCAGGCTGCTTCGCCGACTATGCCGGCATTCTCGGCGAACACTTAGGCGACAGGATTACCGTATGGGCTCCTTTCAACATGCCCTGGACGTTTACTTATCTGGGTTATGCGACCGGCACCTTTCCACCCTGCAAATCCGACTACCGGCTGTTTCTCCGCGCCGCGCACACCGTAAGCCTGGCGCAGGCCGACGCGCTGCGCGCGCTCAAGGCCGCGTCGTCCAGCGCTTCAGTCGGGTCGGCCTATGGAATGGCTCCCGTTTACCCGAAAACGAACAGCGAAGCAGACCGGGCCGCCGCCGCACGCTACCACGCCATGAACAATGTTTTCTTTCTTCACGCGGCCATGCACGGCACTTATCCGAAAGCCTTTGCCGGCGACCCGCCCTACAAGGAGATGGGCGTGCAGGCCGGGGATGAGGCGCGTATGCGCGCCCCGCTGGACTGGGTCGGCTTCCACTACTACACGCGGCGCGTCGTTTCCGCCGCGAGCAGCGCAGGCCTGCCCGGCAGTGCGAGTTTCGGCACCGAAATCGAGCTGGACGGAGGTTCGCGCGACCGCTACACGCAGTTCCATGCGGAGATGCCCACCGAGGGCCCGCTTACCGATGCAGGCCTGGAGGCATATCCGCGCGGCATCTACGACTTAGTCATGCAAATCTCGCGCGAGTACGGCTTTCCGGCTATCGAGATCACCGAAAGCGGCTGCAGCTATCTCGACGCGCCTTGTCTCGACCGGGGCGTTCCTGACGCGCGCCGCATCCGGTTCTTCCGCAGCTACCTCGCCGAACTGCGCCGGGCCATCGCGGCCGGGGCCAAGGTTCGCTCCTATCACGCGTGGACGCTGCTGGATAACTTCGAGTGGGCCGACGGCTACTCGCAACGTTACGGCCTCACCTACGTCGACTTTCGCAATCAACGCCGTACCGTCAAGGATTCCGGCCTTTGGTATGGGCGCGTGGCCGCCGCCAACCGGCTCGGCGCCTGACCGCAGAACCGGAGTTACCTGCCTGCGAGTACCGCCGGGCCAGGAGCGGTTCCCACCCGCGAACGGGAGCCTTTACAATTATCCTGTTCCACTTTCACCGCTCTTCCCACCCGCTCGCCGGAACAGGATCTGACACGCACCCATGCAACTCTGGAACGACTACGAAGGCGCAACCCTTGCCGGCCAGTGGACCCTGGGCCGGCTTCTCCGGACCGAAGGCCGCAGCGCGCTGTTTGCCACCACCGCGCCCGGCGGCAAGCCCGCGATCCTGCGCCTGACCGAAGCGCTCAACGATCAGTCCGCTTTGCAGCTTCGCTACAAATCCATTCAGGCTGCGGGAGAGCAGTTTCTGGTCCGGGTGCAGGGCTTCGGCGATGCCGAGCTGGACAGCACGCCGCTGGCCTATGCGGTGCTCGAGCCCACGGAAGAGTCGCTCGCCGACATCCTGCGCGTGCGCCGTCTGGACCTGTCGGAAACGCTCGAGGTCGGGCAGGTGGTCGCCGGAGGCCTGCTCGCGCTGCACGCCCAAGGGCTGATCCACGGCCTGGTGGAGCCGGAAAGCGTGCTCGCCGCAGGGCAGCAGATCAAACTGCGTTCCGATTGCGCCCGGCCCGCGCCTGAAGGAGGCGAGGACCTGCCCGAGGACGCCCCAACTGCCCAGACCGACGCCTGGGGTCTGGCGAACATCATCCACCAGTCGCTGACGCAAGCGCGGTTGCAGGGCACCTCCGACGCGCTCGCCCTGCCGGAGCCGTATGCCGCGATCGTGCGCAACACGGCACGTGGCCAGTGGGGCGTGCCGGAGATCGCGGCCGAGCTGGCTCGTCATGCCCGCGCGGCCGGCAGCCCAGTGCTGCTCCCTGCGGCACTCCCGGCGGGGGCGCGGAAAGCTCCCGCGCAAGCTCCGCCCGCCGAGGCTGCGGTCCGGGATGCCGCACCCGCGCCGGCTGCGAAGATCGCGCCCGTGGAGGCAGCTCCGCCCCGACCCGTGAGCGAGGCAGCCCCGACACCGGATGCGCAGCCTTTCAGCGCACGGGCCGGGGTGGAGCGCAAGACGGACGAGGTCGCGCCGGCACTCCAGGCCCGCCCGCTGAGCCGCTACCTGCTGCTCGGCCTTGGACTGCTCGTCGTGCTGCTGGTCCTCTTCTTCGCCCTGCACCATACATCCGGCAAGGGGTCCGCCGGGCCGCCTCCGCCGGCGCAAAGCACTTCCGTCGAGCCGGCCGCGACCGCCCCTCCGCCCCCTGCCGAGAAGCTCAACCCTTCCACCCAGACGGGCGGCACAAGCCCCTCGACCGCCACCGCTTCCGGCGAGCGTGATATCTGGCGCGTCGTGGCCTACACCTTCAACCGCCGCCGCGATGCCGACCGCAAAGCCTCCGACATCAACCGCAAGCACCCCAACTTCAAGGCCGACGTGTGGTCCCGCAACGGCCAGCGTCCCTTCCTGGTCACGCTCGGCGGTCCCCTGCCCCATGACCAAGCCATGGAGATGCGCGCCCTGGCCCGCCAATCCGGCGTCGCGCCGGACGTGTACGCGCAAAACTACGCGCACTGAGTGCCTCACCCCATTCTCAGCCCCGCGCTGCGGTAAATCTGCCCCATCAGCTCCATGTCGCGCAGGCCTTCGGCCCCGTCCATCTTCACCGGACGGTTCTGCCGGATGCAGTCCGCGAAGTAGTCCGCCTGCGCCGTAAACTGCCGCGGGTCGCGGATCGGTTCCGGCATGTCCAGCGGCTCCCTGCCGAGCATGCCCGTCATATGGATGCCCTCATAGCTGAACGCCGGGAAGAGCTGCAGGTAGCCCTTGGAGCCGTGTACCCGGACGAAGCCGTCCATGCTTGCCCCATAGGTGGTGGTGCAGCTCGCGACGATGCCTGAGGGAAACCGCATCGTCCAGCCCAGGTTCTCCTCGACCTCGTTGAAGCGGCCATCCTTGTCGATCACGGACGAGTACGCCGACAGGACCTGCGGCTCCTCCCCGGTGAGGTAGCGGCTCGCGTTCAGTGAGTAGATGCCCACGTCCATGAGCGGGCCGCCGCCGGCCAGCTTCCGGTTCAGGCGCCACTCGCCCGCGGGGATGTCGAAGCCGTGCGCGCTCTCGATCGCCTGCACTTGCCCCAGCTGTCCGGTCCGGATCAGCTCGATCGCGCGCAGGTTGACCGGTTCCAGCTGGCACCGGTACGCGATCATCAGCTTTACCTTCGCCGCCGCGCAAGCCGCGATCATCGCCCGCGCGTCCGCCACCGTGGTCGCCATGGGCTTCTCGCACAGCACGTGCTTGCCGGCCTTGGCCGCGCGCTCGGTGAACTCCCTGTGCTGCGAGTTCGGCAGGCCGATGTAGACGGCCTCGATCGCGGGGTTCTCGCGGATCTTGTCGTATTGCTCATAGGTATAGATCGAGCTTTCCGGCAGCCCGTACTTCGCCGCCAGCGCCCGGCCTTTCTCCTCCACGTGCCCGGTGACCAGGCCCGCGACCTTCGCGTTGTTCGACTGAAGAACGCCGGGCATGAAGTGGTCGACCGAAATCCTGCCCAGACCCACGATGCAGTAGCCGACCGGCTTGCTCGGAGCCGCCTGCCCCCACAGTCCGCGCGCGCCCAGAACCCCGGCCGCCGCTCCCGCTACCCTTCCGAACTCCCGCCGCGTGATCCCCATGTGCCGCCTCCGCCTCCTGACTACGATGTCGTTTGCGAGAATGCGCGAGGGGTTTTGACACAATGGGCCATCCTGGGAGGGTGTGTGAGAAGTCAATGGCAACAAAGAAATGGGTCATCCTGAACGAAGCGAAGGATCTGTTTTGCTTCTTTGCGGGCTGAAAGCAGGTTCTTCGCTCCGCTCAGAATGACCCCGTTTAGGTGAACGAGAACTCCCGGAACGTGACAGGATGCAGCTTGCGCCCGCCTCGCACTTGGCGTTCAATCGTGACCATGAAGATCTGGCCGGCTCTTTTGCTCCTCGCCTCCGCCGTGAACGCGCAGAAAGTTCCACAGCTCCAGCCCCCTCCACCCCCGACCGGCGCGCTCCAGGTCTACTTCATCGACGTGGAAGGCGGGCAGGCCACGCTCTTCGTCACCCCCGACCGGCGCTCGCTGCTGGTGGACACGGGCTGGCCGGGCCATGGCGGTCGCGACGCCGCCCGCGTTCAGGAAGCCATGCGTCTGGCCGGGCTCCAGCTCCTCGACGACGTCCTCATCACGCACTACCACGACGATCACGTCGGAGGCGCGCCTGCCCTGGCCAAAAAAGTTCCGATCGGCCTCTTCCTCGATCACGGCCCCAACCGCGAGGATTTTGCGCCCGAGAAGACCGGCCCGTTGGACGCTTACAACGGGCTGGTCGCGAAGAAGTACCCGCGCCGGTCGCTCCGGGTGGGCGACAAGGTGCCGGGGTTTCCGGAGGCCACGGTCGTTTCCTCCGATGGGAACGTGTTGGCCGCGCCGCTCGTGGGAGCCGGAGCTGCGAACCCGGCCTGCCCTGCCAACCCGGAGCAGGCCGACCAAACCGAAAACGCCCGCTCGCTCGGCTTCGCGCTCCAGTGGGGGCAGGCGCGCATCCTCGACCTCGGCGACCTGACCCGGGACAAGGAGCAGGCACTCGAGTGCCCGAACGACCGGGTGGGCGCTGTCAACCTGCTGGTCGTCTCGCACCACGGGTGGTCGCAAAGCTCCAGCCCTGAGCTGCTCCGGGCCATTCGTCCCGTGGTTGCGGTCATGGATAACGGGCAGGTGAAGGGCGGCTCCACGGCCGTCTTCCAGACGCTCAAAGACCTGCCGAACCCGCCGGCGCTCTATCAGCTTCACCACTCCAACGAAGCCGGCCCGCTGAACGCGCCGGAAGCACAGATCGCCAACCTGCAAGGTACTGCCCAGGGGCCGGATCCCGGTTACCTGCTCCGCGCAACCGTGACCCCCTCCGGCGAGGTCTCCCTATGGAACAGCCGCACGGGGGCGGTGCAGCAATACCCGGTGCGATAGCGCGGCTCCGAGGAAGCCGGCGACTATGCTTCCGCCTGCCGCGCGGCCGGCGCTTCGTACATGAACCTGCAAAACAGCGTAGCGGCCAGGCAGGCAAAGGCCGCGTTCCACTCGACCCAGACCCGGGTTTCCTCCCATATGCCCAGCAGGGCCGCGAGCGCGACGCCCGGAACCGCGCCCAGCAGGAAGGCTTTCTCGGGAGGCGTCAGTCGGCGCAGGTTGAGGATGAGCGGCAGCCCCAGAAAGCCGAAGACGCTCATCAACTGCGGCCAGTGCTTCGGCGTCAGAAGGTCGTGCCCGTTGACGTGGTAGGGAATCTGCAGTCCCGAAGCCCTGCCGGGGAAGTGCTTCGCGATCGCGATCCGGACCGCGAGCCAGAACACCGCCATCGCCGCGGCCAGCAAAGCGGCGCGCCGCCGCTCCCCCCGCGCCCAACCCACGGCCAGGACGCAGGGCAGCAGGAACAGCGCCGTTTCGCGCATCGGCACATCCAGCGCGAACCACAGGGCGACGAGGGCGAGATGGCCTTCAAGGAGCGCCAACGCTCCCAGCGTGAACAAAGCCGCGTGCGGCAGATCGTAGGGATACCACAGGTTTTGGTCGGCCCGCGCCGCGTAGGAGGCATAGAAGACGCCGAGCACGACCGAGGGGAAAAGCCACCAGACCAGCGGGAAGCGCCGGAACCCGTACCGGCCGGCGGCCGCCGCCATGACGACCATACTCAGGACGCCCGCCGCGTAGCTGGCCAGCTTTTCCGCCGTGTACGGTTCGATCACGACGTGCTGCACGCCCTGGTCTTGCTGCAGCGATCGCGCCAGACGGCTCAGAGCGGCGCTGCCGTGCACGGCCCGCAAGAGGGGCATCATGCCTACCCGCGCCTGAAACGGCAGTCTTTCCTGTCCCGCTTCGTACCGCTGCAGGTCGATGTAGCTGTAGTTGTCGAAGAAAATGCTTTGCACGCAGTGAAACGAGGCCAGGACCAACAATGCTACGATCCACCACTGCTTCCGCAAGCTCGGGTTCTCCGGTCGCTCCATCCCACATTCCTATCATGGCTGCCCATGCGCAAGCCGGCATTGCCTGGACTGGGCAGGTTCGCTTAGGCTGGGCCTCGCACCACTCCACCACCCCTGTGCGTCTCAGAGTCGACTATGCATAAGCTCGTTATCCTCATCGCTTTGCTTTGCCCCGCCGCCTGGGGCCAGGTACCCCCGCAGCTTGCGGAGTCCGCCCTGCCCGCGGAAAAGCGCGCGGCGGCGCTGGTCCATGCCATGACCCTCGAGGAAAAGGTCGGGCAGATGATGAACGCGGCACCGGCAATCCCGAGGCTGGGCATCCCCGCGTACGACTGGTGGTCCGAAGGACTGCACGGCATTGCGCGTTCCGGCTACGCCACGGTTTTTCCGCAGGCGATCGGCATGGCCGCGACCTGGGACAAGGAGCTGGTCGGGCAGGAGGCGGCGGTCATCGCGACGGAAGCACGGGCCAAATACAACGCCGCCGGCGCCGAAGGCAACCGGGGCCGCTACTTCGGCCTGACGATCTGGTCGCCGAACATCAACATCTTTCGCGACCCGCGCTGGGGCCGGGGGCAGGAGACCTATGGCGAGGATCCATTCCTGACCGGTTCGCTGGCTGCGGAGTTCGTTCGCAACCTGCAAGGCTCAGATCCGGCGTACTTCAAAACCATCGCGACGCCGAAGCACTTCGCCGTCCATTCCGGCCCGGAAAGCACGCGCCACAAAGCCAACGTCGAACCCTCGCTCTACGATCTCGAAGCAACCTACCTGCCCGCGTTCCGTGCCACCATCGTCGACGCGAAAGCCGACTCACTGATGTGCGCCTACAACGCGGTGGACGGCAGCCCCGCTTGCGCGAGCACCCTCCTCCTGAAGACCACTCTGCGCGACGCATGGCGGTTCAAAGGCTTCGTTACCTCCGATTGCGGCGCGGTGGACGACATCTTTCAAGGCCACGGAACCGCACCCGATGCCGCCCATGCCGCCGCCGCCGC
>CAXUHL010000094.1:9264-10822 GCA_964250745.1 uncultured Acidobacteriaceae bacterium
GTGAAGACGATTGCCGTCGTGGGCCCGAACGCGGCTTCGCTGCTCGCGCTCGAAGGAAACTATAACGCGATCCCCTCGCACCCGGTGCTCCCCGTCGACGGAGTGGAAGCCGAGTTCCCTGCGGCCAAGGTGCTTTACGCGCAAGGCTCTCCGTACGTCGAGGGCGTCGCTTTGCCGGTTCCGCGCACCCTGTTTCACACCGCTGCCGGGGAGGACGGTTTGGCGGGCGCATACTACGCCACGCCCGACTTGACCGGCGTGCCGAAGGCCACGCGCGACGACAAGCAAATCGATTTCGACTGGACGTTCGCGCCGCCGGTGCCGGGGCTGGACCAGAGAAGCTACAGTGTCCGCTGGACGGGAACGATCACCCCGCCCCAGCCAGGTACGTACCGGCTCGCGCTCAAAGTGGGCCGCTGCGGTGACGGCTGCGACGGCCTGCCCGCAACCCTGAATCGCGACACCGAGCAGGTCGCCATGACTCTGGACGGTCATGAGGTTGACACTGCCCACCATGTGCTCGGCACTGAGGATTGGGGTTCTGTCACGCACGCGGTTGACATAATACTTGCCGATACAAAGCCGCACCCGATTACGGTCGAGTTCAGGCACTTGGGTCCTCTCACCTTCTCCGGCATTTCGTTGCGGTGGTACCCTCCGGCCGATCTGGAGGTTGCGGAAGCAGTTCGCGCCGCAAAGGCCGCCGATGTCGTGGTCGCCTGCGTCGGGCTCACGAACGAGCTCGAAGGCGAAGAGATGCCGACCCATATTGGGGGCTTCCTCGGAGGCGACCGCACCTCGCTTGATTTGCCCGCGCCGCAAGAGCACCTGCTTGAAGCACTTGCCGCGACCGGGAAGCCGCTGGTCGTAGTGCTCCAGAATGGCAGCGCGCTCTCCGTGAACTGGGCCGCCGCGCACGCGAATGCGATCCTTGAAGCATGGTATCCGGGGGAAGCGGGCGGGCAGATCATCGCGGAAGTCCTGTCCGGCAAGGCAAACCCGAGCGGCAAGCTGCCCGTGACCTTTTACGCGAGCACTGTCGACCTGCCTGCCTTTGAGGATTACGGCATGCGCAACCGGACCTACCGCTACTACACCGGCAAGCCTTTATGGCCATTCGGTTACGGCCTCAGCTATACCCGCTTCGCCTACTCGAACCTGAAGCTCTCCGCGCAAACGGTCGAGGCGGGCAGTCCGCTCACTGTTGAAGCCGACGTCCGAAATACGGGCTCGCGGTCAGGAGACTCCGTCGCCGAACTGTACCTGACCCCACCCCAGGGCGGCCTGGCACCGCTGCGGCAACTGGTCGCTTTCGACCGCGTGCCGCTAGGCCCCGGAGAAACGAAGCACCTGCGTTGGCTGCTCGACCCGCGCCGGCTCTCCTCCGTCGATGCCGCCGGGCTCCGTGCCATGCGCGCCGGGCGATACTCGCTGTCTCTGGGCTCACCCGAGCCCGACGCAACCGCCGCCTTCACCATCCGAGGCGAGCAGGCGCTGCCCCGGTAGGGTTGGCTTACTCTCGACCCATGCCCGACCTCCTCGACGATCAGGCATTACT
>CAXUHL010000095.1:0-10803 GCA_964250745.1 uncultured Acidobacteriaceae bacterium
GGGCGGTAAGCTGCTTGCCGTCGACGGTGAGGGAGATTTGCTTCACTTCAGGCATGGCTTCTTTCCAGGTTACGGGTGCTTAATGCCGGTTACGGTGAACACGCTATGAAGCGCGCCGGGATAGATTTCCGCGTCGGCGTAGAGAGGCTCTTCTTCGTTTGCCGCATCGTGCTCAAGAATGGTGGCCGTGGGTGCCGATCTCTCGGTGGGCATGCGAACCGTCAGCCATTCGACATGACAGTGCTCGACGCCGTTCGCCGGGGTTTCCTCACTGAAGTCCACCACACTGCTATTCGGCTCCGGAAGCGGGTCGCCGTCGTCGAACATCCATTGCAGGTGGCCTTCGAGTGCTTCGGTCATCATTGCGCGCATATGCTCCAGGGTGTCGCCCGCGGAGATGCACCCCAGCACGCTCGGCGAATAACCGCTCCAGTTACTCGCACCTTTCTCGTACACCACCAGATAGGATTGCGTCATTTAAGACCTGCCTGTTTGAGAATGCTGTTGAGAGTCCCTTTGTTCAAATCTCTGCCCGCATGGACCGGCACGGTGGTCTTGCCCGGCTTGGTCGGATGAAGAAAGTGCCGATGGCTGCCGACCTGCTCGTGGAACCGCCAGCCATCAGCCTGAATGATTCTGATGATTTCTTTGTCTTTCATCCCCCGATAGCTTAGTGCGCCGCGAGCTGCACCAACTCAGGCTGCTGCGCGAGCACAAGCCCCGGGGTCGACGGATTCTCGGCCAGGAACGCCTCAAACTCGTCGCGGAACTTGGTGATGAACCCGATGGTCGGCATCGCGGCCGCGTCACCGAGCGGGCAAAATGTCTTGCCCATCATGTTCTCGGCCAGGTACTTGATGTTGTCCAGGTCCTTCGAGACGCCCTGGCCCTGGTAGACGCGCGTGATGGTCTTCTTCAGCCAGTCCGTGCCCTCGCGGCAGGGGATGCACCAGCCGCAGCTTTCGTGCTGGTAGAACTTGATGGTCCGGAGCGCGAACTCGACCATCGAGACCGTCTCGTCGAGCACGACGACACCGGCCGAGCCGAGCATCGTTCCAGCCTTGCCGAGCTGGTCGAAGTCCATCCCGACATCGATCTCGTCCGCCTTGAGCACCGGGGTGGACGAACCGCCGGGGACGACCGCCTTGAGCTTCTTGCCGTTCGGGATGCCGCCCGCGACCTCGTAGATGGCCTTGCGGAGCGAGTAGCCCATGGGCAGCTCGTAGACGCCGGGCCGGTTCACGTGACCGGAGATGCCGAACAGGCGCGTGCCGCCGTTGCGCTCGGTGCCGATCTTCGCGTACTCCGCTCCGCCGAGGCGCAGCACGTGCGGGACGCTCGCGATGGTCTCGACATTGTTGATGACGGTCGGTCCGCCGTACAGGCCGACCACCGCGGGGAAGGGCGGACGGATGCGCGGGACGCCGCGCTTGCCTTCGAGCGATTCCATCAACGCGGACTCCTCGCCGACCTCATACGCGCCCGCGCCGGAGTGCGAAAGGCAGTCGAAGTCGAGCCCCTCGATGCCGAAGATGTTCTTGCCGAGGAAGCCCTTCTCATACGCCTCCGCGATGCATCGGTCCATGATCTCGAGCAGGTACCGGTACTCGCCGCGCATGTAGATAAAGCCCTGCTTCGCGCCGGTCGCGAGCCCCGCGATGATGGTGCCCTCGATCACCGAGTGCGGGTCCCACTGGCAGATGGGCCGATCCTTGCAGGTGCCGGGCTCGGATTCGTCGCCGTTGACCAGGATGTACTTGGGGCGGTCGGAAGTCTTGGGGACGAAGGACCACTTGAGCCCGGTGGGAAAGCCCGCGCCGCCGCGGCCGCGCAGGTTCGACGCCTTGAGCTCGTTGATGATCGATTCCGGGCCCATGTCGATGGCGCGCCGGGCCTGCTCGTAGCCGCCGAGCTCGATGTACTTATCGATCTTTTCAGCGCCCTGCCCGAAACGGAAGGAGATGACCTTGACTTCATCGGGATGCGAAACGAGGAACATTGGAGCTCCTTTGCAAGCGGTTACTGTGGCCGGGCCTTGGCCCGGTACTCCTGAATGGTCGCGTCCATCGACGCGGGGGTGACGTTCTCGACGAAGTCGTAGTTGACCTGCACGGCCGGCGCCCAGCAGCAGGCCCCGATGCACTCGACCTCCTCGACCGAGAAAATTCCGTCGGCCGAGACACCCTTGTTTTCGTGGATCCCAAGCCGCTGCTTGCAGTGGTCCAGGATCTCGTAGCCGCCGCGCAGCAGGCAGGAGATGTTGGTGCAGACCTGGATGTTGAACTTGCCGGCCGGCTCGGTGCGCAGCATGGAGTAATACGAGAGCACGTTGCGCACATCGAGCTCGGTGATGCCCACCCGCTCGGCTGCTTCGGCGACAACTGCGTCGGTGACCGCGCCGATTTCATCCTGCGCGTAGAGCAGCATGGGAATGAGCGCGGAGCGTTTGACCGGGTACAAGGTGACCATGCGGTCGAACTTCGCCGCGAGTTCCGGTGAGAAGATTGTGCCTTCTGTACTCAACTTTCCTCCGTGTGCTTACTCCAATACCAGTGTAGCGAGTGCTTCGGCCAGCGCGTCCATCTCGAGGATGCCTGCTTTACCGCTCCATGCAAAAGTGCCGTCCATGGCCAGGCGGAACGCCCCTTCGTCCAGCAGCGACTCGCCGTTCGTGGCGCGGGCCAGGTCGTAGATGGCCCAGTAGCCTTCGCCGGACCGCATCTGCAGGTCGAGCTTGATGGTCCGGCGCGGGCCTTCGAGGTGCAGCTCGTTCTTGCGCGGCTCCACCAGCATGGCCTGCGGCACCTCCTGCCCCAGCGAGGCGGCGGCCAGGTACGCGCGCAGGAGCCCGGCGAAGGAGATCCACATCTCCTGCCGCGCCGCGATCTCGCCCAGGCTAGCGGTCAATTTCGCCCAGCACGATGTCGATCGAGCCGATTACCGCAACGACGTCCGCCAGCAGGGCACCCTTGCACATGATGTCCAGCGCCTGGAGCGTCGCGAAGGACGGGTTGCGCATGTGGACGCGGTAAGGCTTCGCCGTGCCGTCGGAAACGACGTAATAGCCCATCTCGCCGCGCGGGCTCTCGATCGCCTGGTAAACCTCGCCCGCCGGAACCGGGAAGCCCTCGGTGACGATCTTGAAGTGGTAGATGAGCGACTCCATCTCGGTCTTCATCTTTTCGCGGTCGGGCAGCACCACCTTGGGCGCGTCGGCCGTGATCGGCCCTTCGGGAATGCCGTCGAGCGCCTGCTGGATGATCTTGACCGACTCGCGCATTTCCTCGAGACGAATGGTGTAGCGGTCCCACACGTCGCCCTTGGTGCCCAGCGGTACCTTGAACTGGAACTTCTCATAGCCCGTGTAGGGCATGTCGCGACGCAGGTCCCAGTCCACGCCGGAAGCGCGCAGCGGCGGCCCGGTCACGCCGAGCGCGATCGCGTTTTCCGGGCTCAGATAGCCGACCCCCTTGAGCCGGTCGATCCAGATCGGGTTGCCGGTGAGCAGGTTCTGGTACTCGTCGATCTTCGACGGCATGCGCTTGATGAAGTTCTGGACCATGGAGAAGAAGTCCAGCGGCGGCTCGAGCGAGACCCCGCCGATGCGGAAATAGGAGGTCATCATGCGCTGGCCGGCGACGTGCTCGAAGATGCGCAGCACGTCTTCGCGCTCGCGGAAGCAGTAAAGAAATACCGTAAGCGCGCCGATATCCATGGCATGAGTGCCGAGCCAGACCAGGTGCGAGTTCAGCCGCGTCAGCTCGTTGAGCATGACGCGCAGCCACTGCGCGCGCTCCGGGATTTCCAGTTGCAGCAGCTTCTCGACCGCGAGGCAGTAGCACAGGTTGTTGCTCATCGGCGACAGGTAATCGATGCGGTCGGTGAGCGGCACCACCTGCTGATAGAACTTGGCCTCGCAGGTTTTCTCGATACCGGTATGCAGGTAGCCGATGTCGGGCACGATGCGCAGCACCGTTTCGCCGTCGATCTCGACGACCAGCCGCAGCACCCCGTGCGTGGAGGGGTGCTGCGGGCCCATGTTGAGGATCATGGTGGAGTCTTTGGTCGGGTCCTCGGGGCGTGGAGCGATCAGGGATGCGGTTTCAGTAAAGTTGCTCATTATCGATACCCCTCCACGGGGAAGTCCTTGCGTAAGGG
Organism: uncultured Acidobacteriaceae bacterium; assembly: GCA_964250745.1. GTDB lineage: Bacteria > Acidobacteriota > Terriglobia > Terriglobales > Acidobacteriaceae > EB88. The sequence continues at coordinate 4,159 of CAXUHL010000095.1, forward strand.
GTGGCCCTCGAACTCGTCCGGCATCATGATGCGGCGCAGGTTGGGGTGGCCGTGAAAACGGATGCCGAACAGGTCGAAGATTTCGCGCTCGTAAAAGTCGGCCGAGGGCCAAACGGGCGTGATCGAGTCCGCGCCGCCGGCGACCGAGTCGACGAAGATGCGCAGCCGGACGCGCTCCTTGAGCCGGTGCGAAACGATGTGATAGGTGACCTGGAAGCGCGGCTCGGCGGGAAGCCAGTCGACCGCGGTCACGTCCTCAAGGAAGTTGTAGCCTGCTTCCTGGACGGCCCGGGCGGCCGCGCGAATCTCCTCGGGCGCGACGGTCAGCGTCAACTCGCCGCGGTCGAATTTCGCGTCTCGAACGATTTCCGGGCCGAGCGCGCGCACGGCCGGGTTGCCGGCCATCTCCGCGAAAACGGCATCCTTATCCAGAACCCGCCGGCTTTTCTGGCCCGGGTGCTCCCCCATGCTCGGCGTGGTCGCCATTTACAGGTCCGCCTTGTCCGAGGACCAGTCCAGGATCCCCTTTTTCCAGATGTAGAAGAAGCCGACCAGCACGAAGCCCAGGTACACCAGGATCTCCCAGAAGCCGAACAGCCGCGACCCGGTGATCTGCGGCAGCTGGCGGTAGACAACCGCCCAGGGCAGCATGAACACCGCCTCCACGTCGAACAGGATGAACAGCATGGCGACCATGTAGAAGCGGACGGAAAAGCGGCCGCGCGCGTCGCCCTCGGCCGGGATGCCGCACTCGTAGGCGGCCAGCTTGGCCTTGCTGGCTTTGTGCGTGCCGATAAACCACGAGCCCGCGGCCATGCCGCACCCCATGGCGAGGGCGACCAGGACCTGCAGGAGCAGCGGAAGATAGTTCCAGAAGTAATGCGGGGCGGAGGACACTGTCGGTCACCTTTGCGTGGACGTAGCCTCAGCCTAGAAGGGGATGGGAAGCGCGTCAAGCACCGGCGCGCGGAGCTCTTCGCTGCCATCAACGAGGGTGGACGGCCCCGGCGTCGCGCGTGTTTTTCTTCGCCGAGTTCCAAAATGGGAATCGGCCGGGGATGCCGTCCCAGAATGGACCAGGGAAAGATTTCTCGAAGAAAAGGCTAGCGAAAAGCCGCCGAAGCGCCGATAGAGTCGTGGACGGAAAGGAACTAATCCCATGCAGCCCACACTCACCGCCCGCACGCAGACCTCCGAGAACGGCACCGCTCCCCGCGTTCCCCTCCCGCTCGGGCCGCTTCCGCAAATGCCGCGCACCCGGGCCCCGCGCCCCGGGTCGGACATCGATGCGATCCTGCGGGACATCCCGTCGCAGCAGGCCGGCACCGACCACGACCTGGAGCCGGAACTCAACCTGGAGCCGGGACCGGGCATCTTCATGGGCCTGCGCGTGGCCTTGATGTTCAACGCCGGGCTGGGCGTCGCGGCGCTGCTGGTGTACGAAGCCTGGGCGATGCTGGCGCACTGAGGCGGTCTTCCTGAAGGTGTGGAGCTTCAAGCTCTCGCGAACCCGGCTTTTCCGGCGGGAAAGCCACCGGCTTGCGGCAATGGAGACGCTCTGTGCGCTTTACTGCATCGGGAAAACCGCACCGGCTTTACCCGCGCATGGATGGGGCCACCGCGACGGCGGCCTCGCCTTGCCGCGCGGGCGGGCCTTGCGCCTGCTCGACAAGTCCGCGGATGCCCGCGGCGCACCGGCGCATCGAGAAGCGCTTCTCGAACGAAGGGCCGGTGCGGCGAACCAGGGCGGCGCGCTCCCCGGCGCTCAAGGCGAGCCACCGCTCCAGCAGGCGCAGCGTGCCCGCCTCTGTGTCCTCCTCGACGAAGCCGGTACCGTCCTCGGTGACATAGCGCCAGATATTGATCTTGTCCGAGATCAGCACCGGCAGGCCGCAGGCGATCGCTTCGGCGATGGCGATGCCGAAGTTTTCCTGGTGCGAGGGCAGAATGAAAGCCTCGGCCGCATGAAAGGCCCCCCACTTCAGGTCGCCCTGGAGCATGCCAGGCCATTGGACGCGGTGGGCCAGCCCGGCGGCGGCGGCGATCTCTTCCAGCCCCGGACGCAGCCCGTCCTGGTCGGGCCCGGCAAGGACCAGATTGAGGTCCGGGAAGCGCCCGGCCACCTGCGCAAACGCCCTGAGCAGAAGGTCGCAGCCTTTTTTCTCGTGGATGCGGCTCAAAAACAGCAGAAAGCGCCGGCCTCGGAGGGCCGGAAACGCCTTGAAGAACGCCGCCCGCTGCGCACCGGGGTCGCCCTCCGGCCGCGTGGTCCCGAGCGGCACCACCGCGCTCCGCCACTGGTGCGGGGAAAAACTCTCGGGAGCCAGCTCCCGCTCGGCCTCGGTCGTGAAGACGACCCGCTCCGCGTCGCGCAGGACTCTATATTGTGAAAGCCACCAAAACAGCTGCTTCTTGAGGTGCTTGGCCGGGTACTGCCGCCGGAACCAGGGGTCGAGCATGCCGTGCGGGAACACCAGGTAGGGAACGCGGGCGGCGAGCGCGGCCGCACGAGCCGCAATGCCGGGGTACATCCACAGTCCATCGACGATGAGCGCGTCGTACTCGCGGGCATTGGCCCGGAGCCAGCGCGCGAGCGCGGGCTTGTAGCCGAAGGCGCCCGACACCGGCCCCATCGCATGGACCCGGAAAGGATAGCGTTCGAGGTACTCGGCTCCGGGCGGGTCCAGTGAAAGGACCTCCGGCGTAACACCGACCTCCGAGTACCCGCGCGCGAGCTGGAGCAAGTGCTCCGGGGGGCCGCCACCGGCGGGCGCAAGGTCGTGAATGATGTGCAAAAGGCGCATGGGTATGGGTCGGTCGCTCAGCAAAGCATACAGAGGGTAACCGCAACCGCAGATGAAGGCCGCGTCACTAAGCCCCGGCGAGCAGCCGGCGCGTGTGCGCCGCGATGACCGGGTCCTCTTGCGCGGGTAAGATGCGGATTTGGACCCGGCTGGCGGCGACCGCGTCGATTCGTCCGGCGTGCGCTGCGTTTGCCGCGGGATCGAGCCTGACCCCGAACGGCGCGAGCCGGTCCACCACGGCGGCCCGCAAAGCAGCGCTGTGCTCGCCGGCGCCCCCGGCAAACACCAACAGGTCGAGCCCGCGCAGCGAAACCGTGAGCCCGACGACCGCTTTCGCGATGCCGGTAGCAAATGCGTCGAAGGCCAGCGTGGCTGCGCTGTCGCCCTCCCGCATCCTGGCCTCGATCTGCCGCAGATCCCCGCTCAGGCCGGACAGCCCGGCAAGCCCTCCATGGTGGTTCACCTCCGCCTCGAGCTCGTCGAGCGAAAGCCGCCCTTGCAGGGCCAGGAACAGGAGCGCCCCCGGGTCCAGATCGCCCGTCCGGGTTGCCATCGGGACGCCTCCCGACGGGGTCATGCCCATGGTCGTGTCGACCGAGGACCCGCGCGCGACCGCGCACAAGCTGGACCCGCTGCCCAGGTGCGCGAGCACGATCCGGTCCGGCAGGCGGGCAGCTTCCGCGCGGAGCTGCCCCACCAACGACTCATAGGAAAGCCCGTGAAAGCCGTACCGGACCAGCCCAGCATTTGCGTACTCGCGCGAAACCGGCAGTTGCCGGGCTACCGGGGGCAGCGTCCGGTGAAAAGCGGTGTCGAAGCAGGCTACCTGGGGCAGGGCAGGGAACAAGCGCCCGGCCTGCGCGATGAGCCGAAGCGACCCCGGCAGGTGCAGGGGGGCAAAGTGAACCGACTGCTCCAGGGTCCTGACGACCGCCGGGGTAAGGAGGGCAGGCGCGAACAAACGCGGCCCCCCGTGTACCACGCGATGGCCCACCGCCGCGGGGCGCCCGCCATGCACGCTCAGCGCGGCCGCGACCGCGCTGAGCGCATCCTCCTGCGAAGTGAGCGGGCGCTTTTCCGCCGCGAGCTCCTTGCCCGCGGCGTCGCGGATGGAAAGCGAAGCCTCGCCCTGGCCGATCCCGTCGGCATGGGCGAGCAGCAACGCCCGCTCGCCGGCGAAATTCGCGCCGGAGTCGGCCGCGAACAACCCTGCCTTGAGCGACGACGAGCCCGAGTTGAGCACCAGCACCGGCCCGGTCACGCGTTGTCTCCCCCGGTCTGTGCCGGCTGGCCCACCGGTACGTGCTTGCCCTTCCATACCCACTCGCGCACCTCGGGCAGGTCCTCGCCATGGGCGGATACGTACAGCTTGTGCTCCTGCAGCTTTTCCGAGTGCAGCTGCTCGGCCGCGGCCATCTGCCCGGCCAGCCCGGGCGTGCGCCGCACCACATCCAGCACCAGCGTGAACCGGTCGATGTGGTTCAGCACGCACATATCGAAGGGGCTGGTGGTCGTGCCTTCTTCCCGGAAGCCGTGAACGTGGAAGTTGCGCTCGTTGGCCCGCCCGTTCACGAGCGAGTGAATCAGCGCCGGGTAACCGTGGTGGTTGAAGATCACCGGCTTGTCCGTGGTGAACAGCCGGTCGAACTCCTCGTGCAGCAGGCCGTGGGGGTGCTCCTCGGGCCGCTGCAAGGTAAACAGGTCGACGACGTTGATCACGCGCACTCGCAGGTCCGGGTAGCGCTCGCGCAGAATGGACACGGCGGCCAGGGTTTCGAGCGTCGGCACGTCGCCCGCGCAGGCCATCACCACGTCGCACTCCCCGGCCGGGCCGCCGCGATCGCTGCCGTCCGTCGAAGCCCACGCCCACACGCCCAGCCCCGCCGTGCAGTGGCGCACGGCGTCCTCCATCGAGAGCCAGACCGGCGCGGGCTGCTTGCCCGCGATCATCAGGTTCACGTAGTCGCGCGAGTGGAGGCAGTGCGCGGCAACCGAGAGCAGGCAGTTCGCGTCCGGCGCGAGATAGATGCGGACGATCTCCGCCTTTTTCTGCGCGACGTGGTCCAGGAAGCCTGGGTCCTGGTGCGAGAAGCCATTGTGGTCCTGACGCCACACGTGCGAGCTCAGCAGGTAGTTGAGCGAAGCGATCGGCTTGCGCCAGGGCAGGTCCCGGCACACCTTCAGCCACTTGGCATGCTGGTTGAACATGGAGTCGATGATGTGGATGAATGCCTCGTAGCAGGAGAACAAGCCGTGGCGGCCGGTGAGCAGGTAGCCCTCCAGCCAGCCCTCGCACATGTGCTCGCTCAGCACCTCCATCACGCGGCCGTCGAGTGCCAGATCGTCGTCACCGTCCTTGTACTCGGCATCCCAGCGCTTCTTCGAGACTTCGTAAATGTCCTGCAAGCGATTGGAGGCCGTCTCATCCGGGCCGAAGACGCGAAAGTTGCGCGTCTCCAGGTTGGCCCGCATCACGTCGCGCAGGTAGCCTCCCAGCACCCGCGTGGCCTCCGCAGTGGTGGTGCCGGGCCCGTCGATCGCGACGCCGTAGCGCTCGAACGGAGGCAGCGCGAGCGGCTGGAGCAGCAGCCCGCCGTTCGCGTGCTCGTTCATGCCCATGCGCAGGCGGCCTTTGGGGGCGAGCTCCTGCAGCTCCGTCCTCAGCTGTCCCTGCCCGTCGAACAGCTCTTCCGGCTTGTAGGACCGCATCCACTCTTCCAGCAGGCGCAGGTGGTCCGGGTTGTCGCGCACGTGCTCGAGCGGGACTTGATGGGCGCGCCAGGTGCCCTCGATCTGCACGCCGTCGACCACCTTCGGCCCGGTCCAGCCCTTGGGCGACTCGAAGATGAGCATGGGCCAGCGCGGGCGGGCTGTTTCACCGCTTTGGCGAGCCGCGGCTTGGATCTCGCGGATGCGCCCATAGGCCCGATCGAGCGCGGCGGCCATCTCCCGGTGCATCGTCATGGGGTCGTCGCCGGCAACCACGATCGGGTCATAGCCGTAGCCGGTGAACAGCGCGATCTGCTCCTCGCGCGGGATGCGCGCCAACACGGTCGGGTTCGCGATTTTGTAGCCGTTCAGGTGCAGGATGGGCAGCACGGCACCGTCGGTCTTCGCGTTCAGGAACTTATTTGAGTGCCAGCTTGTCGCGGCCGGTCCGGTTTCCGCCTCGCCGTCGCCCACCACGCACGCCACGATCAGGTCGGGGTTGTCGAACGCCGCCCCGTAGGCGTGCAGCAGCGCATAGCCGAGCTCGCCGCCCTCGTGGATCGAGCCCGGCGTTTCCGGCGCGGCGTGCGACGGGATGCCATAGGGCCACGAAAACTGCCGGAAGAGCCGGCGGATGCCGTCCCGGTCGCGCTCGACGTCCGGGTAGATCTCCGTGTAGGAACCCTCGAGATAGGTGTGCGCCACGAACCCTGGCCCGCCGTGCCCCGGGCCCATGATGTACAGCATGCTCGCATCGTGCTCTCGGATGATGCGGTTCAGATGGGTGTACAGGAAGTTTTGCCCGGTCGTCGTGCCCCAGTGGCCCAGCAAGCGCGGCTTGACGTCGGCCGCGGTGAGGGGGCGCTCCAAGAGCGGGTTGTCCTGCAGGTAGATCTGCCCGACGGTTAGATAGTTCGCGGCGCGCCAGTACGCGTCCATCCTGCTGAGCAGGGCATCATCGAGTTGCGGCATGGGGCTCCTTCGCGGCTCGCGGGCGGCGCGTTGTGTTGTATGGAAGGATGCCGGGCGGGGGACCCGCGACCGCTCGGCCCCCGCCGAAACCCCGCCGGGCTATGTTAAAGTTCTGTTGGGCCGGAGAGATGGCAGAGTGGTTGAATGTACCGCCTTGGAA
>CAXUHL010000096.1:0-10787 GCA_964250745.1 uncultured Acidobacteriaceae bacterium
CACCGGCTCCCGCACACCGTCCTTCGCGAACATCGCGCGCAGCCCGCGCAGCGCCTGCCGGGTGCGTTCCTCGTTTTCGATCAGCGCGAAGCGGACGTGGCCGTCGCCGTGTTCGCCGAAGCCGATGCCGGGGGAGACGGCCACTTTCGCGTCACGCAGCAGCTTGGTCGAGAAGTCGAGCGAGGCGAGCTTTTCCCCTGTCACTTCGCCGTCCCGGTACAGAGAAGGGATTGGCGCCCACACGAACATGGTCGCTTTCGGCGAGGCGACCTGCCAGCCGAGTTTATTGAGGCCCGCGACCAGGCAGTCACGGCGCTTACGGTACGTCTCCGTGATGGAAGCCACGCACGCCTGCGGGCCTTCGAGCGCGCAGATCGACGCAACCTGGATAGGTGTGAAGGTGCCGTAGTCGCAGTAGCTTTTCATGCGCGCGAGCGCGGCGACCAGCTCCGGGTTGCCGCACATGAAGCCCACCCGCCAGCCCGGCATGTTGTAACTCTTCGACAGCGTGAAGAACTCGACCGCGATGTCCTTCGCGCCGGGCACTTGGAGCACGGAGGGCGCGCGGTAGCCGTCGAAGGTGATGTCCGCGTAGGCCAGGTCGTGCACCAGCCAGATGCCGTGCTCGCGGCACAGCTCGACGACCCGGGTCAGAAACGGAAGGTCGACGCACTGGGTGGTCGGGTTCGCCGGAAAGTTGAGGATGAGCATCTTCGGCTTGGGGTACATCAGCGGGATGCTCTGCTCGAGCTCCGCCAGGAACGCGGCGGTGTCGTGGACCGGCACCGACCGGATGCTCGCCCCCGCGATGACCGGGCCGTAGATATGGATGGGGTAGCTGGGATTGGGTACGAGCACGACGTCGCCCTTGTCGAGCGTGGCCATGCACAGGTGGGCGATGCCTTCCTTGGACCCGATGGTGACGATGGCCTCGGATGCGGGGTCGATATCGACGCCATAGCGGGTGCCGTACCAGTGCGCGATGGCCTTGCGAAGCCGCGGGATGCCCTTGGACAGCGAGTAGCGGTGGGTTTCCGGGCGGCTCGCGGCTTCGATCATCTTATCGACGATGTGCTTCGGGGTAGCGCCGTCGGGATTGCCCATGCCGAAGTCGACGATGTCCTCGCCGCGCCGGCGCGCATCGGCCTTGAGCTCGCCGGTGATGTTGAAGACGTAGGCAGGCAGGCGGGCGAGACGGGGAAACTGTTCCAAAACCGGGGCTCCTGGGCGAGGTTTCACTGCTTCACGGCGCAGCGGTTGCGAACAGCGTACAAGATTCCGGAGCCGAAACGCCGTCAACAGCGCACGATGTTCTTACCTTCGTAACCCCGGGTCGCGTTGCGCGTGTCGACGACCAGCCGCGCCTCGCGCACGATGCGGCCGTAGTCGTAGTCGGAGTGATCCGTGGCGATCAGGACGCAATCGTACCGGGCCAGGTCGTCGAGCGAGGCGCAGTCCATGTTGAGGTCGTAATTGCGTCCGCGCCCGACGTGGGCGAAGTACGGGTCGTGATAGCTGACCTCGGCCCCGCGGGCGCGCAGCAGCTCGAGGATGGGCAGGGAAGGGGACTCGCGCAGGTCGTCGATGTCGCGCTTGTAGGAGAGGCCGAGGACCAGGATGCGCGAACCGTTCAGGGGTTTGCGGTGCCGGTTGAGCGCCTCGATCGTCTGGTCGATCACGTACTGCGGCATCGCCCCGTTGACCTCGCCCGCAAGCTCGATAAAGCGGGTGTGGAAGTCGAATTGCCGCGCCTTCCAGGACAGGTAGAAAGGGTCGATCGGGATGCAGTGGCCGCCCAGGCCGGGCCCGGGATAAAAGGCCTGGAAGCCGAAGGGCTTGGTCTTGGCCGCGTCGATGACCTCGAAGATGTCTATCCCCATGCGCATGGAGAGCTGCTTGAGCTCGTTGACGAGCGCGATGTTGACGCAGCGGTAGATGTTCTCGAGCAGCTTGGTCATCTCCGCGGCGGCGGGGGAGGAGACCGGGACGGTGGTGTTGAAGATCGTGCCATACAGGGCGGCGGCCAGCTCCCCCGCCGGTTCGCCGTAGGCACCGATCACCTTGGGGATGTCGCGCCGGGCGACCGTGTCGTTGCCGGGGTCTTCGCGCTCCGGGGAGAACGCGACGAAAAAGCCGTGCTCGCCGCCGGACCGCACGGCCCTGAGCCTGCCGGGCGCGCCCGCTTCGAGGATGGGGATGAGCACTTCCTCGGTGGTACCGGGGTAGGTCGTGCTTTCGAGCACGATGAGCTGGCCGGCGCGCAGGTGCGGCGCGAGCGCGCGGGCGGTCTGCTCGATGTAGCTCAGGTCGGGCTCGTGGTGCTCGGAGAGCGGGGTGGGCACGCAGATGACGACCGCGTCCATCTCCGCGACAGCCGCGAAGTCCGCGGTCGCGGAAAAACCCGCCTGCCGGGCGAGCGCGATCTCGGTGCCCGGAATCCGGACAATATAGGACCCGGCACGGTTCAGCGTGGCGACCTTCTCGGGGTCGATGTCGAGGCCCGTGACGCGGAAGCGCTCCTCGGAGAAGAGCAGGGCGAGCGGCAAGCCGACATAGCCCATGCCCACGATGCCGATGCGCGCCTCGCGGGAGCGGATGCGGCCGAGCGTGCGCGTGAAAGCGGTGGTTTCTGCGAAGAGCGAAGTGGGAGCCATTGAGAGGAGAGACGGATTCAGGTGCACTTAAGTTTACCGGATCGGATTCGCCGGGCAGCGCGCTCGCTTGCCACCGGGCGGGGCTGCCATGCAAGAATCAACGATGCGCCCGGTAGTTTTTGCACGGGCGGACCGCCGGAGAACGGAGGACGGAAAGCGAGTGACGCGACGAGCATGAACCTGGAACGCAACCGCGTCCGCAGCCTGGACGGCATCCGTGCTTTCGCGCTCGTGACGGTCCTTCTGCTGCACCTGCAGCAGCGCTTCGTCATCCTGCACGGTTTTGCCGCGTGCCCGGACGGGGTGGAGCTCTTTTTCGTGCTCAGCGGCTTTCTGATCACGACGATGCTTCTGCGGGAGGCCGGGCGGGGCGGGGGCGCGAGGCTCGGTCACTTCTATCTGCAGCGCGCGACGCGCATTCTGCCGCCGTTGCTGGTGTACCTGGGGGTGGTCGCGGCGGTGTGCCTGGGTGCCGGGCTGGCCGTGCCCTGGAAAGCCCTCGGCACGGCGGCTCTCTTCCTGACCAACGTCGTGCCCGGCGATGCGACGGTCTTCACCGCGCACCTTTGGTCGCTCGCTGTCGAGGAGCAGTTTTATCTTTTCTGGCCGGTGCTGCTGCTCCTTTCGCTGCGATGGGGCGGGCGGCGGGCAGCGGCGCTGGTGTGCGCGGTTCTCATCCTGGCCAGCCCGGTGTTCCGCATGGCCGCCGCCGCCGCGCACGCGCCCTGGTTCGACCACCGCGAGGGCGTCTTACTGCCGGGGCGCATGGACAGCCTGTTCGCCGGGGCGTTGGTGGCCATCGGCGCGGGTTCGGCCCGGTTCGAGCGCGTGTACGGCGCGTTGGCGCGGGCCGCCTGGGTGCCGCCGCTCTTCTTCGCCGTCGTGTCCCCCGTGTTGCGGGTGGTGGGCGGCAATGTGTACACCTATTCCGCCGGGTACACGCTGGAGTCGCTGGCCGCGGCCTTTTCGCTCGCCTGGCTGCTGCGCAACCCGCACGCGCGCACCAGCCGCGCGCTGGGCCGGCGGCCGGTCGCGGTGCTGGGCCTCGCGTCCTACAGCGGCTACCTGTACCAGTCTTCGATCCTGTTTCTGTGGCCGGCGGCGCTGGGTGGGCGGCATCCCTGGCTCGTTCTGCCGGTCGCCGTGGGGGCGGGTCTGCTTGCCTACGCGCTGGTCGAGGTGCCGGTGGAGCGCTTGCGCGGGCGGGGCAGCGTGCGGCTCATTCGGACGCCGGTATCCGACCCGTCGCCGCTTGCGGCCAAGAGCGCGTAGGGACCCCGGCGCATCGAACCGGGCATGAGCCAAGCTTTCGCCGCCGCGCCCAACGCACTCGCTTCCTCCGCCTCCGCCTATCTGCGCTCCGCCATGCACCAGCCGGTGCGCTGGCACGAGTGGGGCCCGGAGGCGTTCGCGCTCGCCGCGCGCGAGGACAAGCCGATCCTGCTCGACATCGGCGCGGTGTGGTGCCACTGGTGCCACGTCATGGATCGCGAGTCCTACGAAGACCCCGCGCTGGCCGCGGTGGTCAACCGGCACTTCGTCGCGGTCAAGGTGGACCGGGACGAGCGGCCCGACGTGGACGCGCGCTACCAGGCCGCGGTGCAGGCGATGGCGGGGCAGGGCGGTTGGCCCCTGACGGCGTTGCTCACCTCCGATGGGCGGCCATTCTTCGGCGGCACGTACTTTCCTCCGGACGACCGCTTCGGGCGGCCCGGCTTTCGGCGTGTGCTCGAAACGCTGGCAGGCGTGTGGAAAGAGCGGCGCAAGGACCTTGAAGCCACGGCGGCGCAGGTTCTCAGCGCGATCGACCATGGGGAGAGCTTCTCCGGGCGGTCCGGCTCGCTCGGCCCCGAAATCGTGGACCAGCTGGTCGGCTCGGCGTTGCAGGGCTTCGACAAGGTCCATGGCGGCTTCGGGGATGCGCCGAAGTTCCCGCATCCGGCCGCCGTGGACCTTTTGCTCGACGTGGGCGCGCGGACCGGGTCGGCCCCGGTGCGCGAGGCTGCGGTGCGCACTCTCGACGCGATGGCGCGCGGGGGCATGTACGACCACATCGGCGGAGGCTTCCACCGCTACTCGGTCGACGAGCGGTGGGGCGTGCCGCACTTCGAGAAGATGCTCTACGACAATGCGGGCCTGCTCGCGAACTATGCGAATGCCTTTCGCACCTACGGCGACCCGGAGTGCGCGCGGGTGGCGCGGGACATCCTGCGCTGGATGGACGCGAGCCTGAGCGACCGCGCGCGGGGCGGCTTTTATGCCTCGCAGGACGCGGACATCACGCTCGACGATGACGGCGACTACTTCACCTGGACGCTCGCCGAAGTCGAGCAGGTGCTGGTCGGCGAACCGGACGAGCTGCGGATGGCGGTGGCCTATTACGGCGTGCGCGCGCGCGGCGACATGCACCACAACGAGAGCAAGTGCGTGCTGCGGACGGACCGCAGCACGGCGGCAGTGGCCGCATCGCTGGGGCTGGACCCGGAGCATGGCGCGGCATTGCTGGAGGTGGCCCACCGCAAGCTGCTGGCGGCTCGCGGCAAGCGGCCCGAGCCGTTTATCGACCGGACGATCTACACGGGCTGGAACGGGATGGCGGTTTCGGCTTACCTGGCAGCCGCGTCGGCACTTGGGCTGGACGGGCCACGCATTTTCGCGCTCGAAACGCTGGACCGCGTGCTGGCTGAGGCCTGGGACGGTGCACGGCTCAAGCACGTGGTTGCTTACGCCGACGGGCACGCGTCTTCCTCGACCGCCCCCGGCGTGCTGGAGGACTACGCCTACCTCGCCCATGCCTGCCTGGACGGGTGGGAGGCGACCGGCATCAGCCGCTTCTGGAAGGCCGGCGAAGCGATTGCACGGGCGATGGCGGAGCTGTTCTCGGACCGTGTGGGGGGCGGCTTCTTCGACACGGAGACCGGCTCCGGTCCGCAGCTCGGCGTACTGGGCGCGCGGCGCAAGCCGTTGCAGGACGCGCCGACGCCTTCCGGCAACGCGAGCGCGGCCGCCGCTCTGCTGCGACTCCATGCGCTGACCGGCGACGAGACGCTGCGGGAGCTGGCCGAGGACACTCTGGAAGCGTTCGGAGGCGTGGCTGGGCAGTTCGGGCTGTATGCGGCTTCGTACGGGCTGGCTTTGGAGCGATACCTGCTGCCGGCCACGCAGGTAGCGGTGGTGGGCGAGGACCTCCGGGCGCACGCGCTGGCCGCCGTTGCGGGCAGGCCGTGGACGGCGACCAAGAGCGTGATCCGTCTGAACCGGGCGCAGGTCACGACCGAGGGGCTGCCGCCGTTGCTGGCGGAGACCTTGCCATTCCTGCCCTGGCTCGGCGAGGGGGAAAGCTTCGCGGTTGTGTGCAAAGGCCGGACCTGCCTGCCGCCGGTCCGGGACGAGACCGGGCTCGCGGCGGCTCTGGCGGATTAACGCACACGGGCGCGGCTGGGGGGGTTTACCGACCCGGGGCGGGGGTGGGGGCGCGGCGCCCGTGCGCCGTGTACTTACTTCGTGGCACTCGACACGGAGAAGTTGATCGTCTCGACCGGGATGACGCTGACAGCGGCATTGAAAAACCGCACCGCGCTGTTGACCTGGTTCAGGACGGGTTGGTTCGACGGCGACAAAGTCGCGCCGAACGCAACGGGTGCACGGAAGGAGTTGGTCACGGTGCATCCGGTGCCGTTGGACGCGTAGCTGTCCGCGTTGGCGCCGATCCTGAACGCATCGTCGGATTGCGTGCTGAACAACAGCGAACCGTAGCTGGTCGAGCTGAAGGAGGCTTGCTTGCCGTCGATGGTGACCGTGATGAGCACCGCGCCCGGCGTGTTCGGGCTGTTTTGCGAGGTGTTGGTCGTGCAGGTGTGATTCCGGCAGGTTTGGGAAGCGCCGAAGTACGCCGGGACGTACTGGTAGTGGATGGCGATAGCCTTGCCGTTGAGGCTCGCGCCCGCCGGGCCGAACAGGCCGGCCGCGTCGGTCGAGTTGGAAATGGTGCCCGTCTCGTTTTCAGTGATTGTTGTGGTTTGGGCGAGAAGGGACGTGGCCGGGACGAGCGCCGAAAGAAGAATCGCCTTTGCGATTTGCATGCCGCACTCCTAGGTTCTGAAAGGTGCAAGGGTTGGGGGAGGACCCTCGATGCCCTGGGGCTGAGTGCGCCGGGGGACCAGGGCAGGTGCCCCGCGGAGTTCCGGGGCGTGGGGCAAGTATATGTCTTATGGAAGTAAGCAGGCAAGGAATTTTCGGCAACCTTGTGGAAAGTTTAACGTTTGTTCATGGGCAATGGCTTCACAAGCCCTCGCCTGTAAAGGGATTGATGTCCTGGTGGCCGGCCGGTGTCGGTGCCGGCTCCGGAGCCTGGCCCGGCTCCTCTTCGCGCCGGCCGCCGAGCGCCTGCGGCCCGCTCGCGGTGAACACGCGCAGGGGGTCGCCCGGTAGCAGGTGATGTTCTTCGAGCGCGATCCGTACGCGGCGCTGCAACTCGCGCTTGGCACCCCATTGCTGGTTCGCGAGTGTCTTGAGCAGGATGGGGTAGGTCACCACCGAGCCCTTCACGGCGTCCACGCCGAGCAGGGTGGGGTCGGCGAGAAACGCGTCCTTGAACGCCGGGTCGTTGCGGACCGACATCGCCGCCTCGGTCAGCACGGGCAGGACCTCGTCGGGTGACGCCGAGAAGTCTACATCCACGTTGACGGTCGCGACCGAGTAGTCGCGCGTCATGTTCGCGACCGTGGTGATCTGCGAGTTGGGGATGATGTAGAGGGTGCCGTCGCCGTCGCGAAGGGTGGTCTTGCGCAGGGTCATGGCCTCGACCTGCCCGGAGAACGTGGCCACCTTGACGACGTCGCCGACGTTGAACTGGTCCTCGAGCAGGAAGAGCATGCCGTTAAGGCAGTCCTTGACGACCGCCTGGCAGGCCAGGCCGATCGCGACCCCCGCGACCCCGGCCGAAGCGAGCAGGGGACCCAAATTGAAGCCGACCAGCGGCAGGATCTGCAGCACGGCCAGGAAGCCGATGATGCCGATGCCGGTGGCGCGCAGCACGGACGAGAGCGTGCGCGCCTGCGACACGCGGGTCGCGGCGGCGGCATGGCGCTCCGCGACGCGGGCCATGCGCGTGGTGAAAAAGGTGAGCACCCGGATGAGCACCCATGCGATCAGGCAGATGATGAGCACCTTGGGCAGTACATCGGTGAGCAGGTGCTGGGCGGTGTCGAAGAGCTTGTCGGCGGAAAGGAGGTCGCGGGCGTGGTGGCGCACGGGCTCCGCGGCTTCCGGGGCCACGGCGGAAAGGAGTAGCATCACGGGTGTTTGTACCTCGGGGAGCGGCGATGGGCGTGGCGGAACACAGACACCAGTGTGAGGGTTCCGGGGTGCGGAAGGCGCCGGTTTTTCGGCGCGGCGGAACCTTTTTCGCCATCGCCTTCGTCGTCGTCATGTCCGGCGCGCTTCTGGTTGCCGGCGCCATGCGGGCGCAGAACGGGAACGCCGGCGACACCCCGCGCGTGACCCACGGCAACGTCGAAGGCGAGTTCGGCCACGAAACGCCGGGCGTCGACCCGCGCCTGACCGAGCGCATGGAGCTGCGCCGCAACGACGACCGTCAAAAACAGCTGGTGGCCGACACCGACAAGCTGCTGCTGCTGGCCCAGGAGCTGCACGAGGCCGTCGGCAAGAGCAACAAGGACCAGCTCTCGCTCACGGTGGTGCGCAAAAGCGAGGCGATTGAAAAACTGGCCCGGAGCGTGAAGGACCGGATGCGCGGCTACTGAGTTTTATACTGGACCGGGTTGTATCGAAGGGGGAGTGCGCATGGCGGCTGGCGAGTTGACTCTGGGCAGCGCGGAGCTGAGGGCGAAGCGCGACCGCCATGCCGGGCTTTCCCGGGAACAGATGGTGGAGATCTACCGTCTGATGCTGCTTTCCCGCCGCACCGACGACCGGGAGATCCTGCTCAAGCGCCAGCAGAAGGCCTACTTTCAAATCTCCTGCGCCGGGCACGAAGCCCTGCTCGTGGCGGCGGGGATGGCGCTCAAGCCGGGCTACGACTGGTTCTTCCCCTACTACCGCGACCGCGCGTTGTGCCTGACCCTAGGCTCCACCGTCGAGGAACTGTTGCTGCAGGCGGTGGGCGCGGCCGCGGATCCGGCCAGCGGCGGCCGGCAGATGCCCTGCCACTGGGGCAATCCCCGGCTCAACATCGTCTCCACCTCGTCCGTGACCGCGACGCAATGCCTGCACGGGATCGGCTGCGCGGAGGCGGGGCGCTTCTTCGCGCGCCACCCTGAGGCCGCGGCCAAGGCAGACGGCGACTACCGCGCCTACAAGGATGTGCGCTTCCACGGCGACGAGGTGACCTACATCTCGATCGGCGAAGGGTCGACCTCGCAGGGTGAGTTCTGGGAGTCGCTCAACACGGCCTCGAACGCGAAGCTGCCGGTGCTGTACCTGATCGAGGACAACGGCTACGCGATCTCAACGCCGGTCGAGGTCAATACGCCGGGCGGCAACATCTCCAACCTGGTCCGCAACTTCCCCCACTTCTTCTTCGCCGAGGTGGACGGGACCGACCCGATCGCGAGCTACGCCGCGCTGACCGAGGCGGTGGCCTGGTGTCGCGCGGGGCATGGTCCGGCGTTCGTCCATGGCCACGTGGTCCGGCCCTACTCGCACTCCGAGTCTGACGACGAGCGGCTGTACCGCAGCGCGGCGGAGATCGAAGCGGACGCATTGCGCGACCCGCTTCCACGCTTCCGCGACTTCCTGCTTCGGGAGCGGCTTCTCGACGAAGCCGGGGTGCGCACGCTCGAAAGCGGCGTCGAGAACGAGGTGGTGGAGGCTTCCGACCGGGCGCTGACGGCAGCGCCGCCGGAGGTCGCGAGCATCGCGAAGCACGTGTACTCAGAGGATTACGACCCGTGCAGCCCGTCGCTGGCCGTGGAAGCGCCGGCCGCGGACGGCGCGAAAGCGCGAACCATGGCCGAGCTGATCAACGGCTGCCTCCACGACGAGATGCGGCGCGACACGCGCATCGTGGTCTACGGCGAGGACGTGGCGGACGCGAGCCGGGACGCGGCGCTGCGGGCCGGTGAGGTCAAGGGCAAGGGCGGCGTGTTCAAACTGACCGCAGGCCTGCAGGCCGAGTTCGGCGGGGAGCGGGTGTTCAACTCACCGCTGGCCGAGGCCAACATCGTAGGGCGGGCGCTGGGTTATGCGGTCCGCGGCATGAAGCCGGTAGTCGAGATCCAGTTTTTCGACTACATCTGGCCGGCGCTGCACCAGATGCGTAACGAGCTCTCAAACCTGCGCTGGCGCTCGAACGGTACCTTCTCGGCACCGCTGGTCATTCGTTGCCCTATCGGCGGCTACCTGACCGGCGGATCGATCTACCACTCGCAATCGGGTGAGGTCCTGTTCACGCACACGCCGGGGATCCGAGTCGTCATGCCCTCGAACGCGCGCGATGCGGCCGGGCTTCTGCGAACCGCGCTGCGCTGCGACGACCCCGTACTTTTCCTGGAGCACAAGCGGTTGTACCGCGAGCCGTACGCCAAAGGGCTCGACCCGGGGCCGGAGTACACGATCCCGTTCGGCAAGGCGGCGACCGTGCGTGCCGGCACCGATCTGACCCTGGTCACCTACGGCGCGGTTGTACCGCGCGCGCTCCAGGCCGCGCAGCGCGCGGAGCGGGAGCTGGGCGTCCAGGTGGAGCTGCTGGACCTGCGGACGCTCGCCCCGTACGACTGGGAGGCGATCGCGACGTCCGTGCGCAAAACCAGCCGGGTGCTGGTGGCGCACGAGGACATGCGGAGTTGGGGCTACGGAGCCGAGATCGCGGCGCGCATCGCGGACGAGCTGTTCGAAGATCTGGACGCGCCGGTACGCCGGTGCGCGGGCATGGACACATTCGTTGCGTACCAGCCGCTGCTGGAAGACGCGATCCTGCCGCAGCCCGAGAAACTTTTCGCCGCCATCCGAAGCCTGGCGGAGTTTTGAAACCTTCAAGCGATACTTGAAGGACTCACACCTGTAAACAGGGTGCTAACGTTTGCGCATGATGACCCACACCGAAAAAATCGACAGCAGGATTGACAGCGAAAGCAGGATCAGCAGCGCGCCGACGACATAAATGCGCTTGGC
>CAXUHL010000097.1:0-10689 GCA_964250745.1 uncultured Acidobacteriaceae bacterium
GGCGGCTTCGCCGAAGCCATCCGCGCGGCGGGCGTGCCCTTGCCGCTCTCGGAAGACGAACGAACCGGATTGGTGGATACCTGCGGGACCGGCGGCGATGGGCTCGATACCTTTAACATCTCGACCGCGGCGGCCCTGATCGCGGCCGGGGCGGGCGCGCGCGTGGCCAAGCACGGCAACCGCGCGGTGACCGGGCGGTGCGGCTCGGCGGACGTCCTGGAGGCGCTTGGGATCCCGGTGGCGCTCGCGCCCGAGCGCGCCGCGGAGTGCCTGCGGCCCTGCGGGTTAGTGTTACTGCTCGCGCCCATGTACCACCCGGCGATGCGGAGGGTAGCCTCCTTGCGCCGCGCGCTGCCGTTCCGGACGGTCTGGAACCTGGCCGGGCCGCTCTCGAACCCGGCGGGCGCGGCGGCGCAGCTGGTGGGGGTCGCGGACGAGGTGCTGCTGCCGGTGATGGCCGAAGCGCTGCGGTTGTTGGGCACGCGCCGCGCCTGGGTGGTACACGGGCGGGTCGCGGGGTCAGCGCAAGGTTTGGACGAACTGGCCACCACCGGCGAGAGCGTGTGGGCCGAGGTGCGCGAGGGCTCCGTCGTGCTCGGGTCGCTGCCGCCCCCGGCGCCCGCGTCCAGTTTGGAGGAGCTCGCCGGCGGGGCCGATGCGCGCGAGAACGCCTTGCTGGTCGAGCAGGTGTTGCGGGGGCAGGATCCTGCCCGGGGCAGAGTGGCGATGCTGAACGCCGGGGCGGCACTGGTGGTGGCGGGGCTTGCGCCGGACTTGGTTTCGGGACTCGAAAGAGCGACGGAGTCGATCGCCTCGGGGGCGGCCTGGCGCGTGATGGAGCAGCTTAGAACGTTCGGGTAAAGCTACTGAGAGTCGTCCAGCTCGGTCCACAGCCAGGCAAGGTCGACAAAGGCCGGGGTGGTCGAGGACTGAAGCCGGTGATCCGTTGTCACGGACCATCCGTTGCGCGCCAAGACGGAAGCGGAGCGGCGCTCGGGATCGATCAGCCCTATGTCGGCAACACCCATTGCTTCAAGGTCGGCAGCGCGATCCCTGAGATCGGCAAACGTGTCGGATGGGGACAGGACCTCGATAGCCAGCACGGGAGCCTCGACAATGGTGTGCTTCGGCGCACTGCCTCGCCGAACGACCACGACATCCGGGAGTCGAATTCGGGACGACGAAGTCCTTGTATGAGTCTCGACAGAGCAGGAGATGTTCCATTCTTTGCGGCGCGCGCGAAACCACTCACCGAGGATGATCTGGACCAAACCGTGCGCGTAACCCGTCTCGCCCCCTCTTCCTTTCTCGATGATTTCCCCGTCGATGTACTCGACAGCGCCTTCGTAGCTGGTGTTCAGGTACTCCTCCATCGACACGAACGCTGCGGGAACGGTGGCCATCGCTGCACCTCGCTCGCATAATACCGCCAAGCGCCGAGATCGAAGCGGTATTTTCCCGGGACAAATCGGCCCGCGCTGGGGTCTACTCGCTTCGAGCTTCTCAAGGAGACCCCATGCGTTTTCTCGCTCTTTTTCTCGTAGCCTCTTTCGCCTTCGCCGCAGAAGCCCAGCAGCTTGCCCCGCAAAGTCAAGTCGGCCCCACGAATCGCACCTTAGCCGTGACCGCGAGCGGGGAGGCCGAGCGCCGGGCGGACACCGCCGTGGTCCACATCGGCTACCAGCTGTACGGGGCTACCTCGCAAGCAGCGGCCGAGCAGGCCGGGGCCGCCTCGAAGGCGATCGCGGACGCGGTGGACAAGGCCGGGGTGCCGGCAGAGGCGCTCGAAAGCGAGGGGCAAAGCACCGGGCCGGTGCAGGGGTTTGAGAACAACGGCCGCGACCCGGCCGAGCAGGCCCGGCGCAAGTTCCAGGCCCAGCAGGGCTGGACGGTGCGCGTCCCAGCCGCGGCCTCCGCCAGGGTGCTGGCCGCCGCCGTGGCCGCCGGTGCCAACCGGAGCGGGGCCATCGACTGGTCGGTCGCGGACGAGGACGTGCTGACCGCCGAGGCGGCGGGCAAGGCGCTGAAGCAGGCCCAGGCGGTCGCCGGGCAGATGGCTGCCGGGCTCGGCGGCAAGTTGGGGCCGCTGGTGTATGCCAGCAATGAGGCGCAGCAGGCCGGCCCCGTGCCCCTGCGCGCCCGCGCCATGAGCACTGATGGTCCGCCTTCAGCTGTGGCGGCAGAGGCCGTCCGGCTGACCCTCGGCCCGCAGATGGTTCGCCGCACCGCGACCGTGTACGCGGTCTTCGCCCTCCAGTAGCGCGCGCTGCATACTGGAAGGGGAGCCGACATGAGTGAAACGAAACGCAAACCCGACCGCGTGCTGGAGCCGCCGCGCGAAGCCAAAGAGGTCTACGAGCGCTGGCTCCGGTACCTGGACGACGAGTTCACCCGGCACCAGGGCGCACAGCTGCGCGAGCAGATCGTGCTCAACAACCTGCACCAGATGATCCTGGGCTCGCCCAAGGGCGGACGGCTCAACTTCAACCTGAACTCCGAGCTGCCGTTCAACGTGCTCCAGCTCTCGTTCGACCCGAAGAACATCACGCTCGAGGGAGAGTACGACGGCTCGATCGACATGGAACAGTACGCCCCGCGCAAGCCGCTCGTGTACATGTGGCAGATGTTCGACCGATCCGCGATCGGGATCAATCACTGGCTGGGCTTCCGCTTCCGGCAGATGCTGGGCCGGCACATCTTCAAATCGATCGGCAACAACGTGCGCATCTTCGGCGAGGTCACCTTCGCGCTCGGCTACAACGTGTCCATCGAGGACGACTGCACCCTCCACCGGGGCGTTCTGCTCGACGA
This sequence comes from uncultured Acidobacteriaceae bacterium, assembly GCA_964250745.1. Classification (GTDB taxonomy): domain Bacteria; phylum Acidobacteriota; class Terriglobia; order Terriglobales; family Acidobacteriaceae; genus EB88. Next base: position 2,812 of record CAXUHL010000097.1, read on the forward strand.
CCGGCGGGAGATCGTGATCAAGCGAGGCAGCGTTCTCGCCGACTACGCAGCCGTCGCGCCCGAGACCAACGATGCCGAGGGCGGCCGGACCGAGATCGGCCCCGATGCCTATGTGCCGCCGCGCACGCTGGTCAAGGCCGGCGAGAGTGTGGGAGGACGGGATGGCGCACGGACAAGGTGAGGTTCTGAACCTGGGGCAGAAGCTGAAAACGTTCGCAGAGCAGTGGTCCCCGCGCGTGGCGGCGGAGTTCAACGATCACCAGCTTAAGCTCGCCAGGCTCGAGGGCGAGTTCATCTGGCACAGCCACCCGGACGCGGACGAGGTGTTTCTGGTGCTCGCCGGGGAGCTCACGATCGAGTTCCGCGACCGAGTCGCTCTTCTCGCCGAGGGCGAGTTGATGGTCGTCCCGCGCGGGGTCGAGCATCGCCCCTCGGCGGCGCGGGAGTGCCACGTGGCGCTGATCGAGCCCAGGGGGACCGTGAACACGGGCGACGCCGGCGGCGCACGCACCGTGTCGGGCGACCTGCTGGTGTGAGCCGCTTGCTACCATGAAGGTATGTCGCGGCAGGAAATCGTTCTAAAGGTCTTCGAGTTCGTGCTGCTCCTGTTTTCGCTGTCGCTGCACGAGGCGGCGCACGCCTGGACCGCTTCGCGCCTGGGCGACCAGACCGCGCGCATGCTGGGACGCGTGACCCTGAACCCGGCCAAGCACATCGATCCCATTGGGACCATTCTGCTGCCGCTGCTGATGCTCTTCGCCGGGCCCTACGGCGGGCGGTTCCTCATCGGCTGGGCGCGGCCCACGCCGGTCAACCCGCGCAACTTCGTCAAGTATGTCCGGGGGGACGTTCTGACCACCCTCGCCGGCCCCGCGAGCAATCTGCTCATCTCGCTCGTCTGCACGGTCGTGCTGGTCATCCTCGCCAAGAGCTCGCCGATGGCGGCGCAGCTGGTGCGGGGCCTCGCCTTCGGCGGCTTCGACCCCGAATTGGTGGGCACGGCGGTCTTCCCGGCGGTGCTGCTGCTTTACATGGCGCTCACGCTCAACCTGTTCCTGGCGTTCTTCAACCTGCTGCCCTTGCCGCCGCTCGACGGCTCGCACCTGATCCGGCACCTTCTGCCGACGCGCATGCTCGCCGCGTACGACCAGCTGGGGATCTTCTCGCTGATCCTGATGTTCGTCTTCGGGGGGCGCCTGGTGAACCTGTTCGTGGGGCCGACCCTGGCGCTGATCAACCACGTGCTCCTGTCGGTTTAAGCTTCTGCAGATGAGTACACCCCCTCCGCAGACACCTCGCCGCCGCGTTCTTTCCGGCATGCGCCCCACGGGCAAGCTCCATCTGGGCAACTACATGGGGGCTTTGCACAACTGGGTGCGGCTGCAGGAGGAGTACGAGTGCTTCTTCTTCATCGCCGACTGGCATGCGCTGACGACGGACTACGCCGAGCCGGGCAACATCGCGGGCAATGTCACGGAGATGGCCCTGGATTGGCTTGCCGCCGGGCTCGATCCCGAGAAAGCGGCCATATTCGTCCAGAGTGAAGTGCATCAGCACGGGAGTCTCCACCTCGCTCTCTCGATGATCACGCCGCTGAGCTGGCTCGAGCGCGTGCCCACCTACAAGGATCAGATAGAGAACCTCCGAGAAAAGGACCTGGCGACTTACGGGTTTCTCGGCTATCCGCTGCTGCAATCCGCGGACATCCTGCTCTACGGAACGCCCGCCGCGTCCCTGCACGTGCCCGTGGGGGCCGATCAGGTCGCGCACGTGGAGATCACTCGCGAGATCGCGCGGCGATTCAACCACCTGTACCGGGGCGAACTGCTGCGCGAGCCGCAGGTCCTGCTCACCCCAACCCCGAAGCTGCCCGGCACCGACGGCCGCAAGATGTCCAAGAGCTACGACAACTACATCCTTCTGACCGACCCGGAGCCGGAGATTCGCAAAAAGCTCAAGCCCATGGTCACCGACCCGGCGCGCATCCGCCGCACCGACCCGGGCGACCCGGACAAATGCCCGGTGGGCGACCTGCACAAGGTTTTCTCCTCCTCCGCCACCCTGGAGAAGGTCAGCGAGGGCTGCACCACCGCGGGCATCGGGTGCATCGAGTGCAAGGGCTGGCTCGCGGACGCGATCGTCGCCGAACTTGCTCCCATGCAGGAGCGGCGCAGGCACTTTGAAGGCAGGCCGGATGACGTCAGCGACATTCTCCAGGCCGGCAATCAGCGGGCTGCACGGGCCGCGGAACAGACGCTGGTTCGGGTAAAGCAGGCGATGGGCCTGCGAGCCGAGGCTTCCGCGTGACGGAGCCGGGGCAGGCGCCGGAAAACAAACAGGGCCGTCCGGCCCACGCCGGCGACTCCCCCTTTTCCATCACCGTCGGCCGCGTTTACGACGGCCCGCTGGACCTGTTGCTCGACCTGATCCGCAAGCAGGACATCGACATCTACGACATCCCCATCGCGCGCATCACCGCGCAGTTCCTCGTCTACGTGGGGCAGCTGCGGCAGGCCGACGTGGACACGGCGGGCGAGTTCATCTACACCGCCGCCCTTCTCGTCCAGATCAAGAGCCGGATGCTGCTGCCGCGCGAGCCGCGTGAGGACGCGAACGATGCCGCGGACGACCCGCGCCTGGAGCTGGTGGAGCGCCTGCTCGAGCATGAGCGCTTCAAGAACGCCGCCCAGATGCTCAGCCAGAAGCAGGCGATCGAAGCGGCGACCTGGACCCGCCCGCGCCTCCATGAGGTCACGCGGGAGGCCGAGTTCGACGGCGAGATCGCGGCCGATGTGCCGGATTTGGTGCGGGTTTTTCGCGATGTGCTCGACCGCCTGCGGACCAGGCCCGTGCTCGACATCCGCGAGGACCAGGTCACCGTGGCGCACTCGATCGACACGCTGCGCCGCCGGCTGCTGCTGGAAGACGGCCCGGTCGCCTTAAGCAGGCTGCTCGGCCATGTCCGGTCGGAGCGGGCGCTGATCGCGACATTTCTGGCGCTGCTGGAGATGGTCCGGCTCCAGGCGGTGCTGCTGCGGCAGGACGTGAACTTCGGAGAGGTTTACGTGAAGAAGGGGGACGGTTTCGAGGCGCTGTCCTCGGCGCGCGCCGAGGACAGCTTCCGCTGATTTCACCGGATTTTCATGTTCGATCCCGTCTCGGTTGATGCGCTCCCTTCGCCGCGCTGCTAGCGTTTGAAGCAGGTGAACAGCAGATGAGCCAGGCAACGATTCCTCTTCCCAAAGACGGCGGTTACGACCCGGAAGTATCTCGAGAGATGCTTGCGAGCAAGATGAACAAAGGTCCCGGCAAGCTGGGCGCGGCCCTTTTCGCCCTGGTCCTGATCGGCGGCCTCGGCTTCGCCGCGACGCAGATCGTCCGCGACCTGGCGGGCTCGCCGCAGCCCACGGTCTGGCCCTACGTCCTGCTGGGTCTGGCGCTGCTCATCGCGCTCGGCTTCGAGTTCGTCAACGGCTTCCACGACACCGCCAACGCGGTAGCGACCGTCATCTACACGCACGCGCTCGAGCCGCACGTGGCCGTCGTGTACTCCGGCATGTGGAACCTGATCGGCGTGCTCACCTCCTCGGGCGGCGTCGCGTACACCATCGTTTCGCTCTTGCCGGTCGAGCTCATCCTCCAGGTCGGCTCCGGCGCGGGCTTCGCGATGATCTTCGCGCTGCTGATCGCCGCCATCCTCTGGAACCTGGGCACGTGGTTCTTCGGGCTGCCCGTGTCGAGCTCGCACTCGCTGATCGGGTCGATCATCGGGGTGGGCCTGGCCAACCAGTTGATGAACGGCAAGAACGGCACCAGCGGCGTTGACTGGTCGACCGCCCTGGGCGTGTTCAAGGCGTTGATCGTTTCGCCGCTGGTGGGCTTCGGGTTCGCTGCGTTGATGCTCTTGATCCTCAAGGCCGTAGTCAAAAAGCCGGAGCTGTACGAGGCCCCGAAGACCGCCGCGCCGCCGCCGTTCTGGATTCGCGCGCTCCTGATCCTCACCTGCACGGGCGTGTCGTTCGGCCACGGCTCGAACGACGGGCAAAAGGGCATGGGCCTGATCATGCTCATCCTGATCGGCACCGTGCCCACGGCCTACGCGCTCAATCACGCGATGGGCTACTCGCAGGTCACGACGTTTTCGGCCGTCTCCGAGCAGGCGCAGAGAGTCTTCGCAGCGCACGTTCAGCCGGCTTCCGCCCTCCAGGCTCCCCCGCAGACCAGCGGGCAGCAGGCCCCGACGCCGCCCGCGAGCCAGCAGCCGAACCAGCTGCAGCAGGCCGATCGCACGGCGCTGCTGGACTACATCCGCGACAAGAAGTTCACCCCGGCCACCATGGTCGGGTTGGAGCAGATGTCCGGGCAGATCGAGCAGGAGCTGCTTGCCTACAAGTCCCTCGCCAAGGTACCCGCCTCGCAGCAGCGCAACGTCCGCAACGACATGTACATCGAGGGCGAAGCGCTGCGGCTGATGGACAAGGCCAAAGCGGTCAAGTTTACCCCGCAAGAGGCCGCCGTCGTTAAGAACTACCGGGCGAATCTCGATAACAGCACCAAGTTCATCCCGAGTTGGGTGAAAGTTTCGGTCGCCCTGGCGCTCGGCCTGGGAACCATGGTCGGCTGGAAGCGCATCGTCATCACGGTCGGTGAAAAGATCGGCAAGACGCACCTGACCTACGCGCAGGGGGCCTCGGCGGAGATCGTGGCGGCCTGCACCATCATCGCGGCGGACCAGTTCAAGCTGCCGGTTTCGACCACGCACGTGCTGTCTTCGGCGGTCGCCGGTACGATGATGGCCAACGGCTCCGGCCTGCAGATGGCGACGATCCGCAACATCGCCCTGGCTTGGGTGGTGACGCTGCCGGCGGCGGCGCTGCTGGCCGGGGTTCTGTTCTGGGGGATGCGGCTGGTGTTCGTCCACTGAGTCCGCGTAAGAGCGGGAAGGGAGCTCCGGATCGAACGGCTCGGAGCCCCCGGCCCGCGCGGATCGGCTAGACCTGCGTTCCGAACAAGGCACCCACGCCCGCGGTGACGGCCATGGCGAGCGCCCCCCACAGCAAAACTCTTCCCGCGCCGGCGATCACGGGGGCTCCGCCGACCCGCGCGGCGATGCCGCCCAGGGTCGCAAGGCAGAGGAGCGAGACCGCGGCAACCGCATACGGGAGAGCCCGCTCCGGCGAGAGCCAGGACACCAGGAGCGGCACCGCGGCTCCTACGGCGAAGCTGGCCGCGGAGGCCAGGGCCGCCTGGACGGGCCTGGCGCTCATGGCATCGGTGACACCGAGCTCATCGCGCGCATGCGCTCCCAGTGCGTCCTTGGCCATCAACTGCGCGGCCACCTCCATGGCGAGGCTGTCCGTCAGGCCGCGCTGCACGTAGATATCGGCCAGTTCCCGAAGCTCCCCGGACGGATCCGCGGCCTGCTCCGCCTTTTCCCTGTCGAGGTCGGCGCGCTCGGTATCGGCCTGCGAGTGCACCGACACGTACTCCCCGGCGGCCATCGACATGGAGCCCGCGGCCAGCCCCGCAAGGCCCGCCGTCATGACGCTGCCATGGGTGCCGTGCGCTGTCGCCACGCCCAGAACCAGGCTGGCGGTGGACAGCAATCCATCGTTGGCTCCGAGCACGGACGCGCGCAGCCAGCCGACCCTGTTCGTGCGATGGCGTTCAGGCTGCATGGCGGTGGCTCTTCATTCGTCGACCCGCTCCCCGGGGTCAAGCCAACCATATAACAGCTGCCATCGGGCGGCTCCGGATCGCCGTCGCATCGAAAGCTGCCAGCGGCTAGCATAAGGCTGGGCGCCGTATCTTCGTCGCGCGTCGGGGAGAGCGGATGGGTGTGCGGGGAAAGGTCGAGGCGGTGCTCTACGCGGCGGAGGAGCCGGTGACGCTCGCGCAGCTGGCGGCACTGTTCGGGGCCGAAGCCCTGGCCGAGCGGGCGCGCGGCGGGGAGCGGATGGTGCCTGCCCCGGTCGAGGAGGGGGAGGCGGACAGCATCGAGCAGGAGAGCGCGCCGGCTGCGCACGTGTTGGGAGAGGACGCCGACGATGAGATTACCCCGCGCCTGGGCGACCCGGACGCGGACAAGCGGGCCAAGCGCCTGCGCGACCGCCTGGAGCGCGAGGCCGTGCGGGAGCTGGTGGCCGCGCTGACGGACGAGTACGACGCGGCGGAGCGCGGGATGGAGATTCGCGAGATCGCAGGGGGCTACCGGGTCGCGACCCGGCCGGAGTACCACGATGCGGTGCGCGGCTTCGCCCGCAGTCTGAAGCCGCCGATGAAGCTGACCTTGCAGGCGCTCGAAACCCTGGCGGTGATCGCGTACAAGCAGCCTGTGACCGCGCCCGAGATCTCCGAGATTCGCGGCGTGGACTCGGCCGGCGTGCTGGGCTCGCTGATGGGGCGCAAGCTGGTGACGACCGCGGGCCGCAAACAGGTCATCGGGCGGCCCATGCTGTACAAGACAACCAGGGAGTTCCTGCTGCGGTTCGGGCTCAGGGACTTGGGGGAGCTGCCGAGCATGGAGGAGTTTGAAAAGATGGCGGGAGAGTTGCAGGAATCGAACGAAGAGGCTGAAAGCCCGAGGCCGCCGGGGTCGACTCCGCGCCTGGAGCCGCTGGCGATCGAGGTGAGCGAAGAAGAACCGGTGGTCGAGGGTGTTTCCGTGAACAAGAGCGGGGTGCCGGTGCCGGATGTTCCGGCAGGCGAGGCAAGCTGATGGCCGAGGAGCGCTTGCAGAAGATCATCGCGGCGGCCGGGGTCGCCTCGCGGCGCAAAGCCGAGGAGCTGATCGCGGGCGGGGCCGTGCAGGTCAACGGCACGACCGTGACCGAGCTGGGCACCAAGGCGGACCTGGACCGGGACCACATCCGCGTGAACGGCAAACTGCTGCAAGGCAAGGAAAAGCAGCGCTACTACATGCTCAACAAGCCGCGCGGCTACGTCACCACGGTGAGCGACCCCGAGAAGCGTCCGACGGTGATGCAGTTTTTCGACCGCGTGCGCAACGCCGGCCGCGTGTACCCGGTGGGCCGGCTGGATTACCTGAGCGAAGGCCTGCTGCTGATGACCAACGACGGCGCGCTCGCGAACCTGCTCACCAAGGCGAGCACGCAGGTGGAGAAGACCTACCTGGTGAAGGTGAGCGGCAAGCCTTCGGACACGGCGATCGACCAGCTGCGGGCCGGGGTGATGATCGAAAAAGGCCGACGCGGCGCGCGGGAAGGCCGGGTGTTCGCCGCGCCGGCGCGGATTTCGCTGCTGCGGGACGCGGAGAACCCCTGGTACGAGGTGGTTCTGATCGAAGGGCGCAACCGGGAGCTGCGCAAGCTGTTCGAGGAGGTGGGCCACCACGTCGAGAAAATTCGGCGGGTCGGCTTCGGTCCTTTGATCCTGGACGTGCCGCCGGGCGAGTTGCGCGAGCTCGAAGACCGGGAGGTGCTGGCTCTGCAAAGGGCCGTGCGGGCAAAGGGCCCGAAAAAAGCGGCACCTGCGGGTGCTCCCGTCAAGAAGTCCGTTTCCGTCCCGAAACCGCGCAAGGTTTGACGGGAGGCGAACGGGCGCGCGCGGGTCAGACAACGTGCGGGCTACCGGGCGCAATCCCAACGCGCTGTTGCACGCTCGGTCCAGGGCGGCAGCCGAAGCGAGGGCAGCATGGCAGAGGAAAAAGACGAGAAGACATCGCGGTGCTGGCCGGGATTTGAACCGGTGCCGGGCAAGGGCGAGCACGAGCAAGGCAGCTGCCGTAAGAAGTCCGCGAGCAAGAACGGCGGCACGCAGGCCAACCGAGAGACGGCGCGCAAGAAGCAGGTCGCCATGGGCGGCGAGCGCGGCAAGCAGGCCAAGGCGGCCAGCCCGAACGCGAGCGAGCGCAAGAGC
>CAXUHL010000098.1:0-10529 GCA_964250745.1 uncultured Acidobacteriaceae bacterium
GGCACCGCCCGTACCGCGAACATGATCAAACGCCAGAACCCCGGCAGGTACACCACGTCGCGCCGTGTTTCGATCGCCCGCAGGATCCCCCGCCCGATCGTCCGCGGCTCGGCGAATAACGGCCCGCGCGGCAGGTGCGCCGTCATCGGCGTCGCCACGAACCCCGGCTTGATCGTCAACACCTGCACCCCGGCCCGGTCCACGCGGTTGCGCACTCCGTCCAGCAGGATCGACAGTGCCCCCTTGGATGCGCCGTACACGTAGTTGCTCTTGCGTCCGCGGTCCCCGGCCACCGACGAAATCACGGCCAGCGTCCCGGTCCCGCGCTCCTCGAAGTAGTTCGCCAGCAGCGTGATCAGCGAGGCCGGCGAAAGAAAGTTCGTCCGGTAGATCGCTTCCGCGACCTCCGGCCTCGCCTCCGCCGCTTTCTGGTCGCCCAGCACACCGTGCGCCAGCAGTGCCATGTCGATCGTGCCCAGCACGTCTATAGCCGCGTGCAGCAGCCCCGGGTGCTCCGCTTCATTGTCCAGATCGAGCGCGAGCGAGTACACCGCGCGCGCTCCGCGGGTTTGCAGGTCGCTCACCACCGCGGCCAGCTTGTACGGGTCGCGCGCGACAAGAAAGAAGCTGGCTCCTCGGTCGGCCAGCAGCCGCGTCGTGGCCTGGGCGATCGCGGAGGTGGCACCGAGGATCAAGACCTTGCCGGGCGTCGCGGGTTCCTGCCTAGCCACGCCCCGTCACCCTCCGCCAGAACGCCGAGTCGAACCCCGGATCCACATACTGCGCGAACTGCCGCCACTGCGGGTAAAAGGTCTGGTAGTGCGCCGGCGTCATCGTTGCGTCTTTTGCCGGGTACAGCCGCCCGCCGTGCTCGAGCGTGATGTCGGCCAGCCTTTGCAGGAGGTCGAACGAAACACTCTCCCGGATGGGGAAGTCGAGCGCCAGCGTCATTCCCGGCTTCGGGAAGCTCATAAACCCCGGCGACGGCACGTCGCCGCACACCTTCAGCACCGCCAGGAAGGAGGCCAGCCCGGAGTTCGTGATCGACTTCATGATCTCGGTGATCCCGCGCTGGTCCTCGTCCGGCGGCAGCACGGACTGGAACTGCAAGAGCCCCTTCTTGCCGTACATCCGGTTCCACTTCAGTACCGAGTCGAGCGGGTAGAAGAACGGCTCGTAGTCCATCTTCGTCGTAACCGTCTTAGCCCGCTGCTTGTTGTAGTACGCGAAGTTAAACAGCCCGATCGAGTACTTGTTCAGCGTCCACTCCGGCAGGTCGATCGGGAACACCAGCTTCGGCTCCTTCGACCGGGTCAGCGGCCCCGGCTCCTCCGCGTGCGTGCCTTGCATGAAGATGCCCCGCGCGAAGTTCTTGCCGGTCGAAACGCAATCGATCCAGGCCACCGTGTACTCGACGTTGGCCGCCTGGCGCGAAAGCTCGACGAACTCCTGGATGCCGACGAACTTGTCCCCCCGGTAGTCGATCTTGCGCGTCACGATCGGCCGCAGCCGCACCTCGGCCCAGGTGATCAGCCCGGTCAGCCCCATGCCTCCGATCGTCATAGCGAACCAGTCCCGGTTCTCCCGGTGCGAGCAGATCAGCCGCGAACCGTCGGACCGCACCAGCTCGAATCGCAGCACGTGCGCGCCGAAGGTCCCGGCGATGTGGTGGTTCTTGCCGTGGATGTCGTTCGCGATCGCGCCGCCGACCGTGACATACTTCGTCCCCGGCGTCACCGGCAGAAAAAACCCGAGCGGCACGGCGAAATCCAGAATCTCCGACAGCAGTACCCCGGCCTCGCACCGCAGAATACCCGTGGCCGGGTCGAACTGCAGCATGTGGTCCATGCCGCGCGCATGGAGCAGCGTTCCGTCTTCGAGCAGGCACACATCCCCATAGGAGCGGCCCGCGCCCACCGGCAGCATGGAACCGCGCATCGCTTCGCGCGGGGGGAAATCCGTCGTCCAGGAGAGCGGGCGCAGGTCGGCGGGCAGCTTTGGATAACGGCCCCAGGACTCGAACGCGGGCTGGGTGGTGGATTTCTCCGCGGGCCTTTCGGCCAGGGTGGATGACATGGGTGAGGCTCCGTAGGCTGTGAGTGGCCTAGCTAATGATAGCGAGAAGGAGGACGCAAACGGCCGCGCATCCGAGCAAAAGGCTCATGCGGTCGGTTACCGCGAAGATTACCGGGTCCTCGTCCAGCTCGCCGCGGCTCGCCAGCAGCCAAACCCGGCTGATCCACAGGATCATGATGGGGGTGATCAACCACATTCGCTGCGGGTGCGCGTACAGCCCCGTCACCTCGGCGCCGCTGATATACAACGAAAACACCACCACCGAGGCGTAGGCGCTGGCTGTGCCGAAGGAGCGCAGCTGCTCCACGTCGGAGAGCAGGTAGCCTCGGCCGTTCGAGGGAACCTGCCCCGCCGCCCGAATGTTCTGCAGCTCCGCGAACCGCTTGACCATGGCCAGCGATAAAAACAGGAAGACGGAAAACCCGGCCAGCCATGGCGAGATCGCGATCGAGGTCGCCGCTGCCCCGGCCAGCAGCCGCAGCGTGTACAGGCCGGACAGCAGCACCACGTCCACCAGCACCACCCGCTTCAAGTAAAGCGAGTACGACAGGGTCGAAACCAGATAAAGGAGCAGATAGCCCAGAAACGCGGCCGGCAGAGTGGCGGCGATCGCGAAGGAAAGCGCCAGCAGCCCGGCCGAAATTAGGACACCCGTCTTAGCCTGGAGGTCCCCCGAAGCGAACGGGCGGAACCGCTTGCGTGGATGGCGCCGGTCCGCCTCGATATCGAGCAGGTCGTTGACGATATAGGTGGACGAGGCGCAAAGCGAGAAGCAGAAAAAAGCGGACAAGGCGCGGCCGATGGTCTGCGCGTACAAGGCGTGCGCCAGCAAGAGCGGCACGAAGATGAGCACGTTTTTCGCCCACTGATGGATGCGCAGCGCCCGGCGCAGCACCTTGAGCGCCGGCGCGCGGTCGATGAACTGCCGGTCCGGAATGAACTTGCGCTCGCGGACCGCCTTCAGCAGGCTCGCGTCCGGGTTGGCCACCATCGGCGAGCCCGCATGCGTCAGCAACGGCACATCCGGCCGCGCATTGCCGATATAGTCGAACCCGCCTTCGCCGAAACGCTGCCGGAACGAAGCCAGTTTGTTCTGTCCGGTCAGGTTTATCGTGCCATCGCTCGCCAGCACGCCCGCGAAAATCCCCAGGTGCGCCGCCACCCGCTCGGCCAGCACCCGGTCGGCCCCCGTCGCCAGGTACAGCTCGCGACCGAGCCCGCGCTGCTGCTCCAGGAACGCCAGCAGCGGCTTGTTGTATGGCAGGTGCGCCACGTCCAGCGTCACCCGCTCGGTCACCTCGCGCTTCAGCGCGGCCTTGCCCTTGGCGATCCAGCCCGGCACCTGCGCCAGCGCCCGGCTGTGCGTCCGCACCATCACCAGCAGCGCATCGTGCAGCGTATCCGTTTTCACCAGCGTCCCATCCAGGTCGACGCAGATGGGCCGGTCGGCGGGAGGCGCGAACAGAACGGCGCTTGCCTCCGAGTCGCGGGTTTGGCTTCTCGCCTGGTCTGTCATGAGCACGGGCAGTATAGCATTCGCTCCCACGCAGATTTGTTGCCCGGCCGGGTTGTGTTTCTTTCCGCGCCGTCCAAACATCACTAAGAGGTCGCAAGGGAGATAAACCTCATGGATCTCAAGCTTTCCGTTCTCGACCAGGCTCCCGTGGCCGAAGGCTCCACCCCTGTCGAGGCGCTCCGGAACTCGATCGAGCTCGCCCGGCACGTGGAAGCTCTCGGCTACCACCGGTTCTGGATGTCGGAGCATCACGCGATGGAGCTGCTCGCCTGCTCCGCGCCGGAGGTCGTCCTGGCCGCGGTCGGCGCGGCAACACGCACCATCCGCCTCGGCTCCGGCGGCATCATGCTGCCCCACTACTCGCCCTTCAAGGTGGCGGAGGTCTTCCGGACGCTCGATACTTTGTACCCCGGACGGGTCGACCTCGGCATCGGGCGCGCGCCCGGCGGCGGTCCCATTGAATCGCAAGCCCTGCGCCGGGACCGCTCCGCCATGCCCGCCGACGATTTTCCCGAGCAGCTGGCCGAGCTCCGGGCCTGGCTCGGCGGCGGCTTTCCGCCCGGCCACCCCTTCGGGCGCGTCCACCTCGCGCCCGCTCCGGCCGCCTCCGGACCTGTTTTGTGGCTGCTCGGCTCCAGCCTTTGGGGCGCGGCGGCCGCGGCCGAGTGGGGCTTGCCCTACGCCTACGCGCACTTCTTCAGCCCAGCCCACACCCGGGCCGCGTTCACCCTGTACCGGCGCAACTTCAAGCCGTCCGCCGCGCTCGCGAAGCCGTATGCCGCTCTGGCCGTGGGTGTCATCGCCGCGGATACCGACGAGGAAGCACGGTTTCTGCTCGGCAGCGTGCGTCTGCTCCAGCGGCGCATCCGCGAAGGCGACAGACGCCCCGTGGCCGCGCCCGCCGTCGCCCGGCGCGAACTGGGCGAGGCTCCGGATCCTGAGGAAGGCGAGTTCCCCCGGTATGTAGCGGGCAGCCCGGCTAACGCGCGTCGTGCGTTGGCCGCCATGGCCGGCGCGCTCGCGCCCGATGAGATTTTCGTCAACACCATCACGCACAGCCACTCCGCGCGTTTGCGGTCATACGCACTCCTCGCCGAGGCCTTCGCGCACACGCGGACGGCGCTGGCATCGTAACCAGGGACATAATCAGGGACAAGGAGAAACACGTGGCGGAGCGGAAACCGGGAACGATCGTATTGGCGCATGGCGCATGGATGGACGGCAGCGGCTGGCGCGAGGTCCTCATTGCCCTCGCGCACGATGGCTACAAGGTGCGCGCCGCGCAGCTGCCGCTGAAGTCCTTCGAGGGCGACGTCGCCGCGCTCGAACTCCTTCTGGACCATGTTGAAGGCCCGGTGCTCCTGGTTGGCCATTCCTACGCAGGCGCGGTCATCTCCGCCGCCGGCAATCACTCCAAGGTGCGGGCGCTTGCCTTCGTCACTGCATTCGCGCCCGAGGCCGACGAGGTTTTCGGCTCCCTGATGACCATGAACCCGCCCGCGTCCAAGGCCTCCATTGGACCGGATGCAAGCGGTTACATCTGGATCGATGCGGATTATGCGGCCGATGCGATCGGTCACGATCTGCACCGCGGGGTCATCAACCTGGCGGTCAGCGTGCAGAAGCCGGTCAGCTATCGCATCTTCGAGGCCAAACTGAGCGATCCGGCCTGGAAACACAAGCCCAGCCACTATCTCATCACTACCGAGGACCGCATCTTCAACCCCGAAACCCAGAGAACGCTGGCTGCCCGCATCGGGGCGCGCGTCGAGGAAGTCGCCGCCAGCCATTTGGTCGTTCTTTCCCAACCCGAAGCGGTCGCTGCGTTCATCCGCAACAGCGTCGGAGCGGCAGCCGGGTAACGGAGAAGCGCGCTTCAATCCGCCGCGATCGCCTCCTCCGCCCTTCCCGGCAGGACCGTCTGCGGAAAGTACGCATTCAGCGCATACTGCTCCACCATCCGCTGCGTATTGAAGAACGACCCGTTCAGCGCGATCGCCGAACGCATCACCCGCCGCCACTGCTCGGGGTGCTTGTAGAACAGTGGCAAGATCACTTTTTCGAGCTGGCTGTACATTGACTCGGCCTCTTCCGCCTCTTCTTCGCGGTCCTCGATTGCCCAGCCCGTCACGCCTTCAATCCAGCCCTCGATCCACCATCCGTCCAGGATCGACAGCGACGGCACGCCGTTCAGCGCCGCCTTCATCCCGCTCGTGCCCGAAGCCTCATAGGGCCGCTTCGGCGTGTTCAGCCATACGTCCACGCCGCTGGTGAGCAGCGCGCCCAGCTTCCACTCGTAGTTCTCCAGGTACACGATTTTGAGCAGCCCCTTCGAGAGATCGTGCGCGAACTCGATGACGCGCTTGATCTTGGCTTTGCCGGGCTCGTCCGCCGGATGCGCCTTGCCGGCGTACAGCACCTGCAACCCTCCGAACTCCCGGGCCATCGCAACCAGCCGTTCCGGATCGGTGAACAGCAAGTCCATTCGCTTGTAGGTCGCGGCGCGCCGGGCAAAGCCGATCGTGAACACATCGGCGTCGAGCACCTCGCCCGTGCGCTCTCTGACCGCATTGAGCAGCAGCCGCTTCGAGGCCCGGTGCGCTTCGGTGATCTCCGCTTCGGGAATGTCGATTGCGTACCGGAGCGTCACGTTGTCCCGGCGCCAGCGGGGCAGGTGCCGGTCGAAAACGCGCAAAAACGGCTCGGACGCCCAGGTTCCCGCATGTACCCCGTTCGTGATCGCGTCCACCGGGTAGTCCGGGAACATCTCCCGCGACACGATCCCGTGCTGCATCGCGACTCCGTTGACGAAGCGCGAGAACCGCAGCGCGACGTAGGTCATGTTCAGCAAGCCGTCGTGGACACCGCCGGCACGCTCCAGCATTCCAACGGTTTCGCCGCCCAGAATCTGCCGGGCCTGCTCGAGCGAGAACCGGTCGTGACCCGCCGGCACCGGTGTATGGGTGGTAAACACGCACTGCTCGCGCACCCGCCGGAACTCGGTTTCGCTCGCTTGCTGGAGTGTGCGGCCGGCAAGTGCCCGGCCCACGAGCGCAATCGTCAGGAGTGCCGCATGGCCCTCGTTCATGTGGTACACGGCCGGATCCAGCCCCAGGGCCAGCAGAATGCGCGCGCCGCCAATGCCCAGGATAGCCTCCTGGCGAAGCCGGTAGTCGTTGTCACCGCCATAGAGCCGGTCGGTCAGGGTGCGGTCGCGCGCGTCGTTCTCCGGCAGGTCCGTATCCAAAAGGTAAACCGGGACCGTATGGCCCGTGATGCCGTGGATCGGGTGGCACAGCGCCCGCACCTGCACCGGGCGGCCGTCGAGCTCGACGATCACCCGCGCAGCCTCTTCGACCGTGTACAGGTCCACCGGCCACGGCTGTTCGGTTTCGGTCTGCACCCCTTCCGCGCTCAGGACCTGGCGAAAATAGCCGCGCCGGTGCGCCAGCGTGACCGCGACCAGCGGAATCCCGAGATCGGCGACCGCCCGGAGCGTGTCCCCGGCCAGCACGCCCAGGCCGCCGGAGTAGGTGTTCATCTCCGGCTCGATGGCGATTTCCATGGAAAAGTAAGCAACGGGGGTGCGGCCGGTGTTCGTGGCGAGGGGATACAAGGCTTGGGGCAGTGTTTGCATGGGGAATCCTGAACTTCTTTGTGTCTATCGACTGATTTGAGTCAGTCTAACAAGCCCGGATTGCAAATAGGCGCGTCCCGGGCCCGCCCATTCCCTTTTTGGGATTACCGAGGTAAGCCGTTCCACTTCGGTATCGGCTCCTCCGGTTGCGCCTGGAAAGGCCTGCGAGAAAGCAACCGCCCGGCGTACACTTGCTCCCATCATGCTCGCTCGGTCGCGTTGCGCCATTCTTTTCACTCTGCTCGCCCTCGTCTGTTCCGCAAGCCTCTTCGCGCAGGACTGGGCAAAGGCGCGCCTCGACAGCTCCCCGCGCCACCATGAGTACCTGACGGCCCGGAGCGAGGGCCGCGACGTCAACGTCTTCGTCGCCTACCCCGAATCGAAAGCGAAAGCGCCGGTCATCCTGCTCATTCACGAGATTTTCGGGCTCACTGACTGGTCGAAGGAGATGGCCGACGAACTTGCCGCGCAGGGCTACGTCGTCGTCGAGCCCGACCTGCTCAGCGGCATGGGTCCCGGCGGCGGCGGCACCTCCAGCCTCGGCGCGCAGGACGCCGCGGTCCAGGCGGTCTCCAGCCTCAAACCCGGCCAGGTCACCGCGGACCTCAATGCCGCGGCCGACCTCGGCCTCAAGCTGCCCGCCTCGAACGGCAAGCTGGCGGTCGCGGGCTTCTGCTGGGGCGGCGGGCAAAGCTTCCGTTTCGCGACCACCCGGCCGGACCTCCAAGCCGCTTTCGTTTTCTACGGACCCGCGCCCGACACCGATGCTCTGAAGGCGATCCACGCACCGGTCCACGGCTTTTACGCCGGCAACGACGCTCGCATCACCGCTACCGTGCCCGGAACGGAAGCCGCCATGAAAGCCGCCGGTAAACGATATGAGCAGAAGACCTACCCCGGCGCGGGCCACGGCTTTATGCGCGCCGGCGAAGCCCCGGACGCAACCCCCGACAACAAGAAGGCTCGCGAGGATGCCTTGAGCCGCATGCTCGCGGAGCTCAGGAAGCTGTAGGGACACCCATGCGCGCCAGCGTCCCGCGCATGAAGACAAAGCTCGCCGTTGCTCCCGGCACCGGGTTGTCCGGCATGATCTCGTACTCCAAATCCACCCAGCCCGGGTAGTCGATCGCCAGCAGCGCATTGAAAATCTCGCGCACCGGCATCTTGCCCTCACCCACCGCGACCTGGCTTTCCTTGCTGCTCAAGTCGCTCAAATCCTTCATGTGCACGTTATGCAGGCGCGGCCCGCACGCCTTGATCGCCGCGACCACGTCCGTCCCGGCGCGCACCGTATGGCCTACGTCGATGCAGCAGCCCACCCGCGTGTCCAACCCCTTCACCGCCGCCAGCACGTCCAGCGGCGAGTGCCACAGCTTGTCCTCCGGGCCGTGATTGTGGATGGCGATCCGAATGTCGTACTCCTTTACGAACCGCTCCAGACGGGGCAGCGTCGCGGGCGCGGGGTCCCCGGCGACGATCACCGAAGCGCCGGCCCGCTTGGCATACTCGAACTTCTCGCGTATGTCCGCGTCCTCATCCTTGGGGAAGTACACCGTCCCGACCGCATGGACGCCGATACCCGCGGCCTTGTATGCCGCGATGGCCCCGGCCTCCCCGGCAGGGTCCGTAGGCAGATGATCCTTTATGTCTTTCGCGTTCAAACCGGAGACTCGCATCCCGCGCATCGCCGCAATCAAACGCGCCCGGTCCAGCGTGCGAAAGCTGTAGCTGGCGAGGCCGAGCCTGATCCCGCCCGCGGCGCTGGGAAAAGCCGCGAACGCCCCCGCCAACAACCCAAATTCCCTGCGCGTCAAGCTCATACGCGGGGAGCCCAGCCCGGCTCATAGGCCCGCGCCCACAGCTTCATCGCCTCCGGGTCGCCCTGGATCTTGCCCGTCGCCGAATCCAGAGCCAGCTCGCGCTTGTTCACCCAGGCTATGTTCGACAGTTGCAGCATCGTCACGGCCACGTTCCCGACCGCCACCGGCGAGTGCAGCTTTTCGCCCCCACGCACCCCGGCGATGAAGTTCGCGAAGTGCGCGTCCGTCATCTCGTCCGCGCCCAGCAGGTCGGTCGACGAGGTCTGCTTGCCCGGCTTGCGGAACTCCGCCGTCTTGTTACCCTTCCAGTCGTAGACCTCGTACCCGTCGCGGTCCACCAGCACCGAGCCTTTGGTCCCCTCGATCACCGAGCCCCGGTCGCGGTTGTAGAGCTTCATCCCCTGGCAGCTCTTGCCCTCCCAGGCGATCATCTTGTCCGGGTAGGTGAAGCTCGTGTTGAGCGTGTCGTAGAACTGCCAGTCGTCTTTATATTGGTAGCGCCCGCCGCTCGCCGTCACGCGCTCCGGATAGTCCACCCCCAGCGCCCACCGGCACACGTCTACCTCGTGCGTGCCGTTGTTCAGCGTTTCGCCCGTCCCGTACTCGCGCACCCAGTGCCAGTTATAGGGATGAATCTGGTCGCGGTATGCGGTGCGCGGCACTGGCCCCTGCCACAGATCCCAGTCCAGCTGTTGCGGCGCAGCGCCGCCCGGGCCGTATTTGGTCGGCTTGCGCACGTTCGAGTACCAGCTTTTCGCGTAGTAAGGGTCGCCGATCAGCCCGTTGTGGATCTTGTCCACGATTTCGATGGTGTGCGCGGACGACCGCTGTTGCGTCCCCATCTGGGCCAGCTTGCCGGTCTTGCGCTGCGTCTCGATCAGCATCGCGCCCTCGGCCGGGTTGTGACTGCACGGCTTTTCGACATACACGTGCTTGCCTGCCTGCAACGCCGCGATCGCCATCGGCGCGTGCCAGTGGTCGGGCGTCGCGATCGACACCGCGTCGATCTCCTTGAGCGTTAGCACCTTGCGGAAGTCCCCGTCCGTCGCGGGCTTCTCACCCATCGCTTTCTCGACCTCCCCGGCGAACTTGGCCAGGATCACTGAATCCACATCGCACACGTGCGCCACCCGCGCCTGTTGTTTGTTCGTTTTGAGCGCCGCCAGATGCGCGTACGCCCGGCTGTTGAGCCCGATGACCGCGAAGTTCAACCGGTCGTTCGCGCCCACAATCTGCCCATACGATTTTGCCGTCACCATCGCCGCGCCCGCTGTGCCCAGAAACTCACGCCGTGTCCACATAGATCCTCCTTACGCTACCGTCGGCGGTGCGATTATCCCCGCCGAGCCCAACGCTTTCTTCAACCCCGCCATGCTGCCCCGCGAGGAGTCCTCCGGCCCGTTGCCGCTCTTCCAGTGCGTCTCGAGCGAGAGCCCGTACCGGTAGCCGTCGCGCTTGAGCGCCTCGAGTTGTCCCACCC
>CAXUHL010000099.1:0-10428 GCA_964250745.1 uncultured Acidobacteriaceae bacterium
GGGGGGTGTATCGCGCCGGTCGCCGCGGTCGAGCTATTGATGGCGGAAGGAAAGCTATATAGCGATAGCTAAGCGACTCATTCCTGAACGAACCTTAAAGCAGAAGTGACGCCGAAAACCACTTCTGTGCTAGGGTAGGTAGTGGCAAGACCCGCTAAACCGGAAAAAGTGGTCGACGACGAAGGCCGAATACGCTGCGCCTCGGGAACCTACGGCGTCCGTCGCGAGGAGACGTGGGAAGACGGGAACGGCAAAGTCGTGCGCTACAACCTCGCCTTCATCCACCATGGTGTCTGCCCGGTCGACAACGGCCGGGTGCTTGGCTATGACAACGCCCATGGGGTGCCGGAGCGTCACTGGATGGGCGCGGTGGAAACTGCGCCGGTCGAAGATTACGATGCCGTTTATCAAAGATTCCAGCGGGAACTAGATTCATTGCGGAGGGGCATTTGAAACTCACGATCAGGGTCGAAACGTTTGAAGAGACGCATGCGCGTGGGCTGGAGCGGGCTAACAGGCTTACCAGAGGCGAGCGGATCGCGCCCGAGCGCAACCTCACCTTCGAGACAGTCGGAGACATGCTCGAGTGCCTCACCAGGGAGCGGGTGCGCCTGTGCGAAACGGCCCGCGAACCGCGCACCATTACCGCCCTGGCCGCGGCGCTCGGGCGCAACAAGCGCGCGGTGGTCCGCGACGTGAAACGCTTGGCCGAGCTGGGGCTGCTCAAGGTCCACAAGGAGAAAAACCCCGGACACGGGCAGGTGCTGGTCGTCGAAGCGGCCGCCGAAAAGTTCGAGCTGCGGGCGGAGTTCTAGCCCCGAGCAGCCCGAGAAGCGGTCTCACAAACCCGCAACCTCGGGGAAGCGTCGTGAGACCCGCCGCAGAGCGGGGCTCACGAGGGTCGCCGAAGCCGCAAAATCGTTGATGAAACCGCTTCTATGCCCCAAGCGGGATTTCGCGTGCTTTGTGCCCGTCTAGAAACCGCCCGTATACCTGCTCGGCGAACTGCTCGTCGAGCGGTCCCGCGCCCAGCAGGAGCCGGTAGTAGAGCGGCCCGTAAAGCATATCGATGGCCGCCTCGAAATCGAGGTCTGCCCGGAGCGACCCCTCGCCGATCGCTCGGGCAATGACCTGCCGAACCCCTTCGCGCCGCGGGTCGAGCCAGCGTTCGCGAAACGCGGCCGCAAGCTCGGGGTCCGCTTGCGCTTCCGCGATCAGGGACCGGATCAGCGTTCCCCTCGGGCTGCGAAAGAACGCGACTTGCAGGTCGAGTTGCCGGCGCAGGCTTCCGAGCGCGCTCTCCGCTTCGGGAAAATCCGTCTCACCCCCGATCAGCGCGAGCAGCGAGTCCATGACTACGGCGGCCTTGTTGGGCCACCGGCGATAGAT
Organism: uncultured Acidobacteriaceae bacterium; assembly: GCA_964250745.1. Taxonomy (GTDB): domain Bacteria; phylum Acidobacteriota; class Terriglobia; order Terriglobales; family Acidobacteriaceae; genus EB88. Next base: position 1,390 of record CAXUHL010000099.1, read on the forward strand.
GGTCATCTTGCCAACGCCGGCTTCAGCCGCGATCTCATTCACCGTCACCGCTCGAAAGCCGTGCCCGGTCACCAGGCGCAGCGCCGCGCTCAGGATGGCCTCGCGGGCCGCCTCGCTACGGGGCCGCCCAGCCGGATTCGCCATGCTTCCTCCCCAGGATTTGCAACCTAAACGATACCGCAGGTATCGTATGCTTGAGTATCGAGACTAGCGGTCTCGTGAAAGGTGGAAGCATGCAACGAGTCGTCATTGTCACAGGGACGAGCAGCGGGCTGGGAAAGGCCTTTGCCGAGGCATTGCTGCAGGCAGGCTTCGCGGTCGTCGGCACCGTTCGGAAGCAGGAGGCCGTCGCCGCGTTCGAGTCGATCGCACCGGGCTCGTCGTTTGCCAGGGTCCTTGACGTCACGGATGAGCCGAGCCGTCTGCGCTCCATGGTGGACGAGATCGAGCGGGAGATCGGCCCGGTTTACGCGCTGATCAACAACGCCGGCTACGGGCATGAAGGAACGCTCGAAGAAAGCTCGATGGAAGAGCTGCGGCAGCAGTTCGAGGTGAACGTCTTCGGGGCGGTCGCGATGACCAAGGCCGTGCTGCCGCACATGCGCGCGCGGCGGGCAGGCCGCATCCTCAACGTCACGTCCATGGGTGGGCTCATGACGATGCCGGGCCTTTCCTACTATCACGGCAGTAAGTTCGCGCTCGAAGGGATCTCCTCCTCGCTCGCTAAGGAGGTCGAACCTTTCGGGATTTTCGTCACCGCGGTCGAGCCCGGGATGTTCCGAACCGACTGGGCCGGGCGCTCGATGGTGCGCTCGGAGCGGCGGATTGCCGACTACGACGCGATCTTCGACCCGATCCGCGAAGCCCGCAAAGCCAGGAATGGCCGGCAGCCGGGCGACCCGGCGAAAGCGGGCAAGGTCGTCGCGGAGTTTCTCGACGCCCCCAACCCGCCGGCCCATCTTCTGCTCGGCCCGGATGCTTTCGAGCATGTAATCCAGGAAATGAAGGCACTCGGCTCGGAGTTCACGGAGTGGGAAAGTGTAACCGGATCGACGAACTTCGAATAAGTAGAGCAAGGGCATCTACATTCCATTGAGAAGATGTCTGGATGCCAGTGTTCTCCCGCCTAAGCACAACCCATGCTCGCGTATGTCTCTCGCCTTATTCCTCTTCGAAGTAATCGAGATCCAGCCGTTTAATGCTGTAGATGATCGCTTCCGCCACGCCGACTTTGTACTCGATCGCTAAGTCGGCAAGCTGCTGACCGTCAATCAATATGATCTTCTTCTCAATCTTTCCAACGTAGTCCCGCGCCTCAGCCGAGAATTGAGATGTGGTGATGAACACGCCCTTGCGTGCGCGGTGCCCTTCTAAGCTGCCTGCGAAAGCCTGCACATCCGGGCGTCCTACCGTTCCTTTCCAGCGCTTCGCCTGCACGTCTACAGCGTCCAGGCCGAGCCGGTCTTCCTTGATAATTCCGTCGATTCCCTCATCGCCGGATTTGCCGATGGCCTGTCCGGCATCTTTTCTGGAGCCGCCATAACCCATCGCGACGAGTAAGTCCACCACTAAGCGCTCGAAGAAAGCGGGGGAGCACTTGCCGATTCTGTCCAGTAACTCATGGGCAAGTTGAGTTTGTAGTAGTTGGAAGCTGCTTTCAAGAAGCTCCTGCGGTGTCTGCTGATTTACTTCATCCGAAACGGCATTGGGAGTGTGTGGGATGGAGGCGGTACGGACGGCTGAAGCAGATGCAACATAAGCAGGATAACGTTGGAGAACCCTGACGTTGATTTCGTTCGGATTGTCCTGGAGGGCCCGAAGGCCCTCCGGCGTGATTTTGAACCGGCCGCCCTTCACGGACGCAAGAAATCCAGCTTTCCCAATGTGGGAGCGTGCCCAACTCAGCCGGTTGTAAATCTTGGTTTGCACACTGCCGGGCATCAATTCCTGCCGTTCGTCGTCGCTGAGCATAAGGACTTGAGCCGCATTGTCGACTGCCTCCTTGAGGGAGTGTTCTTCTCCGTCGGCAGCGAAGTGAAGCAGCGGCAGCATAAGACTTTGATAATACGGAATGGGCATGGCCGCAGGTTAGCTTACGAGAGCGCAGACCTGAAAGTTACATTCGTCACGCCCGCTCCAGCTTCGCGAACTTCTCCACCAGCTTCTTGACCCCGTGCGCCGCAAAGGTCACCGTCAGCTTGGCTTCCTCGCCTTCGCCCTCGCGGCGGACCACCTGGCCCTCGCCGTACTTGGGGTGGCGGACGCGCTGGCCGGTCTTGAAGCCGGTCGCGCCGGTCGGGGTCTCAATCTCCAGCTTGGGCCGCGGCCCGTTGCCGCGCGCCCCGAAAAAGCTCGCGATGTTGTCGAGCGAGGTCGCGCCGGGCTTGGCGTTGGCCGGCGCGCGCCCACCCGCGTTCGCGACCGCGGGCCGGTACGTCTGGTCCTCATCCTCGTAAGAATAGTGCCGCTCGCCTGTACCCTCGCCGCCGCCGGACCGGCCGCTGCCATACCGCGACCCGTAGCTCCCGTATCCCGACACCTGCGGCCGAGCCGCCGCCGAGCCGCCGCTCACGTCCTCCATCAGGTGCGAGGGCACCTCCTCCAGGAACCGCGATGGGATCGAGGCTTCCGGCATGTCGTTGCCATAGCGCCGCCGGTAGCGCGCGCGCGTCAGCACCAGCGCGTCCATCGCGCGCGTCATGCCCACGTAGCAGAGCCGCCGCTCCTCTTCCATCTGCGTCGGGTCGTTAAGCGAGCGGGAGTGCGGGAAGAGGTTTTCCTCGAGGCCGGCGAGCAGAACCACCGGAAACTCGAGCCCCTTGGCGGCGTGGAGCGTCATCAGGGTGACGCGGGCGTCGGGGTTGATCTTGTCCGTGTCGGAGACCAGCGCGGCGTGGTCGAGGAAATCGGAAAGCGTTTCGCCGCGTTCCTGCGCGTCCTGGGCGGCGTTGGCCAACTCCTTCAGGTTCTCGATGCGGGAGAACGCCTCGGGCGTGCCCTCCTCCTCAAGCGCGCGGATGTAGCCGGAGCGGTCGTTGATGAAGCGGATGAGCTCCGGGAGTGTGGCGGGGTCGCCGGGCTTGCGGAAGGCCTCGTCGGTTTGCTTTTCCCGCTCTTGCCGCGCCGCCTCGCGGGAGGGCTCGCCGAGCCGCTGGACCCGTTTGGCGGCGGCCTTTTGTTTCGGAGCGCTTGCGAAAGGGTTGAAGGCTGCTGCGTCGAGCGGTTCGGGTTCCGGTTCCGCGAAGCTCGTCGGGTCGAAGACCGCATCGGGTTCGCCGAACGCGGATGGGTCGAAGCTCGCGTCCCCTCCCAGCGCCAGCATCCCCTGCGCCGCGTCGCCGAACGCGAAGCTCGTATCGTCTCCGGCGTGCAGGGTGCGGTCGAGCTCCGTCGGCTGGTCGTCGCGCGTCTCCGCCTCATGTACGTTGCCCATGGCATCGGTGGCGGCGACATCCGCGCTCAGCTTCCCCGCGAAGTCCGGCGCGAGCAGCGCCCGCGCGTCCTCGATCATGCGCCGGAACGCATCGAGCGCGATCAACGCCCGCCCGGGCAGAAGCTTCTCGCGCAGCGCGTGGCCGATCGCGGTGTAGGTGCTCGTGCCCGTCTCGATCGCAAGCCGCTCCAGCGTGTCCAAAGTGGTCCGGCCGATGCCGCGCGTGGGTGTGTTGATCACCCGCTGGAGTGCGATCGAGTCGTGCGGATTCTGCACCAGCTTGAGGTATGAGAGCAGGTCCTTGATCTCCGCCCGCTCGTAAAAGGAGAAGCCGCCGACCATGGTGTAGCTGATCCCGTAGCGGCGCAGCGCTTCTTCCACCAGACGCGATTGGGAGTTGGTCCGGTAGAGCACGGCCGCGCGGGGGTGCTCCTCCGTTTCGCCCGCTTTGCGCAGGTACTTGTTCAGGTAGTCCGCGATGAACAGCGCCTCGTTCTCGCCGTCCGGCGCTTCGTAGTAGCCGATCTTCGCGCCGCCCTCGCGCGAGGTCCACAGGTCTTTGCCCTTGCGCTGCGCGTTGCGCGCGACAACCGCTCCCGCGGCTTCCAGAATCACCTGTGTGGACCGGTAGTTCTGCTCCAGGCGGATGGTCTGGACGGCGGGAAAGTCGCGCTCGAACTCCAGGATGTTGCGGATGTCCGCGCCGCGCCAGGAGTAGATGCTCTGGTCCTCGTCGCCCACCACGCACACGTTGCCCTCGGGCCCGGCGAGCAGCTTCATCAGCTCGTACTGCGGGCGGTTAGTGTCCTGGTACTCGTCGATGAGCAGGTAGCGGTAGCGCCGGTTGTAGCGCTCGCGGGTCTCGCCGTTCGCCTTCAGCAGGTGTACCGCCTCGAGCAGAAGGTCGTCGAAGTCGAGCGCGTTGTTCTTGCGCAGCTCCTTGCCGTAAGCCTCGTAGAGGTGGGCGATGCGCTCGCTCGTGGGGTCAGCGGACTGGAGATAGAACTCCTGCGGGTCGAGCATGTGATTCTTCGCCCAGGAGATTTTCGACAGAACAGTGCGCGGGGTGAGCTGCTTGTCGTCGAGGCCCATCCGCCGCATCGTTTGCTTCACGATCTGCTGCTGGTCGCTTTCGTCGTAGATGGCGAAGGTACGGGTCAAACCGCTCCCGTCCGGGGCGCGCAGTACCTCGATGTCCCGCCGCAGCATCCGCACGCAAAAGGAATGGAAGGTCGCGAGCAGCGGCTTGGCCAACGTGGTCGCGCCGATCAGCTTTTCCACCCGCTCGGCCATCTCCTTCGCGGCCTTGTTGGTGAAGGTGACGGCGAGGATGGAATCCGGCGCGACCCCGCGCTCCTGGATCAGCCAGGCGATGCGGTGCGTGATGACCCGCGTCTTGCCCGAGCCCGCGCCGGCGAGCAGCAGCACGGGCCCGTCGACGGCCTGGACGCCCTCGGCCTGCTGCGGGTTCATCTTCTGGAGTAGGGGGTGCATGGAGAACAACCTGTCACTGAAGTGTTCTCCTTACTGTACAGTAAGGAGAACGGCCAAGGAGAGCAGGATGGAATCGTCTACCGTTACAAGCAAAGGGCAGATTACGATACCGAGTGAGATCCGCAAGCAGCTCAATCTCCATGCCGGTGACCGGGTTCAGTTCATCCCAGCGGGGTCCGGGCATATCGAGCTGATTCCCTGCAAAGCGCCCGTGTCCGAGCTGATCGGTATGCTCCCTAAGCCGGAGAAGACCGCCACCATTGAAGAAATGAACGAAACGATTAGAAAAGGATGGGCGGGTCTGCTTTGATCGCACTTGATACGAACGTCCTCGTCCGCCTCTTGGTGGCGGACGATGCGAGGCAAACGCAGGATGCGAAAAGATTCCTGGAGCACGAAGCAGAGGAAGGTCCGTTGTTTGTATCGACCATCGTGGTAATTGAGCTGGTTTGGGTGCTGCTCTCGCGTTACCGATATGACCGTTTGCTGCTCAGTGACGCTATCGAGAAACTCAGTCGATTTCCCAGCTTGAGCTTGGAACGATCCGCGGCCGTGCGCAAAGCGATTGCGGATTTTCGCACCTCCAGAGCAGACTTCGCGGACTGCCTGATCGCGCAGGTCGCGTTGGCGGAAGGCTGCCGCTACACGGCAACCTTCGATGCGGATGCTTCCAGGCTGCCCGGCATGCGCCTGCTTGGCGAGCCTGAGGTATGAATGTTTGCGTTTTCTGCGGCTCCTCGGACGGGGCGAGCCCGGAGTACCGCGCCGTAGCTGCGGATCTCGGCACCCTCATCGCCGGGCGCGGCTGGGGGTTGGTCTACGGGGCAGCTTCGATCGGCCTGATGGGCGCGGTCGCCGATGCGGTCCTCGCCGCCGGCGGCCCGGTGGTCGGCGTGCTCCCGTCGGTGCTGCAAGACAAGGAAGTCGCCCATGCCGGGCTGACCGAGCTTGTGTATGTCAATTCCATGCACGAACGTAAGGCGCTAATGGCGGACCGCGCCGACGCATTCGTCGCGCTGCCCGGCGGCTTCGGTACGCTCGATGAACTCATGGAAATCGTGACCTGGGCTCAGCTCGGGATTCACACCAAGCCTATCGTGCTGGTCAATACGCGCGGCTACTATGACGGGCTGCTGGCTTTCCTGGACCACGCGGTCGAGCACGGCTTCATCCGCCCGGCACACCGGCGAAGCTTACAGGTGGTGCCGGACGCGGAGGCAGCCGCGCGGATGCTCGCGGAGCTGTCGGCGCAAACACCGAAGCGCGCGGAAGAATCCGTGCCCAGGCGGTAGAGGCTATCTCCCTGCCGCCTGCCACTTCTTGGCCAGCCCCGGCTCCGCCAGCGCCTTGATGAACAGCCCGCCCACCACGGACCGAGCCTGAAACCCTGATTTCTCACCGGTTTTTGTGTCGTACCAGTCTGTCATCGGTACCCGGCTTGGGGTCTCGTCGGCCCACTTAGCCAATGGCGCGATCATCTGCCGGAACTCCTCCTGCGTTGAAGCCATGGTCGCAGACCACAGCTCCCAATCGAGCTTCGTGTAGTCCTTGCGTGAGTCCAGCGGGAACCCGTACTGGTTCTCATGCGCCAGATACCACTTCACCTCGGTTTCCGCGAACGCCGGCGGAAACAGCTTCAAGCCCAGCAGGCGGTCCCAAACCAGGTTGTACTTCTGGCTCCAGGTCCCCGGCTTGTCGAAGGCCAGCTTGGAGTGATCGCCCTCGATGCCCATCGCGAGGAATTGCTTGACCATTGTCTCGGCAGTGCTCCGGTACTGCTTCGCGACGTCCTCCTTGCCCAGACGGTGCGCCAGGTCGGCATACGCGCCGACCCCGAGGATCGCCTTCACCGTCAGGTTCTCCTGGTGCGCCAGGTGCCCGGCGAAGTCGTCGGTCGAGAGCTGGTTGACCGGGTCGCGGCCCTCCCTCTGGAGAAAGTCCGCCCACTTCGTGAACTGCGGCCAGTAGTGCTCGGCGACATGCACATTGCCCTGCGCGTGGGCCAGCGCGTCGGCCATGATGAGCATGTTGCCTGATTCCTCGACCGGCTGCTGGTCGTCTTCGGTCTCCTCGCCGCCGCCGTACACCTGCCCGTTCGCGAGCGGGTATTGGCCGACGTCATGCGGGGAGAAGGGGAACCTCCAGCGCGGCAGAGCGGAGTAACGCAGCACCGGCTCCATCTGCGACTCCATCAGGGCCGGGTTGAAGAACAGCAGGATCGGCGACTGCGGGTACATCACATCCACCGTGCCCGTGCAGCCGTTGGAGAAATTTTCTTTGCAGAAGTAGAGCGGTGTTCCTGTGGTGTCCGCAGTCAGCTCGCAGGCGGCCAGCGACTCGCGGTAAGCCAGGTTGGTCAGGTAGCTGTAGTCCGCACCGCCGGCTTGCGTCATATCCGCGTCCAGCTGCTTGTCATAAGCCGCCCCGCGCGTCTCCAGCTGCATGTACTGCTGCTCGGCCTGGTCGAGCATCGCGGCCACGGTCTGCTTGTCGCGCTGCCAGTATGGGCGCAGGCGCTGATGCAGGTACTCGATCGCGTAATTATCCGTGTAGCTCAACAGCACGTGGCGCGAAGCCCCCGCCGCCCCGACCGAGCCCAGGTGCACGATCGCATCGAGATGGGCCGCGCCGCCGCGCGCCGGGGCCGGAAACTCCAGCGAGTCCGGCTCGTTCACCGAGCCCTTCGCGGCGAACTGCTTCCAGACATCTCTGCTCGCCAGCACCGTGCCGCCCCCTTCCGAGCGCGGCACGCCCAGGTGGAAGTACCCCCAGTCGATCCGGAGATTGTCGCCGGATTTGTCGAGTACCCGCTGGTCGCGCGTGCCCACGTTCAGCACGTCGAGCGCGCCGGTTTGCGAGCGGCCCCAGACGACCGAGTCCCCGCCGCGGTCCGCCGCGATCTCCGGGGCGACGTCCAGCATCGCGTCCACTGTGTGGGGTGCCCCGTCGGTCGAACGCGCCGTCCAGGTCAGGTACGTCACCGGACGCGAAAGCAGGTCCAGATCCTGCGGAAATGCCGGGGTGAAAAAGCTGAGGTCCAGCGTGATGCCTGCGCCCGAAAACGTGTACACGGTGTGAGTCGCCTCTACGCGGACCCCGGTCTGCTCCATTGCGGGCACCTCGCGGGGCCCGTCGCTCATCACCCGAAATGCTTTGCCGTCGATCCGGACCATGCTCGCCAGCGCCTGCTCCGAGCCCGTCCAGTGCCGCGTGGTGCTGTCGGTGAGCTTGTCCGTATCGGACCAGATCGAGAAGTACGGATTGTGCGTGACGAGCGGCACCGCCGGCGGCCTGTGCTGGGCGAGCGCGGCGGGAACGAGCAGGAGCAGAAGAAAAACGCGGTTGAGGAGGAAACGCATCGCGAGCCAATTGTAGAGCGGAACGCCCGCGCTTGTGTCCACTCCTTTTCGCCTTTTTTTCGCGGCAGTTCCATTTTGGGAACGGCAGCGTCTAACCGCGCGCCGCCGCGCAAAGCGGACACCGGCAGTTGCGGCGAAGGAAGTCCCAGGAGTAAATGCCGCTCGTGTGCCCGTCGTTCCAATGGAAGGAGATGGCGTAGCGCCCCACCTGCTGCACCGTATCGGGGCGCGGCGCGGCCTTGTACAGGGGCAGCAGTTCGGCCGGGGCGGCGGGCGGGGCACCCAGGGCCCGTCCGGTCTTCTCCCGCTCATCCTGGCAGGTGGCACAGGGGCAGGCGTGGCGCAGCCAGGGGAAGCTCCATCGGCTCCGGTGGCCGTCGCGCCAGTCGATCTCGACGCCCGTTCCCTCGGTCTTCAACACCCGGACCTTGACCGGCTCGACCGCCGCGCGCGGCAGCTCGCCGTGCGCGGCATCCTCGCGCGCGGCCTGCTCGGGGGAGACGAGACGGAATCCTTCGTGGCTCATAGCTCTATCTTATCGGCCACCGCCGGGGGAGGAACATGAGTGCCCAATATCCCGCGTTGGAGACACAGGCTTCGCGGGACTACACCCCGCCATTGCGCCAGAAGAAATATCCCGCCATCCCGAACCCGATCAGCGTCACAGCCCCGCGCACCCACCGCGCGTCCAACCGCCGCGCGCTGCGCCCGCCCACGTACCCGCCCACCGCGCCGGTGACCATCATCAGCAGG
>CAXUHL010000100.1:0-10322 GCA_964250745.1 uncultured Acidobacteriaceae bacterium
GGTTGCCCTTCGCGTCGCGCGTCAGGTAACCCTTGGCGACCGGGTCCTGCCCGGCCACGATCGCGGCGGCACGCAGCCAGTTGACGACCTTGTACTCATTGCCAAGCGTCGGGGCGGAGTGCGCCGAGGCTTGCGTGATGAGAAAAGCCGGGGAGAACCCGCGCTTCATGCCTTCGGCCAACGACAGGATGTGATGGCCGCCGGTGCGGGAGTCGCCCGCCTGCCCATTGTTGTCGAGGCCCGCGCCGGCCCCGCCGATCGAGAGCTCCGGGAACTCGGTCCCGTCCGCGTTCCACTGGAACACGATCGTCTTGGCCCAGTCGTGCCACAAGGGCGCGCCGACGATCAGGTCGCCGTCCAGAAACGGCGCGAGCGCGCCGACCTCCTGAGGCCGCGGCGCGGCGATCGCCCCGGCATCGACTACTGGGAGGCCACCCGGCGGGAACGCGCCGTACACGTTGCGGTACTCGGAGGCCAGGTTGATGTCGGCGGTGTCATTGTTGCTCTCGTGCACCGCGAGGCCGCCGGGGTACGAGTGGTGCGATCCGTTGCCCGACCCCGGAGCCGCGATGAACAGCATCGGCAGGTGCGGGCAGGCCGTATTGTCGTCAAGCACGGGCGGGAAGACCCCGGCCAGCAGCCCGCCGGGAAAGGTCGCCTCGTCGGCGCGGTTCAGCAGACCCTGTGCGAGCAGTTGATCGACGATCGCCTGCCTGTCAGCCGGCTTCAGGTTGGCGCGGTGCAGCACGCAGGTGTTCGGGTTCAGGATGGCGTCGCGGGTCTGCGCGCGCAGGTTCGCGTCCCCGAGCCGGTCGATCTGCGCGCCGATGAAGCTGAGGGCCGTCTGCGCCAGAGGGGATCCGTTCGCGACAGCCGCGGCCCGGGCGTTGCCGGCACCGGGCAGCTGCGCCGAGACGGGGAGGCAAGCGCAGCCGAGAAGCAGCGCGGCGGCAGCGGCGGAACGGGCGAGGACGGTCATGTTGGATCCTTTCAGGGCGGGAGCCGGAGCTTTGTCCGCTTCGGAGCGAACGTTAACAGGCGCAGGGGGCGGCTTGGTTGAACAGCGGGTCAATTCAGCGCACTCTTTTTCAGCCGCAACAATCTCACACCGGCGTTCGCCGGAGCCCGGGTATAGTTGGCCATGCAGACCTCCCCTGACTGGCGGCGCATTGGTGCCTACGCAGCCGTGTACATTCTGTGGGGCCTTACGTTTCTCGGCGTGCGCACCGTCGTGCTGGTCACCCCGCCGTTCGCGACGGCCGGGTTCCGCTTCCTGCTCAGCGGTGTGCTCCTTCTGGCTCTTTGCCGGGCGGGGCGCAGGGCTTGGCCGTCCGCGCGGGAGTGGGCCGAGTCGGCCAAGCTCGGCCTTTTGATGTTCGCCGTCAACTCCGCCTGCTTCTTCTGGGCGGAGCAGCGGCTTTATTCGCCGTCCGCCGCCGTCGTGGTGGCGACCATGCCGGTGTGGGTCGCTGTCTCCGAGTGGGTGCTGGCGCCGGGCTACCGGCCCTCGCCGGCAACGCTCGCGGGCAGCGCACTAGGCATCGGCGGCGTGTGCGCGCTGGCGCACACAGGCAACGGTGCCGCGTCCGGCCCGCACCAGACGCACCTGGCCATCCTGGTCCTGCTGCTCGGTACTGTCTGCTGGGCGGCGGGCAGCGTCTGGAGCCGCGCGCTCGCACTGCCGGCGGACCAGGGCATGCGCTCGGCCCTGCAGATGACCACCGGCGGCGCGGCCCTGCTGCTGCTGGCGGGGCTCTCCGGGGAGACCCGCGCCTTTCTCCACGCGGTCGCGCACTGGACGCCGCTGGTTTCCTTCTCCTTCGCGTATCTCGTCCTCGCCTCCATCGTCGCCTTCACGGCATACGTGTGGCTGCTGCACCATGAGCCGGCCGGCCGCGTGGCCACTTACGCTTACGTCAACCCGCTCGTTGCTCTGCTGGCGGGCGTCCTGCTGGCGCACGAGGCGGTGGGCCCTTGGCAACTGCTGGGCTGCGGGCTGGTCCTCGCCGGCGTGTTCGCGGCGTTGTCCGGGCGCAAGCCTGTTCCCGTCGCCGCGCGCGTCGTGGAGCCCCCGCTGACATCCCGAGGTCCCGTCGGGTAGGATTTAGTCGGGAAACCGGCTCACAAAGCACGGTTCAACGGAGTCGCATGCCTATGAAGCCCTTTTCACGCCGCCGTACCGGCCCGCCCTGCGCGGAGTCCGGCTTCACCCTGATGGAGCTGCTGATCGTGATCTCCATCATGCTGATCCTGATGCTGATCGCGATCCCGAACTTTTCCGGTATCAAGAAGCAAGCGAACGAAACCTCGGCGATCCAGTCGCTGCGCGCCATCTACCAGGCGGAGATCCAGTACCAGACCAGCTACCCGGCGCAGGGCTTCGCGTGCGGGCTGCCGCCGCTCGGGGGCACCCCGGGCTCGCAGGCGCCCTCCGCCACCCAGGCTCAGGTGCTCGGGTCCGACCTTTCCGGCGGGCAAAAGAGCGGCTACACCTTTTCGGTCGTGAACTGCTCGAAGGTCACGGTCAACAACCAGGACCAGATCACCGGCTTCGAAGCGATCGCGGTGCCGCAGTCGCCGGGGAAGACGGGCAACCGCGGCTTCTGCATCGACCAGGAAAACGTGGTCAAGTACGACCCGGCGGGCGGCTCCAACTGCACCCAGACCGTGCAGTGAGCGGCTGGGGGCGAGCGCGGCGGGGCTTCGGCCTCGCCGTTTTGCTGTTGTGGGCTTCAGGCGTCCGCGCCGAGGATCCGGCTCGTGTGCTCGCGGAACGGGTGGACGCGCACTACAACGCGCTCCGTTCGCTCGAGGTCGCTTTCACGCAAACTTTCGACGGCATGGGCCTGCACCGGGAAGAGCGCGGGACGCTCCTTCTGGCGAAAGGCGGCCGCTTTGCTTCCGCCCGGATGCGCTGGACGTACTCCGACCCTGCGGGCAAGCTATTCGTGCTCGACGGCAAGGACGGCTACTTCTACACGCCGGGCCAGGCCGAGGTGCAGAAGGTCCCGGCCGCGAAGCTGGACGACCTGCGCTCGCCCCTCGCCTTCCTGTTGGGCCACGCCGCGCTCGCGAAGCAGCTGGGCGGGCTCGCGCTCGCGCCGGGGCCGGGCGGGGCGCAGACGCTCACAGGGGTGCCGCGCGGGCTGGAGCAGCGAGTGGCGCGGCTCGCGGTCACCGCCGCGCCCGATGGCAGGATCGAGGCGCTGGAACTCGATGAGCTCGATGGCTCTCGGAACCTGTTCCGGTTCGCGCACGAGCAGGGCGATGCCCCCGCGCCTGCCTCGGCGTTCACCTTTACGCCTCCCGCCGGAACGCGCGTGGTCAGCGGGCTGCCGCCGGTCTGAGTCGTTCCCATTCCGGCCTTCGTTCCGTTTCGGGAATCAGCCTTGCTTTCTGCTCCCGTTATCGGGCTGTCTTCAGTCGCGCTGACGTATGCTCCTCCCATGCGCTTTCTGCTCGCACTCCCCCTCCTTTTCTCACTCGCCGGGTGGACACAGGCTGCCCCGCCCTGGGACCTGGAGCCGAGCGAAACCACGGCGGACCTGCGCGGGATCCACGCGGTCGGCGGCGGGGTGGTATGGGCCTCCGGGACAAACGGGACAGTTCTGCGCTCGCAGGACTCGGGCTTCGAGTGGCAGGGCTGCGCGGTGCCGCCGGGGGCGGAGAAGCTGGACTTCCGCGCGGTGTGGGCCTGGGACGACCAGACCGCGGTGGTGATGTCGAGCGGGCCGGGGGCTTTGTCGCGGGTGTACCGAACGACGGACGGCTGCGCGCACTGGACGCTCGCCTACACCAATCCGGATAAAGACGGCTTTTGGGACGGGCTGGCCTTCTACGACCGCAAACACGGCTTCCTCGCCGGCGACCCGGTCGGCGGCAGGTTGGGGCTGCTGGGCACCGCGGACGGCGGCCAGACCTGGAAGCCGGTTCCTTCAAACGATCTGGACGTGGGGACCCGCGGTATGTTCGCCGCGAGCAACAGCTCCCTTTCCCTCGGCGTGGCGAGCGGCCCCAAAACGGACGGGCCGGGGTACCTGCCATGGATTGGAATGTCTGGAACGTCCGGAACGTCCGGCCCCAACGGCCCGCTGGTGCTCGCCGGGTACCTCGACCTGGCTGGGATGAGCAAGCCGCTCTCTGCGAACCTGCAGCACTACGGCTTTTCCCGTGACCCGGTTCCCGTTGCCGGTGGAACGGCCACGGCGGGCGTGTTTTCACTCGTGTACCGGAACAACAGTGAGGGCATCGCGAACGCGGTTGCTGTGGGCGGTGACTACACACAGCCCAACCAGGCCGCGGGCACGGCTGCCTGGTGGAGCTTGAGCAACAACAAGTGGCTGCCCTCAACGAAGCTCCCCGGCGGATACCGCTCCGCGGTGGCCTGGGACGCGGAGCATAAGCTGTGGGTCGCGGCCGGCCCGAACGGATCGGATATTTCGCGCGACGACGGACGGACGTGGACGGAGTTGGAGCACGCACCGTCAGACGTTCCGAAAGGGGGCGAGTGGAACGCGCTCAGCCTGCCCTGGGCGGTGGGCCCGCACGGGCGCATCGGTAAGCTGAACCCGGAAGCATTACCCAAGTGATCGGATTCAGGGCAAAGCAGCGGATTGTCGTTGACGCGAAATGAACGGAGAGGGAGACTGGAGGAGCAAGAAAACCGGAGCCTCTGCTGGCACGCTTTGGCCCCGGGTTGTAAGTGTGGTCGACGGCTACCTGCCGGAGATGTGATCGAGGAATACGAGTTCGATCACGATCCGCAGGACAGCAGCCACCACGCGGGCGCGCAGTTCAACATCGAGCCAGTAGGATCTAGGCATTCTCTTGATGGTCATGCCCGGGTCTCCTTTCCGCCAAAGCCCACGTTCTCGCGTGGGCTTTGTGCTGTTTGCGGGTTGATCCCGCTGTCATCAGGGTCGGGCGAAACACCCGTTTTGTCTCCGGTACCGCGGTAACCTCACGCCCCTGCTCGCCCCGCGCCGCGACGCCCGTCTACCCAACAAGCCTGATAGCCTTACAGGGGCGGCCGGGCCGCAGACGCACATGGCAGAGTTTCTAGTCAAAATGGCCGACGAACGCGGACGCCTGCAGGAGCAGGTGCAAGCCGCCGCGTCGGCCGACGAGCTGCGCACGCGCTACACCCAGGCCGGCTACCAAGTGCTGTCCGTCCGGGCGAAGGGCGGGGCGGGCGGCCGCAAAAAGGTCAAGCTCGAAGGCTTCCTGATTTTCAACCAGCAGTTCGTCACGCTCATCAAGGCGGGCCTGCCGATCCTGGGCTCGCTCGATATGCTGTCGAAATCGCAGAAGGACGCGAACTTTGCCGCGCAGCTCGGCAACGTTACGGAGCGCGTAAAGCAGGGCGAGTCGGTTTCCGCCGCCTTCGAGGCCCAGGGCGGGTTCCCTCTCATCTACACGGTCACGCTGCTCGCGGGCGAGCGGTCCGGCAACCTTGAAGAGGTCCTGAACCGGTACCTGGCGTTCCAGCGCGTTTCACTCACCTTCCGCAAGAAGCTCCAGGCCTCGCTCATCTATCCGGCGCTGCTCATCACTCTGGTTTTCGGTCTCTTCGTCTTCCTCATCACCTTCGTGGTCCCGCAGTTCGCGACCTTGTATGACCAGGTCGGGACCAAGCTGCCCGCCCTCACCCTGGGCCTGCTCGCGGCGGGCAAAGCCGCACAGCACTACTTCATCTACGCCGCCCCGGTCGCGGCGGGGCTCGGGTTCCTGCTCTTCCGCTGGTCGCGCACCCCAAGCGGCGCCGACACCATCGACGCCATTCGCATCAAGATGCCGGTCTTCGGCACCATCTGGCTCAAGTACCAGGTCGCGCTCTTCGCCCGGACTCTGTCCACTCTTCTGACGGGCGGTCTTCCCTTGGTTCCGTCGCTCGAAACCGCGGCCCGGTCCATCTCCTCCTCGCGCATCTCCAAGTCCGTCTTCACCTCCGTCACCAGCGTCCGCGAGGGCAAGGGCCTTTCCACCAGCCTCAACAAAACCGGCGTCTTCCCCGCCCTCTCGACCGAGATGATCGAGGTCGGCGAGTCGACCGGCGCGCTACCGCAAATGCTCAACTCGGTCGCGGAGTTCTTCGAGGAGGACGTGCAGACCGCGCTCACCGCCTCGCTCGCGCTCATCGAGCCGGCGATCCTGATCGTGATGGGCGTGGTGGTCGTCGTCATCCTGATCGCGCTCTACCTGCCCATCTTCTCGCTCGGCAACGCCAACAACTTCCAGCAGCAGCACCCGTAAGAGGTCTCTTCCAGATGGCCGAAGTCGTCACGCTCCCGCTTCCCACAGAACTCGACGAAACCGCGCACGCCCAGGCGCTGGCCCGCCGGTACCGCTGCGAGTTCGTGGACCTGAAGAACTTCCGCATCCAGCACGACCTGTTCCGGTCCGTACCGGTGGACATGATGTTCCGCTACAACTTCGTGCCGATCGAGCAGATGGAGGACCGGCTCGCCATCGCCGTCTCCGACCCAAGCCGCCTGATGCTGCTCGACGAGATCGCCGGGCTGCTCGGCCAGCGCCTGGTCACCAAGGTCGCGACACTTTCGCAGATCAACGAGCTGCTCAAAAAGACCGAGCAGTCCCAACGTGTGCTCGACGAGGCGACCGAGGGGCTGACCTTCGACGTGATCTCGGTCAACGACCAGGACGACGAATCGATCACGATCGAGAAACTGACGTCCGAAGAGGACATCAGCCCCATCATCCGGCTCGTGGACACGACGATCTTCACCGCGCTCGAGCGCCGCGCGTCCGATGTCCACATCGAGACCTACGACGACCAGCTGCTGGTCAAGTACCGCATCGACGGCGTGCTGCACCCGGCCATGGCGCCGATTGCCCGGGAACATCACCAAACGATCCTGTCCCGGATCAAGGTCATGAGCGAGCTCGACATCGCCGAGCGCCGCGTCCCGCAGGACGGACGTTTCCGCGTGCGTTACAAGGGCCGTCTGATCGATTTCCGCGTTTCCATCATGCCGACCGTGCACGGCGAAAACGCAGTGCTCCGCGTGCTCGACAAGGAGTCGATGTCGGAGAAGTTCAAGTCGCTCACCCTCGACGTGGTCGGCTTCGGCGAGGACGACCTCCGGCGATTCCGCCGCTACATCCGCGAGCCTTATGGCATGGTCCTGGTCACCGGCCCCACCGGCTCCGGCAAGACCACCACCCTGTACGCGGCGCTCAACGAGATCAAGTCCGACGAGGACAAGATCATCACCATCGAGGACCCGGTCGAGTACCAGATCCGCGGCATCACGCAGATCCCGGTCAACGAGAAGAAGGGACTTACCTTCGCGCGCGGCCTCCGGTCCATCCTGCGGCACGACCCGGATAAGATCCTGGTCGGCGAGATCCGCGACCAGGAGACCGCGCAAATCGCCATCAATTCCGCGCTCACCGGCCACCTGGTCTTCACAACCGTCCACGCGAACAACGTCGTCGACGTGCTGGGCCGGTTCCTCAACATGGGCGTCGAAGCCTACAACTTCGTCTCCGCGCTCAACTGCATCCTGGCCCAGCGCCTGGTCCGCATGATCTGCGAGCACTGCTCCTACAAGACCACCTACGACGACGAGATGCTGGAGCTTTCCGGCCTCGACCCGGCTGAGTGGCGCGGGTTCGCCTTCACCGAGGGCCGGGGCTGCATCGAGTGCGGCGGGACGGGCTACCGGGGCCGGACCGCGATCCACGAACTGCTGGACCTGACCGACCCCATCCGTGAAATGATCCTCGACAAGAAGCCCGCCTCCGAGGTTCGCAAGCTCGCGGCCGCCGAGGGCATGGCTTTCCTGCGCGACTCCGCCCTGGACCGGGTGCGGCGCGGGCTCACGACATTGAAAGAGATCAACAAAGTAACCTTCATCGAGGCGGGACGCTAGTGGGTTTCTTGGAGAGACTGCCGCGGCTGTTCCCGGGCATCAATCTGCGCCCGGCGCTGGCGTGCGAGATCTCGCCCTACGGCGTGCTGGCGGCCCGGCAGGACGCAACCGCGGGTCTCTTGACCCAGTTCGCCCCGCTGGCCGGCCACGCGCTCGTCCCTGGGCTCAGGGCGGGGGGCGTCGCGGACCGCGTCGCGGTGACGAGCGCCGTCCGGGCGGCGGTTTCCGCCGTTGCCGAGCGGGGCCGGGCCCTGCCGGGCGGACGCGCCCTGCCCGCCAACCGCGCCCTTACCCTGATCGTGCCCGATGCGAGCGCCCGCGTGCTGCTTTTAGACTTCGATTCCCTGCCCTCCAAAGGCTCCGAGGCGCTCCAGATCCTGCGCTTCCGCCTCCGCAAGCTCGTCCCGTTCGAGACCGACGACGCAGCGATCAGCTGGCAGACCATGGGCACGAGCCCCGAGGGCGTGCGGGTGCTGGTCGTCGTCATCCCGCGCGAGGTTTTGGTCGAGTACGAGGGCGTGGTCCGCGAGGCGGGCTTCCTGCCCGGCGTGGTCCTGCCGAGCACGCTGGCCGCCATGCCGCTGCTGGGCATCGAACCCGCGCTCTTGATCAACCGCAACGGCACCACCATGACCACCACCATCCTGCGCGGGCAGGAGCTGCTGCTGCACCGCGCGCTCGACTTCGCCGGAATGGATGAGGCGCTCGCGCCCGACGCGCCGCCGCGCCTGCCCAAGTCCGCCGAGGCCCGCGCTCGCGACGAGGAAGACGAGATCCGGCGCAGCGTTTCAGTCGCCATCGCCTTTTACGAGGACAACCTCGTCGCCTCGCCGGAGGACCTGTTCTACATCGGCCCGGGCACGGCGGCGGAGTTCGCCGCGCTGCTGGGCGAGCCCCGCATGCGCGTCCGCGAACTGGGCACCGCGCCGGAGCTGCCCTCGCGCACGGTTCCTCGCTCGCTCCTAGGTCCTGTTACGGGGGCGCTGCTCAACGCATGAACATTACCCTCAATCTCGCGACCCGGCCCTATCTCGAGCTACGCCCCGTGTACGCGCGTCTGCGTGCGGCCGCTCTGGTCCTCGCCGTGCTCGCCCTGCCAATGCTGCTCGTCCTGCGAACCGCGCAGACCAGGGCCCGCGCGGCGGAGGCCCGGGTGGAGCAGCTCGAAAGCAGGATCGCCCTGCTGCGGCAACAGCAAACCCGCGCCCGCGCGCTCACGCTCGAGGGAGCCAATGCGCAGACGCTGACGCGGGCCGCGTTCCTCAACGACCTGTTCCGGCGGAAGGCTTTCTCCTGGACCGCGACGATGAGCGACCTGGAAACGACCCTGCCCTACGGGGTGCAGGTGCAGGCGATCGACCCGGTGGTCACCCCCGACGGCCACGTGACCATCCGCATGCGCATTACCGGGGCGCGCGAGCGGGCCGTGGACGTGGTGCACAACCTGGAGCGCTCGCGGCACTTCGTCGCGCCGCACGTCATCGCGGAAGCCCTGGCGAACCAGGCCGGCAGCGAGGGCAACGGTTCAAGTGGAGGTGTCCGGCAGGTGGGCAATCCATCGGACGTGACCTTCGACATCCTGGCGGACTACCGGCCTTTGCCGAATTCGCACCCCAACGCCGGGCGGGCGCGGGCGGCCGCCAGTGGCGCGAAACCCTCACCGGAAGCCCCCGCGCTGCCTCAGGCGCAGCTGACCAACCCGGAGCCGGAAGCGCCCCGGCCTGCGCCCAGGCGAAGCCTCAACTACCACCCCGCCCCGCCGGTCTCGACCGGGAGCCTGCCGGTGATCCCGCCGCCGATCGGGGGCCGACAATGAAGCACCGCACCCTGTTTTCCTCGCAGCTGCTCACCACGCTCAACCTGCACCTAGCGGGCGTGTTGCTGCTGCTGGCGTTCGATCTCGTCCTCGGGACCAAGCTGCTGCTGGCCTGGCAGGCGGGCCGCAGCGACCGAAGCGCCCAGTACGAAGCCGACCAGCGTTCCTACGCGCAGCTGGAAGCACAGGCCGGGCGGCTCCGGGCGCTGCCGTCCGAGCTCCAAAGCTCGCGCACCGAGGCCGGCGCGTTCGTCGACGACCGCATCCCCGCCGGCTTTTCCGTCCTGCTCAACGAGCTGGGCGCTTTGACCACGCGCAACCACGTGCGCCTGAGCCGCGCCGCGTACCCGGTCGGCCCGGCCGTGCCGGGCATCGTCGAGGCGCGCATCGACGCCAACGTCACCGGCGAGTACACGCCCGTCATGCACTTCCTCAATGCCATCGAGCGCGACAAAAATCACGCCTTCTTCATTATTCGGTCGGTGACCCTGACCGGCCAGCAGGGCGGCATGGTCAACCTGCGGGTCAGGATGACCACCTACCTGCGCGGCGACATGGCCAACGCAGCCGCCCAAAGCGCCGCAGCGGGCGCGCAGGGCAACGGGGAGGAC
>CAXUHL010000101.1:0-10313 GCA_964250745.1 uncultured Acidobacteriaceae bacterium
AGGAGCAAAGCCGGGGTCCCCGGCGAGCGGTCTTTGCTCGCTGGGGTGTCCGAAGCGATGAAGGACCTGCCTTTGACGCGCACCCGAGGAAAGCAGGTCCTTCGGCGCAAAGCGCTGCCGCTTCGCTCAGGACGACCCCTTACTCAGCATGACTTTTGTTCAGAGTCACCTCAGCTACTTAGAAGGACTGCGCGGTGTGCCCGCGCGCTCCGGCGTGATGTGCTTGCCCAGCCGGTACACCACGCCGATCGAAAGCGCGAACTGCTGCACGAAGCCGCCCTGCCCATTCGTCGAGAAGTTGGTCAGGTTGGCATCGGGGGAGATGCGGAAGGCCCAGCGCTCGGAGCGGTTCAGATCGATGGAGCCGCCGATGGCGCTGCCGAACCCGAGCTGGTTGTTGAAGAAGCCGACCGCTGCCGGGGAAACGCGGTTACCCGCCTGGTCTTTCAAGCCGGACTCGAAGCTGCCGTACACGCCGCCGAACAGCGCGTGGAGCGTCACGGAGGCGTGCTGGTTCGAGGCCAGGCGGTACTCCGGGCCCGCTAGAAAGAAGTGCTCGCTCACGAACGGCCCGCGGATGCCGTAAGGGTTGGGCGTCGCGCCGCTGGTGCCGTAGTAGCCGCGCGCGCTCGCCGCGGCAGCCCATTTCCGGGTAAAAAAGCGCGCGGCCTGCACGTCGAAGCCGCCCAGGTTTGCCCCCTGGAGCAGGTTTGGCCCGGCGTCGAAGTGCGAGTAGGCTATGCCTCCGTACACCTCGTACCGGTTGTTGTAGTCGACCCCGGCGAGGGTGCTGTTGGAAGCGACGACCGGAGGGCGGTACTGCGGGGCCTGCGCCAGGGCGGAAAGCGAAGGGAGCGAAAGGAGAAGCGCCAGGGCGCGGCGGGCGAAGCGTGTCGGCAAGGAAACGGAACCTCCGGAAGCTGTTACCAACTTACCATCGCGGCCCCGGCCTCCGGGCCTCTGCTGTAGCCTGAAAAGGCCATGGCACAGCCCAAAACGCGCGACGCGGCCGCCCGCAAACGGTTCGCCGGGAAGAAGTGGGACGGGCTCGAACCGATGATTGAGGAGTACGCCCGTGAAGCCGAGGCGGTCGCGGCGACCGATTTTCGCGAGCCTCTCGGGTTCGACGAGCCTTCGATCGAGCGACTGGAGCGCATCCTGAACCGGCTCAGCCCCGCGCCGGAGCCGCTCGCGGCCGAGGACTCAGAGTGGCTCACGCTACTGTGGGGTGCCTGGTTCGGCGAGCTGCTGCGGCGCCTGCACGGGGGCGCGTGGACCATGTCGGTGTACCCGGGTTCGGACTTCGCGGTACCGACGCTCGAGCTCGCGAACGGCTCGCGCCTGTACCCGACGATGAAGGTGCACCGCCGCCTGGCCCTGGGCGCGGCGGAAAGCCTGCCGGCGTTCCACGCGATGCTGCGCGCCCGGCTCGATCCGGCGGAGTAAAACATACGGCAAGGAACGTGTGAGAGAATCACGGGGATGGGGGAAAGTCCCGCCGAACCACCGCGGGCAGCCAATTATGCTGGATAATCTGTTCACACCCACGCACCTCTTGTTCGTTCTGGCGATCGCGCTTCTGGTTTTTGGGCCCCGCAAGCTGCCGGAGCTGGGCAAAGGCCTGGGCGAAGGGCTTCGCGGCTTCACCAAAGGCATCAAGGGCGAGCCTGAAACGACTGCGGTGAAGCAGGAAGCAGCCAAGCCCACGGAGACCACCACGGCCTCGACCGGCACCACGGCCCCCGAAATCAAGTAGCACCCTCGAACGCCCGGCGCTCCCTGAGCCCGGGCGTTTCCGCGTCCGCGCCGGGCTGTAAGTTGTTGACGAGAAAGCTACCTTCTCGCTCTCCGCGATTGACGATCGTACCCCCTCCTCGCTACCCTCAGTCTACGCAACGCGAGTCGAAATCGCAGTCGCGAGCGCGTCGCCGCCCCGCGCGCTCCTGTCCCGCCGGGGCGCGCTTTATCCCGATCCGAGGTTCTCCTTCATGCATTCCAGATTCACCTCCCGCGCGGCTTGCGCCGCTTCCGCGCTGCTGCTTGCCGGCGCTTCGACCACCCTTGCGCAAACCACGACCGGGTCCATCACCGGCACGGTCACCGACCCGAGCGGCGCGGTCGTCCCCAGTGCCAGCGTCACGGCGATCAACACCGCGACCGGCGTGCGGACGCCGGCCGTCAGCGACGCCGCCGGCTCGTTTACGGTACGCTTCCTGCCGATCGGCCCGTACAAGCTCGAAGCGACGGCGGTCGGCTTCAACACCGTTACCACGCCGCAGTTCGCGCTCGAAATCAACCAGACCGCGAAGATCGACCCGAAGCTCGCCGTGGGCGCGAGCACCAATGTGGAAGTGCAGGGCACGCTCGCGCCGATCCTCGATACCACCGACGGAACGCTGGGACTCTCGATGAACTCGGACGAGATCGCGACCATTCCCCTGAACGGCCGCAACTTCTCGTCCCTGACCCTGTTCCAGCCGGGCGCGGTCAACACCGACCCCACGGGGCTGACCGGGTCAAACGGGACAGAGCGCAACACCTACAACTCGGGGATCGTGACGATCAACGGCAACCGCGCGCAGTCGAACAACTACACCCTCGACGGCATCGACATCAACGAAACGCAGAACAACCTGATCGGCTACAACGTCTCGCCCGACGCCATCGGGGAGATTCGGGTCATCTCGGCGAACGCGCCTGCCGAGTACGGCAACGTCAACGGCGGCGACATCGTCACCGTGCTCAAGAGCGGCACCAACAAGCTGCACGGCAGCGCGTACGAGTACCTGGAAAACCAGAACATTACCGCGAACAGCTGGGCGAACAACTTCTCCGGCGTGGGGCAGACGCCGTTCACGCAGTCCCTGTTCGGCGGCACGCTCGGCGGGCCTATCTTCCGGGACAAGTTGTTCTTCTTCGTCGACTACACCGGGACGCGCCGCCACCAGGGCGGCCTGAGCGCGAACAGCGTTCTGACCGCAGCCCAGCGCGGGGGCGACTTCTCACAGCTGCTCGGGCTGCCGACGCCGATTCAGCTGGTCGATCCGTTCAACAACTACGCGCCGTATGCGAACAACCAAATCCCCGTCAACAACCCGGTCGTGCGCTATCTCGCGGCGCACCCCGAGTACTACCCCCTGCCGAATCGCACCCCGACCGACGGGCTGATTCAGAACAACTTCCTGGGGCCGACCAGAGCTTTCACCAACAACGACCAGGGCGACGTCAAGATCGAGTGGGATCCGCGTCCGGCGGACAAGGTCACCGCTTTCTACTCGCAGGGCACGGGCTACGACGCGAGCGTGTCGCCTCTGCCCGTCACCTTCCCCAGCAACAACCGCTACCCGGACCACCTGGGCGGCGCGACCTGGGTCCGCACCTTCTCGCCCGCCGTGGTCAACGAGGCTCGCTTCGGCTTCACCCGCATCCGCTGGGACAACACCATTTCGACCGACACCACCGGAGCCTTCGGATTGAACGGCGACGCCGTCGTGGGCATCCCGACGCCCGCGCCGCAGCAGTTCGCCGGGTTTACCTACCAGGGCGTGGGCGCGAGCACGCTCACCGGCGTCGGCGTGCCGGGGCAGGGGCAGGTGATCCGCGACAACACCTACAGCCTGAGCGACACGCTGACCTACCAGCGCGGCAAGCACCTGTTTTCGGTAGGCGGACAGCTGCTGCGCTACCAGCAGAACTTCTCGAACTACGGCAACGGCGGGCAGCTCGGCACCTACAGCTTCTCCGGCGTGAACAGCGCGCTGCCCAACGCGAACGGCTATGGACCGGCGGACTGGCTGCTGGACCGGGCCAACCAGCAGACCATCAGCCTGGCGAACGGCTTTTTCGGCGAGCGCCAGTATCGCGTCGCCGGTTTCGCGCAGGACGACTGGAAGATCACCCCGAGGCTGACCCTGAACCTGGGCGTGCGCTACGAGTACGACTCGCCCTACACCGAGGTCAACAACCAAACCGCGAACGTGATCCTGTCCGGCCCGCTCAAGGGCACGGTCGAGTATGCGAAGCGCATTCCGGCGAACGCGCTGCCCGGCTCGACGGTGTGCGATAACCCGGCCTGCTACCAGCCCACCTACAACCAGTGGCAGCCGCGCATCGGGTTCGCGTTCCAGGCCAACCCGCGCGTGGTCTTCCGGGGCGGCTACGGGACGACCAGCTACCTCGAGGGCAACTCGACCGGCGAGCGGCTGATCAACAACCCGCCCTTCTCGAGCTTTGCCCAGCTCACGGCGACCGCGCCCTCCAGCCTGACCAACCCCGGCAACTTCTTCGCGGAGACGAACGGCTTCGCGGTCGGCGCGGGCTCACTCAGCGTCTCCGGCTACACGGCCTACCCGCAGAACATCCAGCCGGCGTACATCCAGGAGTTCAACTTCAACACCGAAGTCGAGCTCAACAACACGACTTCGGCGCAGTTCGGCTACATCGGCGAGATCGGCCACAGGCTGATCGACTTCCGCAACGCCAACCAACTCACCACGGCGCAGGCGGCCTCGATCGCGGCGCTGCCCACCGGGGCGGCGCTGCCCGCCGAGGACGCCGCGCCGTTCGCGGGGCTGGTCGGCCAGGGCGGGGCGCTGTTCCTTATCGAGTCCGAGGGCGTTTCCACCTACAACGCGCTTCAGGTTACGGTGCGGCACCGTTTGAGCAAGGGCTTCCAGTCCACGGTCAACTACACCTGGTCGAAGGCCCTGACCGATACCAATGGCAACTACGGCGCCTCGAACTCCTCCGGGCCGAACGGCATCCAGGACGGGTACAACCTGCGCGGCGACTACGGTCCGTCTGAGCTGGACGTGCGGCACAACCTGTCGGCCAACGGCTCCTACGCGATCCCGTTCGGGCGCGGGCAGTTGTACGGCGCGAACACGAATCGCGCGCTCGATCTTGTGGCCGGAGGTTGGACGATTTCCTCGACCGCCATCGTTTACTCCGGCTTGCCGATCACCATCCTTTCCCCGGCGAACAACAACACCAACTCCTATGGCAACAACTTCGGAGGGGCGCGGGCCAACCGCTACCGGCGGCTCAACATCGTGAACCGGAGCACGAACAACTGGTTCGGCACGGACCCCTCGGCGGTGCCCTGCACTGGGGCGGACAACGGCGTTTGCGCCTACGGCCCGCAGCTCGCCAACTCGTTTGGGACGGCCGGGGTGGGCACGGAGCGTGCGGCCGGCTTCGAGCAGGTGGATGCCTCCCTGTTCAAGGACTTCCACATTACCGAGGGGCAGTCGGTCGGGTTCCGGGCGGACGCGTTCAACGTGATGAACCTGGTGAGCTACGGCAACCCGGATTCGCACGTGAACGACAATACCTTCGGGCAGATTACCTCGAGCCGGAACGGGCCGCGGACGATTCAGTTCTCGGCGCACTACCAGTTCTGAGTGTCGCGACCCCACCTGGTCATCCTGAGCGCCGCGGCGGGAAACAGGGTGAGGTTCGCGAATCCAATTGCAGTAGTGTGGCCGCGCTGCTTCGGAGCGCGGCCATTTTATGCCGCGATGAGCGCCACCGCTCCGAGCGCGAGTGCCATGCCAAGCGCCTGCGCGCGCGTTGCCCGTTCGCGGAGGAACACCATCGCCAACAGGATGGTGCCTCCGGGGTAGAGCGACGACAGCACCGCCGCGACATCCAAGCGGCCGCCGAGCGAGGACAGCATGTAGAGTGCGTTGCCGGCGGTGTCGAGCAACCCGGCCGCAACGGCCAGGGTGACCAGCGGCAACACCTTTTTGGCCTGCCGTGCCCCGCGCCTGTCCGGGAGCAGCAAAGCCGCCAAGGCCACCGCCGTGCCGCCCACGCGCGACAACATGAGCGCGCGGAGCACGGGGCCGAGTGGGCTGCCTGCGTGTGCACCGGCCGCCGCCATGTGCAGCAGGATGAGCTGGAACCCGAACCCCACCCCGGCAAGCCCGCTGTAGGCGAGCGCCCGGCGGGCCTGCCTGGTGCTCACCGCCGCATCGGCCGGGGCATAGGCGATGAGGGCAATAGCCAACAGAGCCAGCGCGAAGCCCGCCAGTTGCGCCCGGCCGGGCAGCCCTTCAGTCCGGGCGGCCAAAAGCACGGGCAGCAGCGCGGTGAGCAAGCCAGCGAGCGCCGCCGAAAGCCCCATGGCCCCCTGCGCGAGCGCCCCGTAGAAGAGCATGAGCGCGACCCCGCCGGTCGCGCCGGAAAGCAGCGCGATCGCGATTGCCGAAGGCGGGAGATGCGCGGGGGCGGCGAAGGAGAGCGCGAGGAGCAGCAGGAGGCTGGTGCCATGGGCGAGCAGGACCACCCGGCTGGGCGGGGCGCGGCGGGTGGCCAGGCCCCCGGCGAAGTCGGCCGCGCCCCAGGTAGTGGCGGCGGCCAGGCCGAGGGCGATGGCTTGCGCGGAGGGAGTCAAGAACTTAAAACCGCCTACGCGGCTTGCGGCCACTTCCTGGCGTGTATTCCTTGGGTCCGTGGCGCTCCCGTTGGTCGCGAGCTTGTTTTACCGACTGTTCCAAAACAAGCCGCCCGTCCCTTTACCGCCCGCTGCCGTTGCCGCGCGCCGTGGGGTAATACCCGTCCCGCGCGATCACCTCGAGATTCGGGATCCCCTCCACCCGCACCTCGATGGTGTGGAACTGGCTCGCCATCACGTTCGAGTGGCTCAGATAGCCCAGCGTGTACTGGTTGCGGACCGCGTTCGTAATCTTGGCGAACGAGAGCTGCATGCCGCGCTCGGAAACCTCGGAGTCGAGCGTGCCGCCGGTGGCCAGCGCGTATTTGGGCAGGATATTGTCGCGCATGGTGGGCAAGAGCGGCAGGTGAAACTTATCCAGGTAGCCCAGGCCCCACACGGCGGAGTCGCCGACCAGCGTGCCGTAGACGGAGATCTCGTTCGACAGGAGGAAGCGCACGACCTCCTTATACGAAGCTTTGGAGCCCTGCTCCTTGCCGTCGGAGATGATGTAGATGACGCGACGGCGGCCCTTGGGCTGTCTGGCCAGCTCGACCGCGGCGGCCAAGATGGCATCGTTGAGCGGGTGGTACTCCTTGGGGGTGAGCGTGTTGCCGATGTCGAGCCCGTGGTGCGGCGTAATGTTGGGATCGACGATCTTGTTGTTGATCACGGGGCCATTGTCGAGCGGGCCGCCGGGGGCGACCACGCCGAGGTCGCGGCCGGGCGCGCGTGCCTGCGACAGAGCCACGTTAAGCCGGGCCCCCTGCGCGCCGGTAAAGGTGGTGATCATCTTGGGCGAGCTGTTATAGCCGAACACCGCGACGGAGTCGGACGGGGCGAACGCGCCGGTAACCGCGGCCAGGCTTTCGTTCACGCGGCCCATGGTGTCGGCGGGCAGGCTCTGGTCGACGACAAAGGCGGTCGAAAGTGGGAAAGGGTCGGTGGTGAAGAAGACGATGGGCTGGCGCACGCCGTCCTCGAAGACCCGGAACTGCCGCCGGTCGATGGCCGGGACGAGCTGGCCTTTTTTATCGCGGATGGTCACTGGAACGAGGACTTCGTTGACCGGGATGACGATGGTCTGGGTCGGGCCCTGGCCGGGAGCGGGGACGTAGATGTCTTCCTGCTGGTTGGCCGTCGCGCCGGACGGTGCGGTGCTCTGGTCGGGCCCCGCCGAGGACGAGCTGCCCTGGGACGCGCCCGTACCGGGCACCGACGGCTGCGGCGCGGCGGCGGTGCCGGCACCGGGCTGCACCCCCTCCTTAAGCCCGCCCAGTCCGCCGCTGCCCGCCTGCGGTGTCGGCGCATCTGGAATCGACCCTGGAGCGTTTCCCGCATTTTGCGCGCGTGCCGCGCCTCCCAGACACAGGAGCCCCACCGCCAACCATGCTGCAAGCCTCAAAACGTGTCTCCCTCGCGCCGCATCCCGATACATAGATGCTTTCCGCCGCCGCCCGCTTGTTTGGACGCGCCGCGCCGGGCTTAGAGTACCAGAGCTTTCCGTAGACACCCGCCTCCCGCGCGTGGCATGGTGGAGGCCTATGCCCGCACTTACCCGCCGCCGCTTCGTCGCCACCGCCGCCCTGTCCGCCGCCGCGTACGCGGTTCCGGGGCGCGCCAACCCGCTCGGGCTGCCCTTGGGCCTGCAGCTTTACTCGGTGCGGGAGCAGCTGGCCGCCGACTATCAGGGAACCCTGGACGCCGTGGGCAAGCTCGGCTTCAAGGAGGTCGAAGCCGCGGGTTTCCTGAACAAGTCCCCCGCCGACGTGAAGGCCGCGCTCGCCAAGGCCGGGCTTCACTGCGTGTCCGCCCACTACTCGGCCTCGCAGCTCGGCGAGCACCTGCTTCAGATCCTCGACTTCCACAAGCAGCTGGGCACGGTCGAGTACATCGTGTGCTCCTTCCCGGGCTTCCCGCCGGGCAACGACGCCGCCAAGCTGCCCCACCACTCGCAGCTCGATGCCTTCACGCTCGACGTGTGGAAGTGGAACGCCGAGCAGTTCAATACCTGGGGCCGGCAGGTCAAGGAGGCGGGGTTCAAGTTCGCGTACCACAATCACACCATGGAGTTCCGCCCGCAAAATGGGAGTATTCCGTTCGATTTGCTGGCCAAGCAGACCGACCCCGCCCTGGTGGCGCTCGAGCTGGACTGCGGCTGGGTGCAGGTGGGCGGCGGCTCGCCGGAGCACTACCTGCGCACCTACGCGGACCGCATCAAGATGTTGCACGTCAAGGATTTCGCGTCCAAGCCCGGCCACGCAACCATCGCCGACCCGCCGCCGGCGGCGGAGCTGGGGCGCGGCACCTCCGACTACACAGCCATCTTCAAGGCGGTCAAGCCCGGCACGATCAAGCACGTGTTCGTCGAGCAGGAGCAGTACCCGGACATGCCCTGGCTCGAAGCGCTGCGGACGGACGCAAGCTATATGAAGAGCCTCAAGGGATAGGACCGCAGCTTTCCCCGGCAAACCGCGTCTAAGCAAGCACCATGCGCCGCGCCCCCCTGTTTCTATCCTTCGCCCTGCTCGCTCCCGCGCTTTACGGGCAGTCGGCCCCCTCGCCCGACGCCCCGCCCGTGAGCACCGCGCCCGCGCAGGACGAGGATCCGCAAGGCGCGCCCGTCACCACCCTGCGGGTCAATTCCAACCTGGTGTCGCTGTTCTTCACCGTCCACGACAAACGCGGCGCGCTGATTCCCAACCTGACCAAGGACGACTGCCAGGTGCTTGAAGACAAGAAAGTCCAGAAAGTACGGACTTTCGAGGCCCGCGCCGACCAGCCTTTGACGCTCGGCATCCTGCTCGACACCTCCGGCTCACAGCAGAACGTGCTGCCGCTGGAGCAGCAGGCCGGCTCCGCGTTCCTCCACAGGGTGCTGCGGCAAAAGGACGAGGCGTTCCTCATTACCTTCGACGTGGACGTGAACCTGCTCGAGGACTACACCAACGATGCCGGACGCCTGAGCCGCGCGATGAACAAGGCGGAGATCAACACGGCCGGCGGCAACGGCTCGGCGGGCGGCGTGGGGGTGGGCCAGGGCACGGTGCCGACGCAGGGCGCGCCCAAGGGAACGCTTCTGTTCGACTCGGTATACCTGGCCTCCGGCGACAAGCTGCGGCAGGAGACCGGGCGCAAGGCGCTGATCCTGCTCACCGACGGCGGCGACCAGGGCTCGAAGTACCGCGTGCAGGACGCGATCGAGGCCGCGCAGAAGGCCAACGCCATCCTATACGTCATCCTCATCGCCGACCGGGGCTTCTACAACGGGTTCACCTTCGGCTACGATGGCGACGCACAGATGCGCAAGATGACCGATGCCACCGGCGGCCGCGTCATCGACGTGGGCAACAATGGGAAGAAACTGGAGGCGGCCTTCCAGCAGATCGAGGACGAGCTCAGGACACAGTATGTCGCCAGCTATGTGCCGCTGAACACCGACTTCGACGGCAAGTTCCGGCCCGTGGAGATCCAGTGCAAGGGCGACGGGCTTAAGGTACAGGCGCGCAAGGGGTACTACGCCATCGCGTCCGAAGATAGTCAGTGAGCGGCTAACTCTTTCACGAGCGTGTGCAACCTAACGTAGGGAGTCGCTTTCGGCTCCGAAAGAGAGGCACGACATGAAGCGTTCCCTATTCGCCGCGGGTTCGGCGGCTCTGCTCCTGACCGGTACCCTCGCGTTCGCGGATGTGCGCACCGACTATGACAACCAGGCCAACTTCGGCAGCTATCACAGCTACTCCTGGGGCCAGGTCAAGACCGACGATCCGCTCGTGCAGAGCCGCATCAAGGCGGAGATCGACAGGGACCTCCAGGCCAAGGGCTGGCGGCTCGTGCCCTCCTGCGGGCAAACCATGGTTTTCGTCACGGATAACAT
>CAXUHL010000102.1:0-10257 GCA_964250745.1 uncultured Acidobacteriaceae bacterium
CCAGCTCGCGCCACAGCTTGAAGGGGTTTTCCTTGCCGGTCGAGGAGAGCAGGCGTCCGTTGATCTCCTCCTGCCGCTTGCGCTCGTGCTCGCCGTAGCCGTTCGCCGGGGCGGTCGCCAGGCTTTTCGCGTAGCGCAACGCATTCGGCCCGGCCTGAAAGCCGCCGTGGATACAGGAGAGCAGCGAGTTCGCGCCCAGCCGGTTCGCGCCGTGATAGTTGTACTCCGCCTCGCCCGCGGCGAAGATGCCCGGAATGTTGGTCATCTGGTCAAAGTCGACCCACAAGCCGCCCATGGTGTAGTGCATGCCGGGGAAGATCTTCATGGGGACCTTGCGCGGGTCGTCGCCGACGAACTTTTGGTAGATCTCGAGGATGCCTTCGAGCTTGCGGTCGAGCGTCGCCGCATCGATATGGGTCAGGTCGAGGTAGACCATCGGCTGCCCGTCTATACCCAAGCCATGCTCGTAGACGACCTTGTGGATCGCACGCGTCGCCACGTCGCGCGGAACGAGATTGCCGTACTTGGGGTACCACTCCTCGAGGAAGTACCAGCGGTCCGCTTCGGGGATCGTGGTCGCCTCGCGCGGGTCGTTGAGCTTGCGCGGCACCCACACGCGGCCGCCCTCGCCGCGTGCCGACTCCGACATGAGCCGCAGCTTGTCCTCGCCGGGAATCGAGGTCGGGTGAACCTGGATGAACTCGCCGTTCGCGTAGTACGCGCCCTGCTGGTAGACCGCCGACTGCGCCGAGCCTGTGCAGACCACCGAGTTGGTGCTCTTGCCGAAGATCGCGCCGATGCCGCCGGTGGCCAGAATAATCGCATCCGCGTCAAACGTTCGGACCGACATATCGCGCAGGTTCATCGCGCAGATGCCCCGGCACACGCCCTGCCCGTCGAGCACCGAGGAGAGGAACTCCCAGCCCTCGTACTTGGTGACCTTACCCTCGGACTCGTACCGCCGGACTTGTTCATCGAGCGCATACAGCAACTGCTGGCCGGTGGTCGCGCCCGCAAAGGCGGTCCGGTGGTACAGAGTCCCGCCGAAACGGCGAAAATCGAGCAGCCCCTCGGGCGTTCGATTGAACGGCACCCCCATCCGGTCGAGCAGGTCGATGATCGCCGGCGCGGCCTCGCACATTGCCTTGACCGGCGTCTGGTTGGCGAGGAAGTCCCCGCCGTAGATCGTGTCGTCGAAATGCGCTGCGGTGGTGTCGCCTTCGCCCTTCAGGTTCTTGGCCGCGTTGATGCCCCCCTGCGCGCAGACCGAGTGCGACCGCTTGACCGGCACGATCGAGAACAGATCGACCTTGCCCCCGGCCTCGGCGATCTTGATGACGGCCGACAACCCGGCCAGGCCCCCGCCCACGACGATGATCTTCGGTGCTGCAGCCATGATCAGTCCTTTGTCTTCCCGATGCCGATGGGGGCCGGTGCTTGCGCGCCCTCAGTGATTTGAGCCGGCGTGAGATCGGAAGGTGCGTTGCGGTATTTCGGCTCCACAAAAGCCCACATGCTGGCCAGGCCGATCGCGACCAGCGCGAAGCCGCCCGCCGTGCACACGTAGGCGAAGCCCCGCCGCGCCCGATCGCCGGAGGTGATGCCCCACTTGGCCGCGAACAGCCAGCTCCCGTAAGCGAAGTGGTAGCAGGTCGCGATCATCGCGACAGCGTAGACGGCAAACATCCAGGGGTGCAGCAGCTCCGCCTGCACCTTGTGGAAGGCCGCGCCGGGGTGCTCCGGCAGGCTCACGCCCGAGAACCGCTGCCGCCACACGTGCTGCACCAGATACGCGAGCGCGATCCCCCCCGTCCAGCGCTGGGCCGTGTACAGCCAGTTGCCCGCATGGGGATAGTAGACCAGGTTCGACTTGCCCCGAAGCCAGATGTACATGCCGTACAGCGAGTGATAGAGCAGCGGCAGGAAGATGAAGGCCCACTCGAGCACGCGCACGAAAGGCAGGGAGTTGAGGAACTTGACCTGCGCGGCATAGGCAGCCGGGCCGTTCAGGGCTTCATAGTTCGAGACCAGGTGCTCGATCAGGAAAGCCCCGATGGGCACAATGCCGGTGAGCGAGTGCAGGCGGCGCAGCAGGAACGTGTGGCCCTGGCCGGCCCGCAGCGGCGGCACACCCTTGTTGACGGTGCCCTTGCGCGCGCCGGTATCGGGCGCGGCTGCGGGTTGCGGAACGGTGATGGTCGCCATGGGCTCCTTATTGAACGCGCGGTAAGTTTACCCATTGCGATTATTCGCCCGAGCCGCCGCGTCCGTCAACCAAAACAGCAGCTCTTATTGTACCGACCGTGCCATGATGGGAATTGAGGTTCCAAATGAGGACGTGCTGGGTGGGTTTGCTCATGGCGGCAGGGGTTTTCGCGGGAAGTGGCACATCGATTGCACAGCCCGGCTTCGGTCCTGCGAACCCCTTCTACGCCCCGAGCACCCTCCCTTTCCACGCGCCGCCTTTCGACCGCATCCGCGATGCGGACTACGCCCCGGCAATCGACGCCGGGCGGGCCGAGCAACTGCGGGAGATCGAAGCGATCGCGAACGACCCGGCCCCGCCGGATTTCGAGAACACCTTCGCGGCCATCGAACGCTCCGGGCGGCTGCTTGAGCGCGTGATGCAGGTTTTCAGCGGCGTCACCGGCGCGAACACCAACCCAGCTCTCCAAGCGGTCCGCAAGGACGAAGCGCCCAAGCTGGCCGCGCACGAGGATGCGATCCGGCTCAACCCGAAGCTGTTCGCGAGGGTCAAAGCCGTGTACACGCAGCGGGCGGCGTTGGGGCTCAAGGGCGAGCAGCTGCGGCTGGTCGAGGTTACCTATGAGCGGTTCGTCCACGCCGGGGCCAACCTGAGCGAGGCCGATAAGGCGAAGTTGAAGGCGCTCAACGAGGAGGAATCCACCCTCGGCAATGCGTTCGAGACCAAGCTGCTGGCCGCGACCAAAGCCGCGGCGTTCACGGCGACCGATAAGGCCGCGCTCGCCGGGCTGAGCGAGGCGCAGGTGCAAGCGGCCGCCGGTACCGCGAAGGGGCGCGGGCAGCAGGGGTATGTGATCCCGCTCCAAAACACGACCCAGCAGCCCGACCTGGCGAGCATGCGGGACCGCGCGGCGCGCGAAAAGCTGTTCAACGCGGGGTGGACCCGCGCCGAGCGCGGCGGCGGCGACGACACCCGCGCCGTCATCGCCCGGCTCGCGCAGGTCCGTGCGGAGAAAGCAAAGCTGCTCGGCTACCCGACCTACGCCGCCTGGAAGCTCGAAGACCAAATGGCGCGCACGCCGGATGCGGTCGAAAAATTCCTGGCCGATCTGACCCCGGCGGCTGTCGCGAAGGTGCATGCGGACGCGGCCGAACTGCAGTCCGCCGCCGGCGACACGCCGATCGCGGCCTGGGATTGGGAGTACTACGCCGAGCAGGTCCGCAAGCAAAAGTACGACCTGGACGAGGCCGCGACCAAGCCCTACTTCGAAATCAACAACGTGCTCGAAAATGGCGTCTTCTACGCCGCCCACCAGCTCTACGGAATTTCCTTCAAGGAGCGCAAGGATGTCCCGGTCTACCAGCCCGACATGCGCGTCTTTGAAGTGACCGACGCGGACGGGAAACCGCTTGCACTGTTCTACACGGACTATTGGAAGCGCGATAACAAGAACGGCGGCGCATGGATGAGCGAGTTTGTCGGGCAGTCGAAGCTGCTCGGGACGCTGCCTGTGGTTTACAACGTGTGTAACTTCCAGAAGCCCGCTCCGGGGCAGCCCGCGCTGATCTCGTTCTCCGACGTAACGACGATGTTTCACGAGTTCGGCCATGCGCTGCACGGCATGTTCTCGGACGCCACTTACCCCAGCCTGGCCGGGACCGCCGTGCCGCGCGACTTCGTCGAGTTTCCTTCGCAGTTCAACGAGCACTGGGCGCTGTACCCGTCCGTGTTCGCCAACTATGCGAAGCACTATCAAACGGGCGCGCCCATGCCGTCTGAGTTAGTGGACAAGATCAAACGCGCCCGGACCTTCAACCAGGGTTACTCGGTGACCGAGCTGCTCGCGGCCGCCCAGCTCGATATGCAGTGGCACACCCTGCCCGCCGGGGCTGCCCTGCAGACGCCGGATGCTTTTGAACAGGCCGCGCTGAAGAAGACAAATCTCGCGCTCGAGCAGGTTCCCCCGCGCTACCGGTCAAGCTACTTCATGCACATCTGGGGTAACGGCTACGCGGCCGGCTACTACGCCTACTTATGGAGCGAGATGCTGGATGACGACGCGTACCAATGGTTCGAGGAGCACGGCGGGCTGACTCGCGCCAACGGCGACCGCTTTCGGCGGATGGTGCTGGCGCGCGGCTATACCGAGGACCTGCCCTCGATGTACCGGGCCTGGCGCGGCAAAGACCCGAGCGCGGCACCGATGTTGAAGTACCGGGGGCTGGAAAGGACGACGGCGAGCACGAGCAAATAAGTCGAGGGTGAGAGCGAAAGACTCCAAAGAGTCGTCCTGAGCGGAGTCGAAGACCTGCTCTCGCTACTCGGGATGGCTCGAGTCCGGAACCACCAGCGTTGCCAAGAGCGCCCGCAGCGCCGCCCCGCGATGGCTCAATCCCAGCCGCGTTCCCCGATCCAGCTCCGCCATCGTCCGGCCCAGCGAGGGCAGCCAAAACAGCGGGTCGTACCCGAACCCCTCTGTCCCGCGCCCTTCGGCAAGGATCTCGCCCTCGACCGCACCGTCCGCCTCGCACACGATCTGCCCGGAGCGGGCCCCGGCCAGCGCGCACCGGTACCGGGCCGTTCTGGGCGCGGGCACCCCCGCCAGCTGCTCCAGCAAGCAGCTGTTGTTTCTCGTATCCGGCGAACCTGCGGAACAGCCGAGCCGCTCCGCGTACCGCGCCGAATACACCCCCGGCGCACCCCCAAGCGCGTCCACTTCCAGCCCTGAATCATCTGCCAGCACAACCAGACCGGGGGCGAACTCGGCGTAGTACAGCGCCTTCAGCCGCGCATTCTCCGCAAAGGTCGCGCCGGTCTCCTCCGGCGCGGCGATCGCGTCGAGCCCGGGTAAAACCTCGATCGTCCAGCCATCGGAAACCCGGGCCGCGGCGAGCGCGAAATCCCGGAGTTTCCCCGAATTGCCGGTGGCCACGTACAAGGTCGTCACGCAGGCACCCTCGCGGCTTTCTCCGGGATCGCGGGCGGCGCGAACTCCGGGCGGTTCAAAGGGCAACCACCGCAGCGCGGCACCCCGCCGCAGTGCGTCTTGCCCACCATCACGACGAGCGCGTGAAACTCGTTGTAATGCCGAAGCAGAGAGTCCGGGCTGTCCGCGGCGAACGCGCGCAACGCCAGCGCCTGGACGGCCCCGTAACGCGCGGGCTCGTCCATCAAGCCGTGCCGCGTCACTACCCGGCGCAGGTACTCGTCCACCACCATCACCGGCCTGTGCAGCGCGTAGAGCAGGATCGCGTCGGCCGTCTCCGGCCCCACGCCGGGCAGCGCGAGCAGGGCTTCGCGGGTCTCCCCCACGGGCGCGGCCGCCATTGTCGCGAGCGAACCGTCGTAAGCGGAATCCAGCAGCGCGACGAACGCCTTGACCGCCGCCGCCTTCCGCACCATGTACCCCGAGGGCCGGATCAGCTCGCGCAACCGCTCGAGCGGAACAGCCCGCAGGCCGTCAATCGTGAGGACGCCCGCGGCTTCGAGCGCCGCGATCGACCGCTCCACGTTCCGCCAGGAGGTGTTCTGGGTCAGGTAAGCACCCACCACGGTCTCGATGTCGCTCTCCGATGGCCACCAGCCCTGCGGCCCGTACGCCTCCGCAAGCGCGTCATACAAGCGGCGCAGCATCAGCGAGCACCCGCCCGGAGCTGCTGCTTCCACCCCAGCAGTTTGGCCCGCGTCCCGGCTTCCTCGGCTTCCGGGATGCGCCCCAGCCGCTGGTACAGGATCGAGACCGCGGTCAGCGCCAGCACGTCCTCCGGCGCGTCCGCGGCTAGCCGCAGGGCTTCGCCGAGTGCTTCCTCGTCGGCGCCGGCATCCTGCAGCGCCCGCACCAGCCCGTGCCGCGCATCCACGAAACCCGGGTCGGCCGCCGCCGCGGCGCGAAAGCCGCTCGCGGCCTCCGCGGGGTCGCCCTCGGCGAGGCGGTCCAACGCGTCGTAGTACAGCTGCTCGGCTTCGTTGGGCATCTGGCTCGATCATAGAAGACGCGCATCTACCCCGAGAGATGAAAGCCCATACCGAATACCTCTGGTTCAACACGGCGAAAGCGCGCGAGATGGTGCACATCACCCCGCAGATCGAGGCGATCGTCGAGAAGAGCGGCGTGCGGGACGGCCTGTGCTTCGTCTCGCCCATGCACATCACCGCCGCCATCTACGTCAACGACCACGAATCCGGCCTGATTGAAGACATCGGCGAATGGCTGGAGACGCTTGCCCCCGCGCGCCCCGAGTACCGCCACCACCGCACCGGCGAGGACAACGCCGACGCCCACCTGAAGGCGCTGCTGTTGCACCATGAGACCACCCTGCCCATCACCGGCGGCAAGCTCGACCTGGGCACCTGGCAGCGCGTCTTCTATGCGGAATTCGACGGGCAGAGAAGGAAGCGCGTCATCGTGAAGGTGTTGGGAATCTAACTTGGCGGGAGCGGATACAGGGTCACTTCAGGTATCGAAAAGTGGCGAGTGTTGTCGGTCAGCAGTGATAGGTCGTACTGAATTGCGGTGGCGGCGATGATCATGTCAGCCAACCCGAGCGTCATGCCCGTACGACGGTATCTACCCTTGAGCAGCCCGGCTCGACGTGCGATTCGATCGTCAACGGGGTACACATCGAAAGTCGCGAGAAGAGCTGCCGTCTTTTCTTCTTCACCAATGCGCAGGCCTCCGTAAACCTCCCCAACGCTCATCGCGGAAATAGAAAGCCGGTTCCCTCCCGTCCCTAGCTCATCGAGGAAAGCAAGACGGTTCCGGCGCTCCTTCAAGGCATCGATGATCACTGTCGTATCGAGCAGAAGATTCACCGGTCGCCGTGGATCCTGTCGAAGCGTTCCTCATTCTCCTGCCGAAGTGACCGGACCCAACCTTCCGTGCCCAAGTCGACAAGTTCAGGGTGGTCCTCATCTCGCCAGATGGGGCCTTCCTTCATTAAACCCTGCAACACGCGATGTGTGTGCAGCGCATTCCGGGCCAACTCAGCGAGAAAATCGTTTCGCTTTTCGCTTCCCAGCCACGCATCGATATCCTGCACAAGCTCAGCAGGTAGTTCGACCGGCACCTCGTTTGAGGCCATCACTGTTTACCCCTACGCTCATTGTGGCATGGCTGTCACCCCGCCACCGCGATCTCTTCCTCCAGCATCTGCTTCTCGAACAGGCTCGCGTAGTACCCGCCGCGCGCCACCAACTGCTCGTGCGTCCCCAGTTCGGCCACCCGGCCTTCGAGCAGCACCGCGATCTGGTCCGCGCTGCGGATCGTCGACACCCGGTGCGCGATCAGGATCGTCGTGCGGCCCGCCATCGTGTGCTGGAGACTGCGCAGGATTTGCTCCTCGGTGTGCGTGTCGACCGAGGCCAGAGCGTCGTCCAGGATCAGGATTTTCGGATCGCGGATCACCGCCCGCGCCAGCGCCGAGCGCTGCTTTTGCCCGCCTGACAGGGTCAGCCCCCGCTCGCCGATGACCGTGTCGAAGCCGAGCGGGAATTCCTCGAACTCGCGCCGAATATGCGCGGCCTCGGCAGCGGCCAAAAGCTCTGCTTCGGGAGCCTCCGGCCGTCCCAGGGTGATGTTGTCGCGGATCGTGGTCGAGAACAGAAACGTTTCCTGCGGCACATAGCCGATGCCCGCCCGCAGCGTAGCCAGCGGGTACTCGGCGACCGGGTGTCCGTCGATCCGCACCGACCCCGCGGGCGCGTCGTGCATCCGGACGAGCAGGCTCGCGAGCGTGCTCTTGCCAGCGCCGGTCGGCCCTACCAGCGCGAGGGAGCCGCCCGCCGGCACGGTGAGCGAGATGCCCCGCAGCACCTCGGACGCGGCGCCATCGTACCGGAACCACAGATCGCGAAACTCGATCGCGCCCGCCGGAATCGCGGTCAGCGCGGGCGAGGCGTCGCGGTCGTCGATCGCCGGCTTCTCCTCGAGAACCTCCTGAATGCGGACCACCGACGCCTTGCCGCGTTGCAGAAGGTTCACCACCCAGCCCAGCGCGATGATCGGCCAGGTGAGCATGACCGTGTAGGTCGAGAAAGCCACGAAATCCCCTACGGAAATCCGGTGCGACAGCACCTCCCGCCCGCCGACCAGCAGGACGACGACCATGGCGAGACCAAGTAAAAACTCGAGCGTCGGCCACAGCATGCCCATCAGCTGGACCAGGCGCAGCCCGCGCCGGATGTACTCGCGGTTGGACTGCTCGAACGCCCCGATCTGCGCTTCTTCCTGCGCGAACGCCCGCACCAGCCGCGCGCCCGAGAAGTTTTCCTGGGCTTGCGCGGAAATGTCCGAAAACATGGCCTGGATGCGCTCGAACCGGTCGTGGATCCTGCGCCCCAGCGCTTGCACCAGCACACTGGCGAGCGGCAGCGGGGCGAGCGCGACCAGGGTCAGGAACGGCGAAATCTTCAAGAGGAAATAGAGCGCCCCCAGCGTGAACAGGATCGTGTTGGCCGAGTACATGATCGCCGGGCCCAGCAGCATGCGCACCGCGTTCAGGTCGTTGGTCATCCGGGCCATGATGTCACCGGTGCGGTTGCGCTGGAAGTACCCCGCCGGCTGCCGTTCCAGGGTCGCGAACAGGTCGTTGCGCAGGTTGAACTCGATGTCGCGCGAGATGCCGATGACGATCCAGCGCGTCCAGAACAGGAAGAAGCCCTTGACCACCGCGAGCGCCACCAGCTCCAGCGCGTACCGGAGCAGCTTGGCTCGGGTCACCCCGTGCGACAGGTCGTTAACCGCCTCGCGGATCACCAGAGGGAAGAAGATCCACACCGCGTTTGAAAGTACGGTGACCAGCCCACCCCACGCGTAGTCGCGGCGGTAGCGGCGCATGTAGGGGAACAGCGGCTTCAGTTCGGGGAACATGAGTCTCCAGTCTACGTCGGCGTCCTCAGCAGCAGGTACCCTCCGGCCAGCGCGAACAACAGGTCCGGCGACCAGGCCGCCAGCACGGCAGGCAGGATGTTGACGTAGCCCATCGCCTCCAGCGTGCTCGAAGCGACCCAGTACGCCACCGCTACCCCGATCGCGATGCCGATGCCGGCCAGCGACCCGGACCGCCCCATCGAGAGCGCGAAGGGCACCGCGAGCACCGCCATCACCAGGGTGATGAGCGGGTAAGCGAGCTTGTGGTTGAGCTGCACCCGCAGCCGCATCGTGTCGAATCCGCTCCGCTGGAGCTCGCGGATGTACCGGTTCAGCTCGCCGAAGCTCATCTCGGAGCTCAAACGCGGGTCGCGTTTGAAGTATTGCGGCGTTTCCGCGATGCCCGGCACGGTGGTCGCGCCGAAGGTCCGGTAGCTTTGGACCTCCTCGCCCGCGAAGACCCGCTCCCACCCGTTGCGGAACACCCAGGCCTTGCGCCCGGCGTCCCACTCGGCGCTCGCCGCGTACAGCCTCCGCTCCAGCGCGAAGGTACCGGCCCGGAAGGTGAACACGCTGATGTTGGCGAACCGGTTCGCGTCGGGGTCGAAGAATTGGTAGTAGAAGATGCGGCTGGGCGCCTGCGGCCGCTCGATGCCGAACATCCACTTCTCGTCCGGGCGCTGAAAGGTCTGCGGCGGGCGACCTTTGATGGTCGCGCGCAGGGCCTCCTGGCGGCGGTTCGCGCCGGGGATGTAGGTTTCGTCGAACGCGAACAGCCCCACCGCCAGCGAGAGCGCGATGACTAAGATGGGTAGCACTACCCGGTACACGCTGATGCCGGTCGCCTTCATCGCGGTCAGCTCGTTGGACCGGTTGAGGCCGCCAAAGACCACCAGGACCGCGATCAGCACGGACAGCGGTGCGATCAGGTACACCATGCTCGGGGTCAGGTTCAAGAGGTACTCGCCCACAGTCACGAACGGTGAGCGGTTCCGGATGATGTCGCCCAGCAGCTCGAAAAAGGTGAACACGAGCATGAGCAGGACGAAGCTCGCCAGCACCAGCGCGAACACCTTCAGGAACTCGGTGACCACGTAGGAGTCGAGCAGGAGAGGGAAGTGGCCGCGCTCGCCGCGCAGGCGCACCGGGGCCGCCCGCACCGCGCCGCGCACCGTGTTGCCCT
>CAXUHL010000103.1:0-10202 GCA_964250745.1 uncultured Acidobacteriaceae bacterium
GTCCACCACGCCCCCGCCCACCGGCGCCCACACGGGCTTGCCGTCGGCGCCGAACTTCACGTCCTTCGCATGGCAGTGCATGATGCGATTCTTCGGCAGCAACTTGTACCCGTCCGGGAAGGGCTTGGCCCCCACCGAGGCCGCATTGCCCGGGTCCCAGTTCAGCGCGATGTTGGGCACCGCGGCCAGCGTCGCCGCCGCTTCAGGCCCGGTGGCCGTGTTGCAGGCCTGCTCGTTTTCGAGCATCAGCGTGATCCCCGCCTTACGGCACCGCTCCGCCGCATCGCGCAGCTTCGCGTTCATCGCCGCCCGGAACGGCTTCGGGTCCTCCAGACGCCAGTAGTCGAAGCACCGGATCCGGTCGGTCCCGAACGCCTTAGACAGCACGATCAGCCGCTCCAGCACGTGATCCTGCGCCGCCGGGTCCTGCTGCGCATGGAACTCGTCGTGCGGCCGCTCGGGCGACTTGGAGATGGGCGCGCCGGGGAAGTCCACCTTGAACAGCGGGCTCGCCAGGTCGGTGACTCGCAGCTTGTGCTCGTCCAGGATCTTCTTCGCGTCCGCGACTTCCTTGTCGCTCAGTGCGGTGACGTTCTTGTTCCACATCGCCCGCAGCTCGACCCAGCCCAGTCCGAAGTCGTGCGCCGCCACCTGGCAGCTGTGTTCGAAGTCCTGCGAAATCTCGTCGTTGATGACCGCCAGACGAAAGGGGTCGGGCGCGCCCTGAGCCCGCAGGGCAGTTGCCAGCCCGGCCGAGCCGAATAGTCCGAGCGCCTGCCGTCGATTGATATGAGCCATCGTGAAAAACCCTCGTCTTTAAAAGTTCAGCGTCCCTGCAAACTGCAGAATACGCGCCGAAGAGATCGCCGTGGAAGTGACCTGCCCGAAGCTCTGGCTGGTCTGGTCCACCGACGGGTTGGCGAACGCCGGGTGGTTGAGCGCGTTGAAGGCATCCGCCCGCAGCTGGAGCGAGAGCCGCTCCTTGATTGGGATCACCCGCGACAGGGTCGAGTCGAATGTCGTGAACCCCGGCCCGCTGTAGACGTTCTTGCCCAGGTTGCCGAGCACCGGCCCGTTCGGCGCGGCAAACGAGGCCGGGTTGAACCATTGCCGCCCCGCCCCGATGCTCTTGATGCGCTGGAACGGCGCGACCAGGTTCGGCACCTGCGTGTTTCCGGGCGCGTTCAATTGGCTTCCGCTCGCCGTGATGAACAAGGGCGTCCCGGTCTCGGCGGCGAGCACCCCGCTCACCTGCCAACCGCCCAGCACCGCCGCGCCGAGGCCGGACTTGAGGAAGCGCTTGCCCAGCCCGACCGGCAGCTCGTACACGAAGCTCTGGGTAAAGGTGTGCCGCCGGTCCCAGTTCAGCGGCGCATAGTCGCGGGCCGGGTCGAGATAAAAGTTGAACGCACCCAGACCGCCGCCGGTCGAGATGAACCCGAGCGCTTTCTGGTAAGCATAACTTGAGGTGGAGCTGATTCCGTTCGCGAACCGGTGGTTGAGCCGCATCTGTAAGCCGTTATAGTTCGAGTTTGTCCCCTTGCCCATCAGGTTCGTTGCAGCGGTTCGTCCGAAGGTCGCGTATTCCGGCTGTCCATTGCGCCCTTGACCCGCGACGGTGGCCGCGTTCAGGTTGTAGTACGCCGGGATCTGCCGCCCGGCATTGCCGACATATGCCAGGTTCGCCACCCAGCCCGCCCCCAGCTCGCGCTCGACCGTCAGATTCCATGACAGGACCGTTGGATCCTTGTACCGCGGATTGACGACGGTCCAGACAGAAGCGATAGGCGCGGGTAGGATACCGTTTGCCGGGATCACGGCTTGCGGCGCGGCAGGGAAGCCGGTGGTCAGGTTCGCGGGCGTTGCCGCATAGTTGTTCGCTGGGTTGAAGGAGATATTCTGCCGGACCGGATAATTGAAGGCGTAATTATTGTCTTGGAACGGCGTATTGCTGATCCCGAACCCGCCCCGCACGACAGTCTTCGACCCGGCCCGGTACGCTAGGCCGATCCGCGGCTGAAAGTTACGGTAGTTGACTCGCAGTCCTAAGTCCTTGGGCACAGTCC
The DNA here is from genome assembly GCA_964250745.1 of uncultured Acidobacteriaceae bacterium. Taxonomy (GTDB): domain Bacteria; phylum Acidobacteriota; class Terriglobia; order Terriglobales; family Acidobacteriaceae; genus EB88. The sequence continues at coordinate 2,067 of CAXUHL010000103.1, forward strand.
CGTAGCCCGCGACCTGCAGCGTATTGCTGGATGGGTCGTACTGAGAAAAGCCGCCGGTCGCGCGCGGTGTCGCGGGCGGGTAGAACTCCCACCGCAGCCCATACGTCACGGTCAGGTCGCGCGTTGCCTGCCAGGTATCCTGCACGAAACCGAAGTACAAGGTCTGCCGCCACGAAGCATCGTTGATGTTCACGTCGCGCCCGACCAGGTTGGGCAGGTCCAGCAGGAACGACGCGAAATCGTTGCCGAAGCTCGTCTTATTGCCCCGGACATTCAAGCCCGTCTGCCCGTCCAGATAAGTGAACGCTCCACGCGGACCAAACGTCTGCCCCTGCGTCAGGTCGTCCCGCACCCGCCGTATCTCTACCCCGAACCGCACTGAATGATTGCCCAAAATGCGCGTCCAGTTATTCGCGGCGGAGATGTTCGTCTCGCCCCGGTCCCACGGAAACGACGCGCTGTACCCGACCAGCGGCGCGGAGTAGCCATTGACGGTGATCTGTGAGAGCCCGCTGGTGAACGGGCTGACGTTCACCCCCGGGATGCCCGCGGCCGTCGAGGCATTCGTCCCATAGTCGGTCTGGCGCAGGCTGTTCCGGTAGTGGTCCACCCCTACCCGCACATCGGTGAACAGCTTGGGCGAGAACAGGTGCGTGTATTCGAGAGCTGTGTTGTAGACGTGATTGGTTCCGGTAGCGGCGCTGTTCCCCGGTCCGCCCGCAAGCCCGAACGCCGGCCCCTGAAACGTCGTGGTGTTCTGGTAGCTGTAGCGATAGCTCAGCTGGTCCGCGTCGCGGAGTTTGTAATCCGCCTTGATATCGTAGGTATTGGTCGTCTGCTGGAAGCCCGTGTTTACCTGGTAGTTGTTCACCAGCGCTCCGGCCGCGCCCACATTCGGCAGCGGCACCAGCGCCAGGATGTTTTGCGCGACCGGGCTGAAGCGCCCGCGCGGAATCTGATTTCCCGCGAACGGCGACCGCCCGGAACCATCCGCGTTCCCCGTCGCCGGGTCGTAAATCGTCGTCGGGCTCGCGCTCAGGTCGCCGCTGCGGAAGGCCTGCGTCGGCACGGTAAACAAGTTGAACTGCGACTGCGAGTTCGAGTAACGCAGGAAGTCTCCGAAAAAGAACAGCCGGTTCTTGAGAATCGGGCCGCCCAGCGTCGCTCCGTAATAGTTATTGGTGAAGCGCGGGAACTTACCCGTCCGATTGAAGTAATTGCGCGCGTTGTACGCACTTACTTCGTTAAACTCGTACACTGCCCCGTGAAAATCATTGGCCCCCGACCGCAGCACGACATTGGTCACCGCCCCGGCCGACCGCCCGAACTCCGGCGCGTAGTTGCTCGTCTCAACGTCCACCGTCTGGATCGCCGCGGCAGGCGGCACATACACCTGCAGCAGCCCCGTCCGCTCGTTGTCGTCGATGCCTTCCAGCTGCAGGTTGTTCGCCGTCTCCGCCTGCCCGTTCACGTTGAAGGACTGCGAGTTCTGCGCGTCGAAGAACGAGGAGTGGTCGTAGATCGGCGGGCTCACCCCCGGCACCAGGGACTCCAGCGCCTGGAAGTTGCGCGAGTTGCCCACCGGCAGCTCCACGATCTGCTTGCTCGCGATCTGCGCGCTCACGTCCGCCCGGTCGGTCTGCAGCGCCGGTGCCTGGTCGGTCACGGTCACCGTTTCCGAAGTGTTGCCGGCCTTCAGCTCCACATCCGTGCGCACGGTCTGGTTCACCGTCACCTGGACGTCCTTCGTCACGGTCGTTTCGAAGCCGGCCTCCGACACCCGCACCGTGTACACGCCCGGCGGCAAGAAGGTGAATTCGTAATTGCCGGTTTCGTTGGGGGGGGGTGTGTACTTGAGCCCTGTCGCCTGCTCGGTCAGCTCCACCTGCGCGTTGGCCACCGAGGCCCCGCTCGCGTCCGTTACCGCGCCCACCACGGTCGCGGTCGTCGCCTGCGCCCCGGCCCGCCGCCCGCCCAGCACCAAAATACCCGCCGCCGCCAACAAGCGAACCCGCATCCCGGGGAGCCCTCCGCGCGCGCGAAAACGTTTCCACGCAGCCGCGAAAACCATAGAGGCCTGAAATCACATATGTCAAGGAAGGGGGTAAAGCTGGTAGGCACGACTGGATTCGAACCAGCGACCTCTACCGTGTCAAGGTAGCGCTCTAACCAACTGAGCTACGCGCCTGCGTACCATTCGCGGCAGGGCTGCCGCTTTCAACACTATACATGCCCGCGGGCGTAGGTGCACCCCCGGCCTCGCCGGATGCGCCTGCACAAGCGATGTCCGCGGCTCTGTCGATGTGCGGGCGGGACGAGCATCTACCCTAAAACGTATGCGGGTCTGGACCTATGCCATCTGGTTCGTGGGCGCGGCGGTCTGGCTGCTGGTCGCCGCGCTTTCCCTGCGCTTCGGCGTCCGCAGCCGGACCCTCGGAGCCTTGGCCGTCGCCGTGGTCTTCTTCGCGGCTGGCATGTTCTTCGCGAACAATGCCCCAGGACGCCGCTGACCCTGCTCAGTCGTAGCGCTCGAAGATGACCTGCTTCTTCTCCCAGCCCAGGCCGACCAGCCGGTCTCGGCTGGCCGTCACCATCTCGTTCAGCCCGCAGATGTAGGCGTGGATGTCGAACGGGCCGTTCGGCGCCGCCTCAGGATGTGAACCGCCGCCCGCCATCACCGGCACTTTCTGCTCCGCGCGTGCCGCCACCAGCCTGGCCACATGCTCCTGCACGTAGCCGCGCTCGCCCTTCCACTCGGCCTGCCCACGGCTCAGCGTCGCGACGTAATGGAAGTTCGGGTGCTTCGCGGCAAGCTGCTCGAAGTAGTCCTGGTAGTAGATGTCGGTTTCGTAGCGGGTCCCGTACACCAGGTAGAAGTCCTTGCCTTCGCTGCGGTCCGGGCCGTTCTCCGGGAACAGGTGCTGCGCGAACCCGCGCATCGGCGCGATGCCCGTGCCGGTCGCGATAAACACGCCCTCCGTCATGGGCTGGCGCAGCGTAAACAGCCCGTGCGCGCCATGGAACTTGACCGTGTCGCCCTCGTTCAGGTCGCACAGCAGGTTCGAGAAAAAACCGCCCTCGACCCGGTTCACGCACACGTCGAACATGTTTTCGCGCTGCGCCGACGCAATCGAGTAGGCCCGCGTCTGCTGCTTGCCGGTTGCCGGGTCGTCGGCGACGCAGGACACGAACTGCCCTGCCTTGAACGGGAACTCCGGCAGCTCATCGACCGCGAACTCCAGGTGGTAGCACTGCGCGACGTCGGATAGGAGAATCTTGGTAGCAAGGCGGGCGGTATGGAGCTGTCTCAAGGGATTCGTCACTCTCGCTGAAGAAGTCTGGGCCAGACCAATAGTTTAACGCGAGCCGGGCTGCCCGGCCCCGAGAAGACGGATCGTCGCCGGGTCTTTTTGTCCGCTGAAGCACCGGCGGAGCACTTCGGCGAAAACGGGGTCGCCCTCGCTTGCCTCGGCGAACAGGGTCACGGAGGAGTGAAGCTTCAAACCGTCCGGGAAAGGGAAGACCGTGTCCACGGGTTTGCCGAGCCCGCTCACGATCCCGGTCAGTTCACGCAGCCGCGGGCCCAGTAGCGGGTGCGCGAGAAAAGCCCCGCTTCCTCGACCGAGCCAATCCCGTACCGCTCCGCCATCGCGCTTGTGCCCAGCCCGCGCAGCTGCGGGAAAACGAACCACATCCAGTGCGTGCGCTTGCTGCCCGCGCGCAGCTCGGCCCGCGCCCGCTCCCACACGCCTTCCTGCGCGGATACGAACCGCTCCAGATCGAATCCCATTCACCCTGCGATGCGCGCGCATCCTACCCGTGGTCGCAAATCACGCTGCTCGCATTGAGGTACGTTTGGCTACACCGAACCCCGCCGCCCCGCTCGACCTGCTCTGCTTCAGTCATCTGCGCTGGCACTTCGTCACGCAAAGGCCCCAGCACCTGCTCACCCGCTGCGCGCGCGACAGGCGCGTTTTCTACTGGGAAGAGCCGTTCTTCGACGGCGCGGGATCGGGGTCGGTGGAGGTCCTGCGAGAGGGCGAAAACCTGTGGGTCCTGCGGCCGCATCTGCCGACGGGTGCGCTCCAAAACAGTGACACTCTCCAGCAGGCGCTGCTCGCCGGTTTCGTCCAGGAGTTCGCCATCGAGCGTTACGTCTGCTGGTTCTACACGCCCATGGCTCTCGGCTTCGCCGGCGGCCTCGCGCCCGAGGCGACCGTGTACGACTGCATGGACGAGCTGAGCGGTTTCCTCGGCGCGCCCCCCGAGCTCCAGGAGCGTGAGCGGCAGCTGTTCACCCGCGCCGACGCGGTCTTCACCGGCGGCATCAGCTTGTACGAGGCGAAGCGCGAGCAGCACCCCAACGTCCACCCGTTCCCCAGCTCCATCGACGTCGCGCACTTCCGGCAAGCGGCGGCCGGCCTCGCGGAGCCGCAGGACCAAGCCGCTGTCCCGCACCCGCGCGCCGGCTTTTACGGCGTACTCGACGAGCGTCTCGACCTCGCCCTGGTCGGCGAGCTTGCGCGTTCGCGGCCGTCGATCCATTTCGTCCTGGTTGGGCCGGTGGTCAAGATCGACCCGGCCTCGCTGCCCGAGGGCGCGAACCTGCACTACCTCGGCCCGAAATCCTATGCCGAGCTGCCCGCCTATCTCGCCGGGTGGGATGTCGCGCTGCTGCCCTTCGCCTTAAACGACGCGACCCGCTTTATCTCCCCGACGAAAACCCCGGAGTACCTCGCCGCCGGCAAACCGGTCGTTTCCACGCCTATCCGCGATGTCATTCGCGGCTACGGCGACGAGGGTCTGGTCGCCATAGCCGGCGACGCCCCGAGCTTTGCCGCGGCCCTCGATGCCGCTCTTGAGCCGCCCCCGCCCGCGTGGCGCGCGAAGGTCCAAGCGAAGCTCGCCGAGAACTCCTGGGACCAAACCTGGGCGGGCATGTGGGCCGAGGTCGAGCGCGTCCGCAAGCACCCGGCCGACCCGCAAGCCGCCGCCGAGGACGCGCTGCCGCCACCGGTTTAATCCACGTCCAGGCAGAGGAACAGCTCGTCCAGCTCGACGTAAATGGGCGTGCCCGGGACCGTGAGCCTGCCCGCGACCGTCCAGCTCGCCCCCTTGAACATCTCGCCTGTGCGCGTTTCCGGGTCGATGATCCAGATCGCTTGCGCGCCCATGCGCCTGTAGTCGGCCACACGCTTCTTCATCTCCGCATAGGTGTCGTCAGGCGAGAGGATTTCGACGGCCAGCACCGGCGCTTTCTCGAGCACGGGCGTTTGCCTGCCTCGTCTCACGAGAACGACGTCCGGGAGGCGAACGCGGGTCTGCGTGACGCGCGTCCGCCACTCCATTGCCCCCACGATTCCCCACTCCTGCTCATGCGTTCCAAACCACAGCGCCAGCCACCATTGAATTCGCGAATGCTCCCACTGGCCCACGTTCCTCTCCCGCAGCTCCCCGTCGATGTACTCGCAATCCGGCCGGTAGCTTGTCCGCAGGTACTCTTCCATTGAAACGACTGAACTCTGTGCCGGGGTCCCCATCGCTCACTCCAGTGCGGGTAGTCTAGCCCCTCGCCCGCGCATGTAAACCCTGCCTTTCGCCGTGCAAGTCTGGTGCCTATAATCAGTCATGGCATCCGCCCAGCCCATCCCGGCGCACCCTGAGCATCGCCCGCTCGCGCCCGCGAAGAAGCAGCCGGCCGCCTACTCCGCCGAAGCCCTCCTGCGCTACGACGAGGCCACCGCCGCCACGACCGGCCCGCGTTACACCCTGCTCATCGAAACGGTGCGCCGCAACCGCCCCACCGACGACACCGAGATCATCCGCCGCGCCTGGGAGTTCTGCCTGAAGCACCACCGCGGCCAGCTCCGCGCGTCCGGCGAGCCCTACGTGCTCCACCCGCTTGAGGTCGCCATCGTGCTCGCGGAGATGAAGCTTGACTCCACCGCCATCGCCGCCGGCCTGCTTCACGACGCGGTCGAGGACACCCCGGTCACCACCCCCGAGATCACGGCGCTGTTCGGCGAGCAGGTGGCGCACATCGTCGAGGGGGTCACCAAACTCGACAAAATCCAGTTCGCCAACCGTGAAGACCGCCAGGCCGAGTCGGTCCGCAAGATGCTCCTGGCCATGGTCACCGACGTGCGCGTCGTGCTCATCAAGCTCGCCGACCGCTTGCACAACATGCGCACGCTCGAGCACCTGAAACCCGAGCGCCAGGCCTCGATCGCCCGCGAAACCCTCGACATCTATGCCCCGCTCGCCCACCGGCTCGGCATGGGCAAGGTTCGGGGCGAGCTCGAGGATTTGGCCTTTCGCTATGTTGACAAGCCCGCCTTCGACCGGCTCCACGCCGCCATCGAGGCCCGCCGGGTCGAGGGCGAGCAGTTCCTCGCCGGTGTCGAAGCCCTGCTCCGGGAGCGTTTGGACGAGCACAGCCTCAAGGCCCGCGTGGAGTGGCGCATCAAGCGGCTCTACTCCATCCACGTCAAGCTCCAGGAGAGCGGCGCCAATGTCGACCAGGTATGGGACCTGCTCGCCCTGCGCGTCATCGTCGCTTCGGTCGCCGACTGCTACGCCGTTCTCGGCCTCATACACGCGCTGTTTCGCCCCGTTCCCAACCGCATCAAGGACTTCATCGCGATGCCCCGGCCCAACCTCTACCAGTCCCTGCACACCACCGTGATGGGCGACGCCGGCCACCAGTTCGAGGTGCAGATCCGCACGGAGGAGATGCACCGCATCGCGGAAGAGGGCATCGCCGCGCACTGGAAGTACAAGGCCGGCGGCTCGCCCGTGTCGGCGCGCGACGAGCAGCGTCTGGCTTGGGTGCGGCAGCTCGTCGAGTGGCAGCGCGAGATGACCGACCCCAACGAGTTCATCTCGACTCTCAAAATCGACCTCTACCCCGAGGAGGTCTACACCTTCACCCCCAAGGGCAAGGTCGTCGCGCTGCCCAAGGACGCCGGCCCCCTCGACTTCGCCTACGCCGTCCACACCGAGGTCGGCCACGCCTGCGTCTCCGCCAAGGTCAACGGCCGCATCGTCCCTCTCCGCGCCAAGCTGCGCAACGGCGACATCGTCGAGATCGTCACCCAAACCGGCCACACGCCTTCCCGCGATTGGCTCACCTTCGTCAAAAGCTCCCGCGCCCGCAACAAGATCAAGCACTGGATCAACGAGCACCAGCGCGAGCGCGCCATCGAGATCGGCCGTAAGCTGCTGGAGCGCGAGGCGCGCAAGTACAAGATCGCCCTGTCGAAGTTCGAGGAGTCCGACTACGCCCGGCTGGCGGCCGATTACTCGCTCCCCACGCCCAACGACATGCTGGCCGCCGTCGGCTTCGGCAAATACTCCGCCCGGCAGGTGCTCAACCGGCTCGCCCCCGGCATCCTGCACAACCAGGCCACACCCGGCGAGCCTGACCTCCCCACCGGTGCCGAGGACGCCAAGCGCCTCCAAATCCACGCCAATGCGGCATCCGAAACCCTTGAAGTCGAGGGCTCGAACGAGCTGCTGGTCTACCGCGCCCGCTGCTGCAACCCCATCCGCGGCGAGGAGATCATCGGTTACGTCACTCGCGGTAAGGGCGTCGCCGTCCATGGGCGGTCCTGCTCCAACGTGCAAAACCTGCTTTACGAGTCCGACCGGCGTATTTCCGTTGAGTGGGCGAGGTCAAAGGACAGCGAGCCCCGGCGCGCCACCTATCCGGTCAAGCTGTCCGTCCTGTGCGACGACCGGCCCGGCATGCTCAAGGACATTACCGCGACCGCGAGCGAGGAAAACACCAACATCCGCTCCATGGACACCCGCCCCGGCCCTAATGACAGCGCGCTCATCGAGATCACCCTCGACGCGCTCGACCTGAAGCACCTGGAGCGCCTCCAGCAAGGCCTCCGCCGCATCCCCAACGTCCGCGAGGTCCAGCGCTCGTCGAAGCTGTAGCGCTTGGGTCAAGCCCTCCGATGCTTGCTGAGCTCGACGACTTCCGGCTCCCATCCCACCTGGCAATGCAGCATCGCAGCTCCTTGACGATCGCCGCCTGCCGCGTGCCAATCTTGTTAAGCCTCCATTCATTCCGCCCTTCTTTGCCCGTCTCTAACGCCCGCCCCGGCTCACCCCATCGCACCCCATGAC
>CAXUHL010000104.1:0-10170 GCA_964250745.1 uncultured Acidobacteriaceae bacterium
CAATGGAGTTATCCTGAGGAGAGCAAGGATGGAGGACCTGCTTTAAGCGCGCTGAGCTGGAGAGCAGGTCCTTCGCCGCGCTCAGGATGACCCCTGCCGTAGAGCGCACACCTTAACGGAATCCCAGCCTTCATGACAAGTTTGCATTCACTCCGAAAACGGGAGTTGATTACGGGCAAGTTAGATCAGGGTACGACCCGTTTACCGCATTGTTTAATACGCAGCCGATTGATAGAGAAGCGGTCACAGTAACGATAGTTCCGGATCCAATAAACCCGAACTATTACCATTAGATGCCCGGAGCGCGATCAGCGCTTCATGCAAAACCCGTCGCAAGGAGGCTAGCAATGGCAAAGTGGGGACTATTTGTGACAGAGGGAATTTCCATAGGGATCCTGTTTCTTTATGCGTATCTCATCCCTCCCGGACCGCCTCCGAACAGCAAAGCGCCGGGTGTAGCCTTGATGGATCTATTTATTGCTACTGTCATGGCAGCAGGTGCGGCTCTATTTGTAAACGATGCACGGAGGCAGTTTAATCAGAAATCCGTCAAGTGGTTTAAGACGCTTCCATGTATTATTGGAATTCCATGCATCGTAATTATCTCAACGCCAATCTTCATCGGAGCTTATTGGTACAGGTAGGTGTTACATAAATCTACTGTATGGCTATCATTCAACGATCCCTTCTTGACAGCAGTATCCTAAACTCCGCCACGGGCCGCCTGCTTGCCCGAAAGACATGCTCGCAACTACCGTATCTAGGCATAAGGAACATTGTGACTGACCTAGCAGCGACACCCCTAAAGAAGCGCAGCTCACCTCAAATCCAAGAAGTAGACATGGTGATCGTATTTAGGGCAGGCGTTCGACCGCGAGAGCGAGAGGGAGTAGGACACAATCGCGGCGGCCAGCGCTCCAGGAGTGCTCGCAGCAGGCGGGGCTCAGGTGTAATGTGAACCTGGTGTGGCATAGTGCATCGGGCTGGTTAACTTTCAGGCTCCCTTAAGCTAGCACTCTTTTCCGCACGGCCGACTTTAGCCAGCTCTACAGCCAAATCAACAAAAGTCTCATTTGAGACTAACGAGATCCTGCTGCACAACTTATTCTCCCGCTAAATCTTCTCCTCCTCTCCGGCACACAACCCCCTTCTTGGCCCAAACCCAACATTGATACTGGTGGCAAAATCAGCCGCCGAGGGCTGCCGAAGCAGGTGCGCGGGAGCACTCGGCTGATGCAATCCGGGGCTGGAGCGGGCAAGATGCGGGCATGTCGCTCAAACAACAGCAAGAGTTCAGTATTCCCGAACAGACGCGGCGCGTAGCGCAGGCCGCGTTTCCGAAGGGTTGTGCCTGCCTGCGCGTCGCCGACGTGCTGGGCTGCGTGTACCAGGACCGGCAGTTCGCGGCTCTGTTCCCGCGCCGCGGCCAGCCGGCCGACGCGGTGCGCGCCCGGATCGATTGGAAGTACGCGCTCGGCCTGGAGCTCACCAATGCAGGCTTCGACCATACCGTGCTCAGCGAATTCCGCTCCAGACTGGTGGGGGGCGGAGTGGAACTGCTGCTGCTCGACCCGTCTGGGTTTTCTGAAAGGGCCGTGCCGGCCGGCGCGGCCCTTTCCGTTCAGCGCCGAGCCAGTTCCCGGACCGTCGCGGCCAGCACCTCGCGGGCATCGCGCCGGGCGAGCAGGCCGGCGAGCTCGCCCATGGTGCCCAACTTCTTCCGGTCGCCGAGCAGGCCCAGCAGGGTCGCCAGCAGACGCTCGGGCGTTAAATCAGCCTCCGGCAGCATGACCGCGGCCCCGCCATCGACCAGCACCTCCGCATTGCGACGTTGGTGGTCGTCCGCCGCGAGCGGAAAGGGTACGAGCACCGAAGGCCTGCGCGCCGCGCACAGCTCCGCGACCGTGCTCGCGCCGGACCGGGCCAGGACGAGATCCGCCGCGCCGAACCGGGCGGGCATGTCGTCTAAAAACGCCCGCACCTGCCAGCGCGCCGGGTCCGCTCCGCTCGCAGCGAACGCAGCATGGGTCTCGTCGAACGCACGCAGACCCGTCTGGTGCAGGACAGACAGCCCCGGAACCCCGTCCAGCAAGGCCGGAAGAAGTTGCGGCAGGAACCGGTTGAGCACGCGCGCCCCCTGGCTGCCGCCGAAGACGAGCAGGTGCGGCGGCGCATCGGCTGGGCGGGGCGGCAGCGCGAAAAACGCTTCCCGCACGGGAATGCCTGTGACGCGCGCATTGCGGAAAAACCGTGCCGCTGGGGCGAAGTTGACCGCCGCCGCCGAAACATACCGGCCCACCAGACGGTTGGCGAGCCCCGGCGCAGCGTTCGGCTCGAAAGCCAGCGTAGGAATTTTCAAGCCGATGGCCGCGGCCATCCCTGGGCCGGAAGCGTAGCCGCCTACGCCGACCACCACGTGCGGCTTCCAGTCCCGGATCAGCTCGCCGGCCCGAAGCAGGCCGCGGGGCAGACCGAAGAGGGTGCGGGCGCGGGTGGCGAGCGACACACCCTTGAGCTGCCCGACTTCGATCAGCTCCAACCTGTAGCCGGCCTGCGGAACCAGCCGCGACTCGAGCCCGCGCGACGTGCCCAGGAAGAGCATCTCCGCCTCGGGCCCCAGTGCGTCGGCGATGGCCAGCGCCGGGATGATGTGGCCGCCGGTGCCGCCGCCGGCGATCAATACACGAAAACTCACTCGATCTCCCGCGTGATATTGAGCAGGACCCCCACGGACGCGAGCGTGATGAACAGCGACGTGCCGCCGTAGGAAACGAAGGGCAGCGTGATGCCCTTGGTCGGCAGCAGCGCGACCACGACGCTGATGTTGAAGAACGCCTGGATCAGCACGGTAGCCGTGATGCCGAAGGCGAGGAAGCGCGCGAACGGGTCGGTGGACAGGATGGCCGCGCGGATGCCCCGATAACCGAAGCCCACGAAGAGGAGCAGGATCGCGACGGTCCCGATCAGCCCCAACTCCTCCGCGATGTTGGCGAAGATGTAGTCGGTGTGCGACTCGGGCAGGTAGAACAGCTTTTGCCTGCCCTCCATGTAGCCCAGGCCATGGAAGCCGCCGGTACCCACCGCGATGAGCGACTGGATGATGTGGAAGCCCTTGCCGAGCGGGTCCGCGTCCGGGTTGAGGAAGGCGAAGATGCGGTCGCGCCGGAACTTGACCCGGAACAGGAGGAAGTAGAGGGGGACCACGGAGGCGAGCGCGGCGTAGCCCAGGTATTTGAAGTTCATCCCGGCCAGGTAGAGCAGCAGCGCAGTGACCGCGGCGATGACCATGGCCGTGCCCAGGTCGGGCTCCTTGACGATCAGCCCGATGAACAGGAGGCTTGGGACGACCGCCGGCAGGACGGTTTCGCGCAGGTTCTCGATGCGGCTCATGCGGTCCTGCAGCCACCAGGCCAGGAAGAGCACCAGCGCGGGCTTGGCGAGCTCGGAGGGCTGGAACTGCATGGGGCCGAGCCGGATCCAGCGGTGCGCGCCGTGCGAGTCGTGCCCGAAAAACGCTCCGACCAGCAGGATGATCGTGACGGCGACGCCGGGGAAGACGATGGACGGGTTGTTGAGCCGGCGGTAGTTGACGTGCATGAGCGCCCACATGGCCAGAAGCCCGGCCGCGGCCCAGACGGCCTGCCGGACAAGGAAGCTGTAGGGCGAGCCGTAGCGGGCGCTGGCCATGACCGCCGAGGCCGAGAAAACCATGAGCAGCCCCGCGACCACCAGCAGCAGCACGATGCAGAAGATCCACTTGTCGACCCCGACGCGCTTGGCCACCGGCTATACCGTCTCCATGGCCCGCTCCATCGCGTGGACCAGCCCGGTGAAGTGCTCGCCGCGCTCCTCGTAGTCCCGAAACTGGTCGAAGGAGGCGCACGCGGGCGCGAGCAGGACCGTGTCGCCTTGCGCGGCGACGGCGGCGGCCTGCTCGACCGCATTGGCCAGCGTGCCGGCCCGGCGCATGGGCGCCGCGCCCAGCAGGTGGCCTTCAATCTTTTCAGCGGCCGCCCCGATGGTGTACACGGCCTTGACCCGGTCGGCAAGCAGCGGCCGCAGCGCCCGGTAGTCGGAGTCCTTGTCCTTGCCGCCAAGGATCAGGTGGACCCCGCCCTCGAACGAGGAGAGCGCCTTGGCGGCGGCGTCCACGTTGGTGGCCTTGGAGTCGTTGTAGTAGTCCACCCCGTGCACGCGCGCCACGAACTCCAGACGGTGCGCGACGGCCTTGAAGCCGGCGACGGTGGCGCGAATGACCTCGGCGGAGACCCCGGCGAGCCGCGTCGCGCAAACGGCGGCGAGGACGTTTTCGAGGTTGTGCGTGCCCTTGAGCGGGATCTCCGCGACCGGCAGCACGGGTTCGGCGGAGGCTTGCTCACTCGGGCGGAACCGGACGATGCCGTCGAGCACGAATGCCCCTTGCCGGACCACGCGGGTGCGCGAAAACCAGAACACCCGGCCGCGCGCGCGGGCCGCCGCGGTATGCGCGACCTCATCGTCCGCGTTCAGCACCAGGGCGTCGTCCGCCCGCTGGTTGGCGAAGATGCGCTCCTTGGCGGCCTGGTAGTTTTCGAAGCTGCCATGGCGGTCCAGGTGGTCGGGCGTGACGTTGAGCAGAACCGCGATCTCGGGCCGGAAGGTTTCGATGGTTTCGAGTTGAAAGGACGACATCTCCAGCACGTTCCAACCCTCGACGCGGGAGGCTTCGGTGAGCGCGACGACCGGGACGCCGATGTTGCCGCCCACCAGCGTGGGCTGGCCGGACGCGGCGAGGATCGCGCCGCACAGGGTGGTGGTGGTGGTCTTGCCATTGGAGCCGGTGATGGCCAGGGTGCGGCCCTTGAGGAAGCGCGAGGCCAGCTCGACCTCGCCGATGATCTGCTGCCCGAAGGCGCGGACCTGGCGGATCTCCGGGGTCTCGAGCGGCACGCCGGGGCTGACCACGAGCAGATCCTGGCGGCGAAAGGTCAGCAAGCCGTGGCCGCCCGCCTCGACCGCGATGCCCTCCTCGAGCAGCCGGGGCATGTCCTTCTCGAGCGCCTGGGCGCTGCGGACGTCGGACACGGTGACCTGCGCGCCTTGCCGGCGCAGAAACAGGGCCGCCGCGAAGCCCGACCGGCCCAGCCCCACCACCAGCACGCGTTTGCCTTTCAGCTCCATTCAGCCCACGTACTTCCTGATCTGCTCCCAGTCGGCGATACAGGCACTCTCCCCAAGCGGTCCGGAGGCAGCCTCTACCAACTCTCCCTGCTGAAAATGCCATACGGAGCGATCTTTCGGGTCGATGAGGAAGATATTGCGGATTCCCATGCGCGCATAGTCATGCAGCTTGATGACCATGCGCGGCACCCGATCCTCGGGTGAGAGCACCTCGAAAACCGCGATCGGCGGATGCGTGAGAATCTGCTCTTCCGGCTGTGTTCGATCGAAAAGGAGCACGTCCGGCACGCGGTAACGCGTCGCGCTGACCCGGACCCGCTGTTCGGGCAGGACCAGGATGTTCCACTCCTCCTCACGAAGCAGAAACCACTTCTGGATCGCACGCTGCCAGCTTGAGTGATCAAACTGCCCCTTGGGCCGCTCCTCGATCTCGCCGTCCACGTATTCCGCGTCCGGCTCATAGTCGCCGTGGAGATACTCCTCGACCGGAACTTGCGCGATAGTTGCCATGGTTTCTCCGTGCCGCCTGGATGTGCCGATACTAAACGGAACAGATGCATGCTTTGCAAACCGCTCACCGCAGCTTCAGCGTCGTCAGCGCGAACAGCGCGAAGACCAGCGCCCCGATCCAGAATCGCGCGATCACCTTCGACTCCGACCAGCCGCCCAGCTCGAAATGGTGGTGCAGCGGGGCCATCCTGAAGATGCGTTTCCTCCTCAGCTTGTACGAGCCGACCTGCAGGATGACCGAGAGCGCCTCCAGCACGAAAATGCCGCCGATGAACGGCAGGAGCAGCTCCTGCTTGATGGCGACCGCGACCGTGCCGATCGCGCCGCCGAGCGCGAGCGAGCCCACGTCGCCCATGAAGACCTCCGCCGGGTGCGCGTTGTACCAGAGGAAGCCGATGCTGGCCCCCACCATGGACCCGCAGAAGATGGTCAGCTCGCTGACCATGGACATGCGCTGCAGCTCCAGGTAGTCCGCGAAGACCACGTGCCCGCTGACGTAGGTGAGCACCGTGAGGGCGGCCGCCGCGATAATGGTGCAGCCGATGGCCAGGCCGTCAAGCCCGTCGGTGAGGTTGACCGCGTTGCTCGATCCCACGATGACCAGCACCACGAACGCGATGAACGGCAAAAACGCCAGCAGCTGCAGGTGCGGCAGGCCCAGCAACGCCGGGATGCTGAGCGCCGGGTGGACACGCTTGAGAAACGGCACCAGCACGTCGGTCGAGTAGCTGCCCTGCGACTGCATGGAGACCAAAGCGACCGCGACCCCCCCGCTGACCAGGATTTGGTAGCCGGTCTTGGCGCGCGCGGTCAGGCCCAGGTTGCGCTTGTGCACAACCTTGATGTAATCGTCCGCGAAGCCGATCGCGCCGAAGCCCGCGGTGGACAGCATGACCAGCCAGATGAACGGGTTCGACAGGTCGGCCCAGAGCAGCGTGGGCAGCAGGATCGAGATGCAGATGAGCACACCGCCCATGGTGGGGGTGCCGGCTTTTTTCTGGTGCGCTTGCGGCCCGTCCTCCCGAATGTACTGGCCGATCTGGAACTCGCGCAGCTTCTCGATCACGAACGGCCCGATGAACAGCCCGATGAGCAGCGCGGTGAGCGAGGCGAACGCCGTCCGGAAGGTGACGTAGCGGAAGATGCGGAACGGCGAAAAATACGGGAACAGCTTCTGGTACAGCAGCCAGTAAAGCAAGGCGGGGTCTCCGGGCGGGGCACTCGGGTCGATCTTACAGCCCGGGCCCACGCTGAAACGGCCCGCGCGGGCGCGAAGTGACCGCGGTGCTGTTATCAGTTGGGTGCTCCCCGGCTGGATACGCCGTGCCGCGCTTTCCGAGTTTCGTTCCCGGTTTTTCACAACCCCTAGTAGAATGGGAGGAGGCCACCCCAAGATATAGTGGGGCTACGCCGCATCCCACCCCGTACAGGCAGTGGGTGCCCTTGCAGTCCTCCCCTTTTTGAACGCTTGAGCCGGCCCCCGATTGTGCCGGCGGAAACGGAGCACCTCCCTTGGCAGAAACGGTCGAAACCGCAGTCTCCCTCCAAAGCACGCTCGCCGACGTGATCCCCAACTTTCCGCTGCCGGAAGCGCCCCCGCAGATGCAGGTGCGCAAGCGCAACGGCGGCATGGAGCCGGTGGATGTGAACAAGATCGTGCGCGCCGTGCAGCGGTCCTCGCATGGCTTGCAGCACATCGACCCGATCCGGGTCGCGTCGAAGACCATCGGCGGCCTGTTCAACGGTGCCACCACCCGGGAGCTCGACTCGATCTCGATCCAGACCTCGGCCGCGTTGATCGCCGAGGAGCCGGAATACTCGAAGCTGGCGGCGCGGCTGCTCCACGAGACGATCCTCAAGGAAGTGGCGGGGCAGAATCTTTACTCCTTCACGCAGTCCATGGAGATGGGGTACGAGCAGGGACTGATCGGCGAGGCGGCCATCGAGTTCGTGCGCAACAACGCCCGCAAGCTCAACAGCGCGATCGACGACGAGTACTCCGATCGGTTCGAGTACTTCGGCCTGCGCACGGTGTACGACCGCTACCTGCTGCGCCACCCCATCACGCGCAAGGTCATCGAGACGCCGCAGTACTTCTTCCTGCGTGTTTCCTGTGGGCTGGCCGTGACGGTCTCCGAGGCAGTGCCCTTCTACCGTCTGCTGGCGTCGCACGACTACATGGCGTCCACGCCGACCCTGTTCAACTCCGGCACCAAGCACCCGCAGCTGTCGAGCTGCTTCCTGATCGACTCGCCGCTCGACTCGCTCGAAGGCATTTACGACACCTACAAGCAGGTGGCGCTGCTTTCGAAGTTCTCGGGCGGCATCGGGCTCGCGTTCCACCGGGTTCGGTCGGAAGGCTCGCTGATCCGGGCCACCAACGGCCTGTCCAACGGAATCGTCCCCTGGCTGCGGACGCTCGACGCCTCGGTCGCGGCGGTGAACCAGGGCGGCAAGCGCAAGGGCGCGGCCTGCGTGTACCTGGAGCCCTGGCATGCGGACGTGGAACAGTTCCTGGAGCTGCGCGACAACACGGGCGACGTGGCCCGGCGCACCTACAACCTGAACACGGCCAACTGGATCCCTGACCTGTTCATGCGCCGGGTGGACCAGGACGGCACATGGTCGCTGTTCGACCCCAAGATCGTGCCGCATTTCACCGATCTGTTCGGCTCGGAGTTCGACCAGGCCTACGAGGCGGCGGAGCGGGAAGGGCTGGCGATGCGCACGGTCAAGGCGCGCGACCTGTACGCCCGGATGATGCGGACGCTGGCCGAGACCGGCAATGGCTGGATGACCTTCAAGGACACGACCAACCTGCGCTGCAACCAGACCGGCAAGCCGGGCAACGTCGTCCACCTCTCGAACCTGTGCACGGAGATCACGGAGGTGACCTCGAACGACCAAACGGCGGTGTGCAACCTGGGTTCGATCAACCTGGCGCGGCACGTCGTGGGCGGCCGGTTCGACTTCGAGAAGCTGGCCCACACGGTGAAGCTCGCGGTACCGATGCTGGACCGCGTCATCGACATCAACTACTACCCGGTGCAGCAGGCAGCCAGCTCGAACGCGAAATGGCGGCCGGTGGGCCTGGGCGTGATGGGCCTGCAGGACGTGTTCTTCCAGATGAAGCTGGCCTTCGACTCGGCGGAGGCGCGCGAGCTTTCGACGCGCATCCAGGAGGAGATCTACTACCACGCGCTGTGGGCGAGCTGCGACCTGGCGGAGCGGAACGGCGCGCACACCGCGTTCGCCGACAGCCGCGCCGCCGAGGGCGTGCTGCAGTTCGACCTGTGGGGCATTGTCCCGAAGGATCTTGCCCGCTGGGCCGTACTGCGGGAGCGGATCAAGACGCACGGGCTGCGCAACTCGCTGCTGATCGCGATCGCGCCGACGGCGACCATTGCCTCCATCGTGGGCTGCTACGAGTGCATCGAGCCGCAGATCTCGAACCTGTTCAAACGCGAAACGCTCTCGGGCGAGTTCCTGCAGATCAATCGCTACCTGGTCGACGAGCTGAAGGGCCGCGGCATTTGGAACGACAATGTCCGCACTCGGATCAAGATGGCCGAGGGCAGCGTGCAGGGCCTCACCGAGCTGCCTGAGGACATCCGCCTGCGCTACCGGACGGTGTGGGAGCTGCCGATGCGGGCCATCATCGACATGGGCGCGGCGCGAGGAGCCTTCATCGACCAGTCGCAGTCGCTAAACCTGTTCGCGGAATCGCCCAACATCGGCCGGTTGAGCTCGATGTACATGCACGCGTGGAAGTCGGGCGTGAAGACGACCTACTACCTGCGCTCGCGTCCGGCGACCCGGATCGCGAAGACCACCGTGGGGCAAGCAGCGCAAGGCAATGCGCCGGCACCGGCGACGGTACCCAGCGTGCAGGCGGTGGCCTGCTCGCTCGACAACCCGGAAAGCTGCGAGGCTTGCCAGTAACTCCGGCCGGCACTCCAATCTTTGTCATCCTGAGGAGCAAAGCGACGAAGGACCTGCTTTTCTCGGCGGAATGGGGGAAGCAGGTACTTTGCTTCGCTCAGGATGGCCCCAAAAACCAGAACTTAAAGGAGAAACACGTATGTCGTCATCCGTCGAAGTACCCGATTCCATCCTCGATCCGGGCATGTGCCTGACCCTGCGCCCGATGAAGTACCCGACCTTCTTTGAAATGTTCAAGGACGGCATCAAGAACACCTGGACGGTCGAAGAGATCGACTTCTCGACCGACTTAGTGGATCTCAAGCAGCGGCTCACCCCGGCGGAGGTCCATGTAATCCAGCGCCTGGTGGCTTTCTTCGCGACCGGCGACTCGATCGTCTCCAACAATCTCGTCCTGAACCTGTATAAGCACATCAACTCGCCCGAAGCGCGGCTCTATCTGTCGCGGCAGCTCTATGAGGAAGCCGTGCACGTGCAGTTCTATCTCACGCTGCTCGACAACTACATCCCCGAACCCGCCGAACGCAATGCCGCCTTCGCGGCTGTCGATAACATCCC
>CAXUHL010000105.1:0-10139 GCA_964250745.1 uncultured Acidobacteriaceae bacterium
ATGCCTGAAGTGAAGCAAATCTCCCTCACCGTCGACGGCAAGCAGCTTACCGCCCCTGCCGGCACCCTGCTCATCGATGCCTGCAAGCAGGCCGGCATCGAGATCCCGGCCTTCTGCTACTACCCCGGCCTCTCGCTCCAGGGTGCTTGCCGCATGTGCGTGGTGCGCGTCGAGAAGATGCCCAAGCTGCAGACCGCCTGCACCACCCCGATCGCCGAGGGCATGGTCGTCACGACCGAGTCGCCGGAGATCGCGCAGTCCCGCAAGGGCGTGCTGGAGCTCTTGCTCGGCAACCACCCGCTCGACTGCCCGGTCTGCGACGCGGGCGGCCAGTGCGAGCTCCAGGACATGACTTTCAAGTACGGCGCGTCGGAGTCCGGCTACACCGAGACCAAGAACCACCGCGAGGAGCAGCAGTGGTCCCCGGTCGTGTTCTTCGACCGCCCGCGCTGCATCCTCTGCTACCGCTGCGTGCGCGTCTGCGGCGAGGGCATGGACGTGTGGGCGCTCGGCGTGCAGAACCGCGGCGCGGCGTCCGTGATCGCGCCCAACATGGGCGACCACCTGGACTGCGAGGAGTGCGGTGCCTGCATCGACATCTGCCCGGTCGGCGCGCTCACCTCCGGCACCTACCGCTATAAGACGCGACCGTGGGAGATGAACCACACCGCCACCATCTGCACCCACTGCGGCGACGGCTGCAAGACAACCCTCGGCACCCGCGCGGACAAGGAAGGCTCCGTGATCATGCGCGGCGACAACCGCGACAAGTCCGGGGCCAACAATGATTTTCTCTGCATCAAGGGCCGTTACTCCTTCGACTTCGCCAACCGCGAGGACCGGCTCACCAAGCCGCTGGTCCGCAACGCGGCGGGCAAGCTCGAACCCGCGACCTGGGAGGCCGCGCTCGACCGCGTGGGCAAACGCCTGCGCGAGATTCGCGACACGCGGGGCGGCGAGGCGATCGGCGTCATCGGCTCGAACCGGACGACGAACGAAGAAAATTATTTGCTCCAGAAGTTTGCCCGGGTCGTGCTCGGCACCAACAACATCGACCACCACCGTACCGCCGACTACCCGGCCTTCATGGCGGCGCTCGGCGGCTCCGGCAAGACCGCGAGCATCCGCGACTTCGAGAAAGCACCGGCCATGCTGGTCCTGGGCAACGATCCCACCGAACAGCACCCGCTGCTGGCCTGGAACATCCGGACCAACGTCCGAACCAATCGGGCCAAGCTGTACCTGGCGAACCATCGCGAGATCAAGCTCCGCCGCCAGGCCAAGGCGTTTCTCCAGATCCCGGCGGACGGCTACGGCGCGCTGATCCGGTATATGGCGGGCGATGATTCCGCCTTCACCGACCACGGCACCGCCGCCAAGCTCCGCGAGGCTGTCGCCCAAGAGCCCGAACTGGTCATCGCGTTCGGCTCGGAGTTCCGCGGGCGCGACTTGGAAGCCCTGGTCCGCTGGGCCGCCACCCTGCCCAACGCCCGGCTCGCCGCGCTCGGCGACTACGCCAACTCCCGCGGCGCGGCCGACATGGGCGTGCTGCCGGATTTCCTGCCCGGCTACACCCCGGTGGCCGCGGGCGGCGCGTTTGCCACGTTCCAACAGGAGTACGGCGCGGCCCTGCCGCAAACGCCCGGCAAGAACCTGGTCGAGATGTTCGACGCCGCCGGACGGGGCGAGCTCGGCGCGCTGTATGTCGTCGGCTCCAATCCGGTCGCCCGCTACGGCGTCGATCCTTCGGCGCTCGAGAACACGTTCCTGGTCGTCCAGGATATGTTCCTGACCGAAACCGCCGTGCTCGCCGACGTGGTGCTGCCCGCCGCCTACCTTTACGAGAAAGCGGGCACGGTCACCAGCACCTACGGCGACATCCAGCTGGTCAAGAAGGCCGCCGACACCGCCGGGGTCCGTCCGGACTTCGAGCTGATCGTTCGCATCGCCGACAAGCTCGGCTTCAAGGCGCAGTCCCTCGTCCCGTTCGGGCGCGGTCTGCGCGCGGATCTCGGCCAGAGCCGCGGCGCGCAGTCCGGCGAGGCCGACCGCCACGCCGTCTGGCTGGCCGCGAACAACTACGAGCCGAAACTCAGCCCTTTCGACCCGTTCGCGACCTTCGACGAGATCCAGCGGCTGGTCCCCTCCTATGCCATCTCGCGCTTCGAGCTGCTCTCGGGCCGCGATAAGCCGGTCCGGACCGATCTGGTTCAGATCGGCGCGCTGGATGCGAACCGCGCCGACCTGGTCCTCCCGGCCAACGACACGCTGTTCTCCTCCGGCACGCTCGGCCGTTATTCGCCCGTGCTGCACTCCGTGCTCGAGAGCCACGAAGCGATGCCGGCCGCGCAAGCGGCGGACTAGCGCCCCCGTCTCCAACCGGTGAAAGCGGCTTTTCCGCTCACGAAAAGCCGCTTTTTCCATTAAGCTTGGGTGAGTCCCAGCACACGCACCCCGGAAGGCCGAACGCATTTGTCCACATTCCTGATCTTCCTCCTCCTGAGCGTCGTCAAGATCGCCGTCGTGCTCGTCATTTACCTCACCGCGGTCGCCTATACGGTGCTGCTCGAGCGTAAGGTGGTCGGACGCATCCAGAACCGCTGGGGACCCACGCGCGTCGGCCCTTTCGGCCTGCTGCAGCCGCTGGCCGACGGCGCGAAGCTGTTTCTCAAGGAAGACATCATGCCTTCGGGCGTGTACCGCCCGCTGTACATCGCCGCGCCGGTCATCGCGCTGGTCTGCGCGCTCACCTCCATCGCCGTCGTGCCCTTCGGTGCCAACATCTCCTGGCACGGGGTCGACCTGTTCGAGATCGCCGACGTCAACATCGGACTGCTGGTCATACTCGGCGTCACCTCGGTCGGCGTGTACGGTATCGCGCTGTCCGGCTGGTCCTCGAACAATAAATACTCTCTGCTCGGATCGCTGCGCGCAAGCGCCCAGCTGATCTCCTATGAACTCGCCCTCGGCCTTTCTCTCGTCGGCGTGGTCATGCGCGCCGGTTCGTTGCGCCTGCGCGACATCGTCGACGTGCAGTCCACGCATGGCCTCGCGAGCTGGAACTTCTTCGGCGGCCTCCAGTTCGTGGGCTTCTTCATCTATCTGATGGCCGCCTATGCCGAGACCAACCGGACCCCTTTCGATTTGCCGGAGGCCGAAAGCGAGCTCGCCGCCGGGTACCACACTGAGTACTCGTCGATGAAGTTCGCCATGTTCTTCATGGCCGAGTACGCCAACATGATCACGGTCGCCTGCGTCGCCACGCTGCTGTTCTTCGGCGGCTGGTCCAGCCCCTTCGGCCACCTCATCCCGGCCATCGGCCCTGTTTTCCTTCAGGCCCTGCTCCCGGTGTTCTGGTTCGTGTTCAAGGTGTTCCTGTTCCTGTTCCTGTATATCTGGGTCCGCGGCACGCTGCCCCGCTTCCGCTACGACCAGCTCATGGGCTTCGGCTGGAAGTTCCTCATGCCCTTGTCCGTGCTCAACATCGTCGCGTCCAGCCTGTTTTTCGCGTTGTAGCGTTACAATCGTTTTTCCCTACACCCGAGTAGAAAGCCTCCATGTACGTCGTTCTCTTCCTGATCTTCGCGGTTCTCTGCATCGCCGGCGCGGTCAACCTCCTGCTGGCCCGCCAGCCCATCAACTCAGCGCTTTCGCTGATCGTGGTCATGGTTTCGCTGGCCGTGCTCTACCTGCTGCTCGGGGCGGAGTTCCTGGCCGCCGTCCAGGTCATCGTCTACTCGGGCGCCATCATGGTACTGTTCACCTTCGTCATCATGCTGCTCAACGCGAGCACCGAGGACCGCAGCAAGAACGTCAGCAAGGTCGCCTACGGAGCGGGCTTCCCCGGTGTGGTCGCGTTGGTCTGCCTGCTTTCCTATGTCTTCCTGCACGAGCGGCTGGCGCTCGGCTCGACCGCGCTGGGTGACCAGGTCGTCAGCACCTCGACGCTCTCCCGCGTGCTTTTCCGCGACCTGCTCCTGCCCTTCGAGGTCACCTCCATCCTGATCCTCATCGCCATCCTGGGCGCGGTTGCGCTCGCCCGCAAGGAGCCCGGCCAATAGCTCGGCCAATGATTATGACCGTCCCCATCGCCTGGTACCTCATCCTGTCGGCCATCCTGTTCTCGCTCGGCGTCGGCGCGTTCCTGGTCAAGCGCAACATCATCACCATCTTCATGTCGATCGAGCTGATGCTCAACGCGGTCAACCTGGCGTTCGTGGCCTTCTCGCACATGCGTCGCGACGTCTCCGGCCAGCTCTTCGTCTTCTTCGTCATGGTCGTCGCCGCCGCCGAAGCGGCCGTGGGTTTGGCCATCATCATCGCGATCTACCGCGCCCGCAACACGCTCGACGTCGACCAGGTCGACCTGATGAAACTATGAACCTGCATCTCGTCTGGATTCCGCTGCTTCCCTTTCTCGGCTTCCTGGTCAACGGAACCGTCGGCCGCCGGCTGTCGCGTACGGTCGTCTCCGCCGTGGCGCTGCTCACGGTGCTGGGCTCGTTCGGGCTGGTCGCAAATGCCGCGCTCGCCTTCCATGGCGCGCACACCGAGGTCCTGACCCCCTGGATCACCGCCGGCAACTTCCATGCCGACCTCGCCTTCACCGTCGACCAACTGACGCTCGTGTTCCTCTTCGTCATCACCGGCATCGGCTTCCTGATCCACCTCTACTCGGTGGGCTACATGGCGCACGAAGAGGGTTTCTGGCGATTCATGGCCTACCTCAACCTGTTCATGTTCTTCATGCTGACGCTGGTGCTGGCGGAAAACTTCCTTCTGCTGTTCGTCGGCTGGGAGGGCGTCGGCCTCGCCTCGTACCTGCTGATCGGCTACTACTTCGACCGCGACTCGGCCGCCAACGCAGGGCGTAAGGCATTTGTGGTCAATCGGGTGGGCGACTTCGGCTTCCTGCTCGCGATGTTCCTGGTCATCGTCCACTTCGGCACGCTCTCGTTCCACGCCGTCTTTACGAGCCTGCTCGCCCAGCCCGGCCTCCAGGGCGGCTGGTTGACCGCGATCGCCCTGTGCCTGCTGGTCGGCGCGGCGGGCAAGTCCGCGCAGATTCCCCTCTACGTCTGGCTGCCGGACGCCATGGAAGGCCCGACGCCTGTCTCCGCGCTCATCCACGCCGCGACCATGGTCACCGCCGGCGTCTACATGGTCGCGCGCGCCCACCCCATCTTCGACCGCTCCCCGTTCGCGCTGGGCTGCGTGGCCGTCATCGGCTGCGCCACCGCCTTCTTCGCCGCCACCATCGGCCTGATGCAGACCGACATCAAGCGCGTCCTGGCCTACTCGACCGTTTCGCAACTCGGTTACATGTTCCTGGCCTGCGGGGTCGCCGCATACTCCTCCGCCATTTTCCACGTCGTCACCCACGCCTTCTTCAAGGCACTGCTCTTCCTGGCGGCCGGTTCCGTCATCCACGCGCTGTCGGGCGAGCAGGATATGCGCGCCATGGGCGGGCTACGCACCAAGATTCCCATCACGTTCTGGACCATGACCGCCGGCGTCGTGGCGATCGCGGGCATCCCGCCGTTGTCAGGCTTCTTCTCGAAGGACGAAATCCTCTACCAGACCTTCAGCTCGCCGATAGCCGGGGCCAAGCTGCTCTGGTTCGTGGGCCTGCTCACGGCCGGGGTCACCAGTTTCTACATGTTCCGGCTTTATTTCCTGACCTTTTTCGGCGACTACCGCGCGACCCTGGCCCACGCCCACACGCCGGAGCCGACCCACCATGCCGAAGCCTCGAAGGGCATGGCCGAGGCGTCGACCGCCCACGCCGCGCCCGGAGCCGCGATCCACGCGCCCGATACCCACGGTTCGCATGGGGAGCCGCATGAATCTCCCTGGTCCATGCTGGGGCCCCTGGTCGTGCTCGCGATCGGCGCGGTCTTCGGCGGCCTGCTCGGCTTGCCGGGCGAGGGCAACTACCTCCACACCTTCCTGAATCCCGTCCTCGCGACCGGCGCGGAGCCCCATGCCGAGAACGCGGCCCTCGAAGCGACGCTTGCCGTCGTCTCGAGCCTCGTCGCCCTCACCGGCTTCGGTGTCGCCTACCTGATGTACATCAAACAACCCGCGCTGCCCGCCAGGCTCGCCGGGCAGTACCGGTCGGTCTACACACTGCTGCTCGACAAGTACCGCGTCGACGAGCTGTACGACGCCGCGATCGTGCGCCCGACGGTTAACTTCTCCCGCTTCGTCCTGAGCGCGTTCGTCGACGGCGGCTTGATCACCGGCGGCACGTTCGGCCTCGGGGCGGGCGTCCGCGGCCTCGGCGCGATCACCCAGCGCATGCAGTCCGGCAACATCCGCTCCTACGCGGGCTGGCTCGCGGTGGGCGCCGCGCTCCTGCTCGCCCTCGCCCTCTTCGGTTTTGGAACCCACTTCACCCCCGTCGCGGTCCTGACAAGGTAAGAAACTTTGCTGAACGAACACATTCTCACTGTCGCCATCCTCGTTCCGGTCATCGGCGCGCTCGCGGTCGCGCTACTGCCGCGTGAAGGCCGGGCCGTCCAGTGGACCACCCTCGCGGTTTCACTCCTGTTCTTCGCCTGTACCCTGGACTTACCGGCCCACTTCGACTACGGCACAACCTCCTTTCAGTTCGAAGAGAACTACGGCTGGATCCGCAATCCGAACATCCATTACCACATCGGCATCGACGGCATCTCGCTGTGGCTCGCGGTGCTGACCGGCTTCCTGGCCCCGCTCGGCGTGCTGGCCTCTTGGAATGCCATAGAGACCCGGACGAAAGAGTTCTACTTTTTCTTCCTGCTCCAGCAGACGGCCATGCTGGGCGTGTTCACCTCGCTCGATCTCTTCCTCTACTACGGCTTCTGGGAGCTTTCGCTGATCCCTATGGCGATCCTGATCGCCATGTTCGGCCGGGCTCAAGGCCCCGCGGCGGCCATCAAGTTTTTCCTCTACACCTTCATCCCGTCCGCCCTGTTCCTGGTCGCGATTCTGTTTCTCTACGCCAAGTCCGGCACCTTTGACTTCGTCGAGCTCCAGGCCATGCTCGGCCGCGGGCAGCTCGGCATCGGCCCCGCCGCCCTTAGCTGGACAGCCTTCGCCTTCCTCGTCGCCTTCGCGGTCAAGGTCCCGGTCTTCCCGCTCCACGGCTGGCTGGCGGACGTCTTCGAGGAGGCTCCCACGGCCATGGCCATCGTAGTCGCGGGCAAGCTGGGGCTGTACTCGCTCATCCGCTTCAATCTCGGGCTCTTCCCTGCCCAGTCCCGGCAGTTCGCGCCATGGATGGTCGCGCTCGCCACCGTCGGCATCCTCTACGGCTCGCTCAACGCGCTGGTCGCCCGTGACCTCAAGCGCATCGTCGCTTTCGGCACCCTCGCCGCGTTGTCGTTCTGCACGCTCGGCATCTTCTGCTTCTCGATCGCCTCACTCGACGGCGCGGTGTACCAGACGCTGAACGAAGGCATCATCGGCGGCGCGCTGCTCTCGCTGCTCGGCATCCTCTACGAGCGTTACGGCACCAACGACACCGCCCAGTACGGCGGCCTGGCCGCGCGCCTGCCCTGGATGGTCTCCTTCTTCGTCGTCACCGTGCTCGCGCTCATCGGCCTGCCGCTTTTGAACGGCTTCGTGGGTGAGTTCCTGGTGCTGTCCGCCGCCTTCGCGACCCACATCGCCTGGGGCATCGCGGCGACGCTCGGGGTCATCTTCTCCGCGGCTTACGCGCTGACGTTCATCCAGAAAGTCTTCTACGGCCCGCAAACGACGTTGGTTACGAAGAGCGCAGGGATCCGCGACGTGCTCGGCCGCGAGCACGCCATGCTGTGGCCGTTCATCCTGCTCATGGTCGTCATGGGCGTCTGCTCGCCCTACTGGATGCGCGCCATCACCCCCGCCGTCGCCGGTTATTCCAACGACCGCCATCACCACGCGGCCCCGGCCGTGACCGCCGCGGAGGCCCAATGAACCCGTCGCTGCTCCGCATCCTCCCCGAGGTCATCCTCACCCTCACCGGCGTCGCCATCATGCTCGCCGACCCAATCCTGCCCAAGAACGCATCCCGCAAGCAGATGGGCTGGGTCGCCGTACTCGGCACGATCTTCGCGCTCGCCGCCTCTATTGAGCAGACCTACCTGCCCCCCGGCACCGCCTACTTCGAGACCATCCGCACCGACGCTTTCTCCGGTTTCTTCCACGTCCTTATCGCGGGCATCGTCCTCGTCTCGCTGCTCACCACGCTCGACTCCGTCAAGCGCGACCAGGAAAACCTGGGGGAGATGTTCGCGCTGATCGTCTTCGGCGCGGTCGGGTCCATGCTCATGACCTCCGCGGTCGAGCTCCTGCTGGTCTTCGTCGCGCTCGAGATCTCCTCCATTTCTTCCTACATCCTTGCCGGCTTCCGCCGCAAAACCGGGAAAAGCCCCGAATCCGCGATCAAATACTTCCTGCTCGGCTCTTTCGCGACCGCCTTCTTCCTCTACGGCATCGCCCTCATGTACGGCGCGACCGGCACCACCCGAACCTCGCACATCTCCGCCGCCCTCTCCGGGTCCGGGGCACCGCTGCTCGCTACGCTCGGCGTCGGCATGGTGCTGGTCGGGCTCGGCTTCAAGGTCTCCGCCGCGCCCTTCCACGTCTGGACCCCCGACACCTACGAAGGCGCGCCCTCGCCCGTGGTCGGCATGATGTCGACCGCGCCCAAGGCCGCCGCTTTCGCGGTCCTGCTCCGCATCCTCTTCGAGGCTGTGCCCACGCTCTACGTACACTGGGAGCCGATCGTCTGGATCATGGCCGTTCTGTCGATGACCATCGGCAACCTCGGCGCGCTGCGCCAGCGCAACGTCAAGCGCATGCTCGCCTACTCGTCCATCGCGAATGCCGGCTACCTGCTCGTCGCTTTTACCGCGCTCACAGAGGACGGGGTCGCCGCAGCCTCGTTCTACACCGTCACCTACGCCGCGATGAACCTCGGCATCTTCGCCGTCATCTCCCACGCCGGCGGCTACGAGGACCGGCTCACCACCACGCAGGACTACCGAGGCCTCGGCTACCGGTCACCTCTGCTCGGCGGCGCAATGGCGTTCTTCCTTATCTCGCTGATCGGCATCCCTTTCACCGGCGGCTTCTTCGGCAAGTTCTACGTCTTCTCGGCCGCCCTGCACTCGGGGCTGGTCTGGCTGGCTATCATTGGCCTGCTGAACTCCGGCATCGCCGCCTTCTACTACCTGCGGCTGCTCGCGTCCATTTACTCCCGCCCTGTCGAAGGAAACCTGTTGGACGGCATCCCCCGCGTCGGCGTACCCCTGTTGTTCGCGATCTTCCTGTCCGCCTCCGCGACACTGCTCTTGGGCGTGGTCCCCAGCCGCTTCCTCGACTCCGCCCGCTCCGCCGCCCTGACGCTGGGCGTCCCCGGCAATGGGCTCGCGCATCAAGCGGTTACGGTGGATACGCACGCGCAATGAAATGAAGATTTCCAAAAGACGAGTGGTCAGGAGTTCCTGACTCTCAGTGCTCGACCCGGTCGGACCTTTTAAGATTTGCAGCGATATCTTGCGGCGTTTGTCTCAAAAGCCAGATCGGATCGCCTCGTTAAGGAAAATCGCCGAGGGATACGTCGACAAGAACGCCCAGAAAAAGCCGTTCAGTCCCATAACCACCGCAATCGATGCATGAAAGACTATCCCCGCGGCGAGTAGGGCGATAAGCAGCTGGAGCGGCAGAAAAGGTGCCGACACGAAGGAAATCTCAAATAGGATCGTGCTCCAGCACAAGACGCATGGGAAGACCGGTGAACGCTGGACCACCGTCGCCGCCCATCGCATACCGTGGCTGCGCGTCGAGAGAATACCACGCACCGCCATCCCATTGCGCCATTCTGGACTCAG
Source organism: uncultured Acidobacteriaceae bacterium (assembly GCA_964250745.1). Lineage (GTDB taxonomy): Bacteria > Acidobacteriota > Terriglobia > Terriglobales > Acidobacteriaceae > EB88. The sequence continues at coordinate 9,864 of CAXUHL010000105.1, forward strand.
AAGTTTCGCGACACCAGCCGTGGTGTAGGCAAGTACGGATTGTGCGCCGATGAAGAACAGTCCCGCTTCGAGCACTCGTGGCCAGGTGCCGAAAATCAACGCAATAGAGAATGAAATCGCCAAAATGGTGATCATCTGGTCGGATCCGTCTTCTCCTCCGAGTCTGTGCGTGCTCTGCACGGCAAGTGTGGCGGCCGCGATCACCGTCCACGCAACAGCCATCTGGACCATCGTATCGGGACCCAGCAGAAGCAAGAGAGCAGCAATGAGCCTCGG
>CAXUHL010000106.1:0-9934 GCA_964250745.1 uncultured Acidobacteriaceae bacterium
TGGTAGCGCCATCGGGGATCGAACCCGAACTCTTCGCCTTGAGAGGGCGACGTGTTAACCGGTTACACCATGGCGCCAAACACAGGAGCCGCAGGGGTATTCACCACGACTCTTTGAACTATACCAGACCTGCGCGCGCGCGAGGGAGTCCCGAGCCGTCACTCCTGCTTAGCCCCGAGCTCGCCCCAGCGCTCGTACAGGCGGTCGAGCGTTTCCTGCGCTTCGGTCGCGGCGGCCAGGGCCGCGTTCAGAGCTTCGGCGTCGGTCGCGACGCGAGGGTCGTCGACCCGCGCGTGCTTCTCCGCCAAAAGGGCCTCGGCCGCCTCGATCCGCGCTTCCATCCCGTCCCACTCGCGCTGCTCCATGTAGGAGAGCTTCTTCTTTTTGCCCGCGCCGTTGCCATTGGCGGGAGCCGGGGTCGCGGCCCCGCTGCGGCCGGTGACGCGGTTGGCCCGCTGCCACTCTTCCCACTGGCCGTAGTCGGCGAAGGAGCCCGCGTTGCCCTCGCCGTCGAGTCCCAGGACCACGTTGGAAACCCGGTCCAGCATGTAGCGGTCGTGCGTGACCAGCATCAGCGCGCCTGGGTACTCGAGCAGAGCCTCTTCCAGGATTTCGAGCGTCGGGATGTCCAGGTCGTTGGTGGGCTCGTCGAGCAGCAGGAGGTCGGCAGGCTCCAGCATGAGCCGCGCGATGAGCACCCGGGCCCGCTCGCCGCCCGAAAGCCGGTCCACCGGCTGGTTGAGCTGCTCACCGGTGAACAGGAACCGGTTGGCCCAGCTCGCCACATGGAGGACCTTTCCGTTGTAAACCACGGAATCGGAGTCGGGCGAGAGCGCCCGCCGGAGCGTGAGCGAGCCGTCGATGTAGCGGTTCTGCTCGAAGTACACGACGCGCAACGCGTTGGCCCGCGCCACCTCGCCCGCCTGCGGCGTCAGCTCGCCCGAAACCAGACGCAGCAACGTCGTTTTGCCCGCGCCGTTCGGCCCCACCAGGCCGACCCGCATGCCCGCCGTGACCGCGAAGCTCAGGTCCTTGAACAGCGTTCGCCCCTCGTACCCGTAGGTAAGCCCGTCGATGACGACCAGCCGCTTGGTTTTGCGGTCGGTCGCCGAGAAGTCGATCCCGGCCGTTCCGCCCGAGGCGCGGGTGCGCATGCCCTGGAGCTCGCCGATCAGCGCGTTCGCGTTGTCGATGCGCGCCTTGGACTTGGTCGTCCGCGCCTTCGGTCCTCGGCGCAGCCACTCCGTCTCGATTCGGACGCGGTTCTCGAGCGACTCCTGCCGCTTACCCTCGGCCTGGAGATACTCCTGTTTCTTCTCGAGAAACGTCGAGTATGGCCCGGCGAACCGCAACATACCGTCCGGATAAGCTCGGCTTAGCTCCGCCGTTTCGTTCGCCACGCCTTCCAGGAAATACCGGTCGTGCGAGACCACGATGGAGGCGAACGCGGCCTGGCGCAGCATCTCCTCCAGCCACTCGATCCCGGCCAGGTCCAGGTGGTTGGTGGGCTCGTCGAGCAACAGGATGTCCGGCTGCTGGATCGCGGCTTCCGCGATGGCGAGCCGCTTGCGCCAGCCTCCCGAGTACGCCGCCGCCTCGTCGTCGAGCGAGGCGAACCCGGTTCGCCCGAAGGCCTCCCGCACCCGCTGCTCCCGCTCGTTGCCGGGCACCGCGGCGCGCTCCAGCGCTTCCTCGAACACCCCGCGCACTGTCGCGCCGGCCGGGAAGGCCGACTCCTGCGCGATGTAGCTGACGCGCGCCCGCTTGCGCAGGCTCACCTCGCCCGTGTCGGGGTCGACATCGCCCGCGAGAATCTTGAGCAGCGTCGACTTGCCGGCCCCGTTCGGGCCGATCAGCGCGAGCCGGTCCCCGTCGTTGACGGTGAGCGAGATCTCGCGGAACAAGGGTTGCGCGCCGAAGCGCTTGGTGATTTTTTGTGCGTTCAGAATGAGCAAAGCAGCCCTTTATATGTCTACGGAAAGAATCGAACCCGGCAGGCATCGCGCGACCGAATCGGCGATAGCAGCAGTCTTCGATCGAATCTGCGGCCAATTTGGTGTACTCAATACAACTAAGCCCAGCGAACGGCCTGCCATGTTCTGCTGGTAAGACATGCTTTGATCGGCGGTTACGATTACTTGAAATCCGGCTGCTTCTGCCTTGCCGAGCAGATTGCCGTTTCGCACTGATTTCCAGCCCTGGTGGTCTGTTGTGACCACCTCGTGGCCGGTAAGCTCGAAGCGCAAAGGGTGCGGCATATTCTCATCGAGCAGGACCTTCACGCCGCTGATTGCTTTCTCCGCGCGAATGCGAGCACTTCCCGAATCTGCTCGACGCTCGCCGTGGGAAACAGGTCATGCATTTCTTCCGCACTGTAGCCAAACTCGGCGTGCTCCGTGAAAATTTCCGGCCATACGCGCGTTCCTATAAGGGTTGGTCGCCCGCCGCATCGGCCTTCGACACGCTCCACCACACTGCATCCTGTCCAATCCATAACGTCTCCTTCCGTTCTTGATTGAGCCGGCTAAAAATGCTTTCGGGCGGCCTCGCTGGTCTGAGTATAACGGCACTACTTTCGATCGAACTCCGACCAGTGCAGTCCACTGCCGGGATGCTCATACCCAAGAACTACCAGGTACTCGTCATCTCGTATGTCTTGGATCGGGTACTTGCGTCCGGGCACCAGCCTGCCACTCGCGGATGCCATCACGCTTAAGCCGACTCCCCTCTGAGTGGGTCGACGGTACACCTCTTCGCCAACCGAAAACGGGCAGATCGACCTATGTTCAGCTACCGTTATCACCGCGAAGCCGCCATGCTTTCCGCCTCCGCGATCTCCGCGTAGGGCCCCTTGTGGTCCTCGATCCGGCCGTGCTCGAACCGCCAAATCCGCGTACCGACGTCGTCGATCAAATCCCGGTCGTGCGTCACCAGCAGCACCGTGCCCTCGTACTTCTGCAGCGACGTGTTCAGCGCGTTGATCGCTTCGAGGTCCAGGTGGTTGGTCGGCTCGTCCAGAATCAGCACGTTCGGCTTCATCAGCATCAGTTTGCAGAACAAGAGCCGCGCCGCCTCGCCGCCCGAGAGCGCGTCGGTCTTCTTCAAGCCTTCCTCGCCCGAGAACAGCATCTGGCCCAGCAGCCCGCGGATCTCTTCCTTGGTCTTCTTCGTGTCCCACCGGTATAGCCATTCGAAGACGGTCGTTCCGTGGTCGATCGCGCCCGTGTGGTCCTGCGGAAAGTACCCGATCTGCGCCTCGTGGCCCCACTTGACCGCGCCGCCATCCACCGTGAACGAGGGCTCCAGCTCCGGCATCCCGGCCAGAAGGCTCTTGAGCAGCGTCGTCTTGCCCTGGCCGTTGCGCCCCATCAGGCACACCTTTTCGCCGCGCATCACGGTCGCCGTGAACGGCTTGACCGCGCCCTCGCCGTCGTAGCTTTTGCGCACGCCCTCGATCTCGATGGTCTGCTTGCCGCTCGGGCGGTTTTGCTCGAAGCGCAGGTACGGCCGCTGAATGTTGGACCGGGCCAACTCGCTGGTCTGCAGCCGCTCCACTTCCTTCTTGCGGCTCGTCACCTGGCTCGACCGCGTGCCGGCCGCGAACCGCGCGATGAACTCGTTCAGCTGCGAAATCTTTTTCTCCCGCTGCTCGTTCTGGCTTTCAAGCTGCGAGCGCACCTGCGTCTTCGCCGCGACCATGTCGTCGTAGCCGCCGGTGTAGGTGATGATGGTCTGGTAGTCGATGTCCGCAATGTGCGTACAGACTGCATTCAGGAAGTGACGGTCGTGCGAGATGGTGATCAGCGTTCCCTCGAACTTGAGCAGGAACTCCTGGAGCCACTGGACGGACTCGAGATCGAGATAGTTCGTCGGCTCGTCCAGGAGCAGCGCCTGCGGGTTGCCGAACAAGGCCTGCGCCAGCAGCACCCGTACCTTCTCGCCGCCCTGGATCTCGCTCATCCTGCGCTCGTGCAGGTCGTCCGCGATGTCCAGTCCCTGAAGCAGGATCGCCGCGTCAGACTCGGCCGAGTAGCCGTCCTCCTCGCCCACGATGCCTTCGAGCTCGCCCAGACGCATCCCGTCCTCGTCGGTCAGCTCGGCTTTGTCGTAGATTCGGTCCCGCTCCTCGAGCGCCGCCCACAGGCCCTTGTTGCCCATGATGACCGTGTCGATCACCCGGAAGGCGTCGAAGGCGTACTGGTCCTGGCGCAGAACGCCGAACTTGCGCGGGCGCACCACCGAGCCCTTCTGCGCGTCGAGCTCGCCCGTGAGGACCTTCATGAAGGTCGATTTGCCCGCCCCATTGGGCCCGGTCAGGCCGTACCGCCGCCCGGGGATGAACTGGGTCGAAACGTCCTCGAACAGAACTTTTGAGCCGTACCGCATGCTCACACCACTGACTGAAATCATCTTCGTGTTCTCTCGAAAGCAGCCCCGCGCGGGAGGCGGGCCGCTGATTTTTGTGAAGGATTCGGCGCGGGGCGCTGTACAACCCTGCTTTCTCTATGGTAACGCAGGATTTTCAAGCAGGCTTTGCACTCATCGCGGATTGGAGGCGAGATCTCTTCGGCGGAACACGCGAAGCCAAATACCCGGCACGAAGTGCCCGCCGGCCGCGCAGGCGGTTTGGCTTCAGCGCTCTACGCGAAGAACCGCGAAACCACCACGTTCGTCACGAACGCCGCCCCATACGCCAGCACCGTCATATACGCGAACTGCAGCGCCGGCCATTTCCAGCTGTTGGTCTCCCGCCGCACCACCGTCAGGGTCGAGAAGCACTGCATCGCGAACGCGAAGAAGACCACCAGCGCCATCGCCCCGCCCAGCGTCAGGTCCGCGTGCAACGCCTGCTGCAGCCCCAGCTGATGCGTTTCCGGGTCCATCCCGTACAGCGTCCCCAGCGTCCCCACGATCACCTCGCGGGCGATGATCGAGGACAGCAACCCGATGCCGATCTTCCAGTTAAACCCGAGCGGCTGGATCGCCGGCTCGATCCACCGGCCGAGCGTTCCAGTCACCGAGTGCGCCAGCGTAGGCAGCGTGACCTCGCCCGCCCCGAAATGCAGGGGCACGTGGCTCAAGACCCACAACCCGACCGTGACCGCCAGGATGATCGTTCCTGCCTGCTTCAGGAACACCGTGCCCCGATCCACCAGCCTGTGCCCGATCTGGTGGATCGTGGGCGTCCGGTATTGCGGCAGCTCCAGGATGAACGGGGCGGAAGACGCCTTCAGGATGGAGGACTTGAGCAGCCGCGCCGTCGCCAGCGCCGCCAGAAAGCCGAGCGCGTACAGCCCCAGCATCACCGCCGCCTGCAAGCCCAGGAAGTCGCCCAGCAGGTGCTTGTTCGGCACGAACGCCGCGATCATCAGAAGGTACACCGGCAGCCGCGCCGAGCAGGTCATGAACGGCGCGACCAGGATCGTCGCGAACCGGTCGCGCTTGTTCTCGATCGTCCGCGTCGCCATGATCGCCGGTACCGCGCACGCATACGCCGAGAGCAGCGGGATAAATGCCTTGCCGTTGAGCCCGATCGCCCGCATTACCCGGTCGGCGATCAGAGCCGCCCGCGCCAGGTAGCCCGTGTCCTCGAGCAGGCCGATAAACAGGAACAGCAGCAGAATCTGCGGCAGAAAGATCAGGACCGACGCCACGCCCTTCCAGATGCCGTCGATCAACAGGGAAGCGAGCCAGGCCGGGTGAATGTACGGCCCGAGCCGGTTGCCCATGCCGTTCAGAAGATCCTGCGACCAGTCGGAAAACGGCAGCCCCACCGAGAACACGATCTGAAATACCCCGATCACGATCGCGAGAAAGATCAGCGGCCCCCACAGACGGTGGAGCAGGATATTGTCGAGCTTCCGCGTCCACTCGGGCGACAAGGGGGCTTTGTACCGGGTTCGCGTGCTCACCCCGGTGGCCCATTGCCGGTACGACCGCGCATTGCCGACCACCGGCAGCTCCAGCTTGGACGGGCCGTCAAGCGGCCCTTTCTGCGCCAGGAACCGCCCGATTGCCTCGATCCCCATGCCGCGCGCGCCGGAAATCTTAGCCACCGGCACCCCGAGCTCCCGGGCCAGGGCCAGCGGGTCCGCCGCGCCCCCGCGCTCCTCCATCAGGTCCGTCATGTTCAGGAGCACCAGCGTGGGCAGCTTGAGCGCGAGCACCGGGGCGGCCAGCATCAGCTGCCGCTCGAGGTGCAGCGAGTCCAGCACCAGCAGCACCGCGTCCACCGGCGGTGAGCCCGCCATCTCCCCCCGCAGCACTTCCACCGCCACCCGCGCGTCCTCGGAGTAGGAGTCGAGCGAGTAGATCCCCGGCAGGTCGATCAGCGTAAGGTCGGGCCGCTGGATGCCGGCCAGCTTGCCGTAGCGCTGCTCCACGGTCACGCCCGGGTAGTTCGCGACTTTCTGCCGCAAGCCCGTGAGCCGGTTGAACAGCGTGCTCTTGCCTGAGTTCGGCGGGCCCACCAGCGCCACGGTCCGCATCTGCCCGGCGACGCGCGGCGAGGCGGGTAGATCGACCAACCCTGTCGCGTGGCAGCTCATGCGCTCACCCGCACGTCCGGCCCCAGGCGCTTGATCAAAACCCCGCGCGCCGTTTCCCGCCGCAGGGCGATCTCCATCCCGTCCACCGCGTAGACCGTCGGGTCTCCGGCCGGGGCGCGCCGCACCGCGACCACGCGCGCCTCGGGCGAGAAACCCATGTGCATCAGGTGGTGCTCCACCGTTTCCGGGAGCGTGAAATCCTCAATCACCGCAGCTTCACCCACCGGCAGCAAATCGAGCGCCAAGCGCATCGGGAGCACCTCGTCTTCGATCATAGCGCAATCTCCGACGGAATCGGTCCGGATTCCGCGTCGCATCGTAGACGCCATGCACATCCACGAATGGCATGCATCGCTTCAGGGGCTTGAGCCCCCGCCAACCATGCCCGCCCTGGCCCGTGCCTTGTGGTGGGACGCGCGCGGCGATTGGGCTCGGGCCCACGCGATCGCGCAGGAGGAGGCCGGCCCGGAAGCGGCCTGGGTCCACGCCTACCTGCACCGCCGGGAGGGCGACCGGGTCAACGCGCGCTACTGGTACCGCCTCGCCGCCAAGCCGCCATGCAAGGAGCCGCTCGACGTCGAGCGCGATGCGATCGCGGCGGCATTACTTTCGTCAGGTTGAGATTCGGGGAGTTCTGGGTAGACTGAGCACGCCACCGGCAGAGTGCGAAGCGGGAACTCTACGCAATCAGGATGGGCCGGCCTTGATCCACTGAGGCCCGGCCTGACCGGCGTAAACCCGCTACAACGGGCAAACGCCGGTTCCAATGCTGGAGGTGGCCTATGGACGTTCACACGCCTCATTGGGTGACGCTGACGATAGGAGTCGTGATTGACTGGCGATTCCTGTTCGTCTGTATTGCCTCAGCCAGGCAGCTGCGAGAGCGGTAGCCACGACCTCTCCGAGGGATCGCAGCCCTCGAAGAGCCTGCCGGCCCTCACACTCATAATTGGATGTGAGGGCCGTCCTTTTGTCAACCTTGAACTAAGCCTTTGCCGTAAAAGCGGACACCGCGCTCGCCTCGTCGTCCTTGACATCGAACACCGTGTACAGCTTCGTGATCTGCAGCAGATCGTGGACCTTCTTGGTCAGCCCGAGCAGCTTCAGCTCGCCGCCCGCGTTCTTCACGCTCGTGTACGCGCTCACCATCTCCCCCAGCCCGGACGAGTCGATATAGTTCACGTCGCTCAGGTTCAAAAGGATGTGCTTCTGCCCCTTCGCCGTCAGCTCCTTGACCGCGTCCCGCAGCTGAATGGAGCCCTCGCCCAAAACGATCCGTCCGCTCAGGTCCAGGATCGTTACGCCGTCCACCTGGCGCGTGCTTACTTTCATGCTCATCGTTCATCCTCACTTTTCTGGGGTAGCAACAAGATACTTGATCAGCGTCAGCTCCGTCCCCGGGCTCAGGGGCTTGAAGTGAACCTCGTCCATGAACGACCGAATCAGGAAAATGCCCCGGCCGGAAGCCCGCAGGAGATTTTCGGGCGCCAGCGGGTCCGGCAAGCTTTGGGGGTCGAGCCCCTTGCCCTCGTCCGCGACTTGAAACACCAGCGAGGTCCCCGTGTTCTCGAAACTCGCTTGAATCTGCTTCGCCCGGTCCCCGCCGTTGCCGTGAAACACCGCGTTCGCCGCCGCCTCGCGCACGGCCATGGTCACGTTGAAGCGCATATCCTCGTCGAGGCCGGCCTCCGAGGCCATGCGTCCGGCTGCCTCTTCCACGCGATCCACGCTCTCGATCGACGAGTCGAGCGTCAGGGTCATCCGGCTTCCTCGCGCTGCGCCCACGGCCGCCCTCCTCGCCTCTGCTTTGGAGTGTCCCGCCCGCGCGGGCCGGTGTCAAGGATTTACAAGAGTTTGCCCGCCGCCAGGTCGCGGATCAGCGAGCGGTCCGCCGCCAGGAAGTCGTAGGCCGGCAGGTTGCGCAGCTCGCACCAGCGCATCTGCTGGAAGATATTGTTGGTCAGCTCGCCGTCGAAGGCATTCACCAGGAAGAACTGAAGATCGACCGCGCCGCCCGACCGGTAGCTGTGCCGCAGCCGCGACACCCTCGGTCCGATCTCCGCCCGGATGCTGAGCTCCTCGTCCAGCTCCCGCCGCAGGGCCTGCTCCGCGGTCTCCCCGGCCTCCATCTTGCCGCCCGGAAACTCCCACTTCTGCGCCCTCGGCTGCTCGGCCCGGCGCTCGCAGATCAGCACGAGTCCCCGCGCAGGATCAACGCGGCCACCACGAACCGGACGCTTTTCGCCTCCGGCCCCGCCCGCAGAGCCCCGGTCGCCTCCATGCCATTGCCTGCGCTTCCAGCACCCATTGTCCTTTGGACGCCGAAACGGCGTGCCGAGTCGACCTGTGGGGCGAAATCGCTGGCGGCGGGCCGAACCGCTACGGCGTAAAGACATCCCAGCCCCGCGCATCGGCCGCGGCCAGCAGCGCAGGGGAGGCATTGACCGGGTACGCCCACCGCGCCATCTCCAGCATCGCGAGGTCGTGGACGGAGTTGCCGAACGCGGCATCCGGCCTCGGCACCCCAGCCGCCCGCAGTGCTGCCGCCTTGGCCTCGCCGGTCGGGACCGCCAGAAGCTCCTCGGTGAGAATGCCGTCCACGACTCGCGCTTCGGCCGCCAGAACCCGGTCGGGAGCGATCTCGAACCGCGCCCCAACCCCCGCCTCCACGACGAAGTTCCAGGTCGAGGACACCGCCCAGATCTCCACGCCGTCCGCCTGCAGCGCCCCAACGAGTCGGTCCATCTCCGGGAAGACCTCCGGCAGCACCTGCTCCCCGACGTAGCGGGCCGCGGCCGCCCGCAGCTCCTGCTCACCGAGCCCCGCGTACACCTGGACCATCTCCCCGCAGATCGCCGCCTCGCTCACCTCCCCGGCTTCGTACCGGCCGTAACGCTCGCGCAGCCACTCCGCCCGTTCCGGCGCGACCAGCCCTTCCGCCAGCGACCACCGCATAAAGCCCGCCCCGGAGTCCGGCCGCCACAGCGTCCCGTCGCAGTCGAACACGGCCACCCGGGGCGCACCGTCGAGAACTCCTTGCACCCAACCTTCAGGCAACGCGCGTGTGCCTTTCGACCGAGATATTGCCCTTGGTCGCGTTCGAGTACGGGCAGATCGCGTGCGCGTCCTCGACCAGCCTTTCCGCGTCCGCCTGCGCCAGGCCTCCAATCTCCACGTCCAGCACCACGCTCAACGTAAACGGCCCCTCCGCCGACGGGCTCAGCGCCACCGTCGCGTCGACCGCCGTGCCTTGCAGCTGCAAGCCCTGCTGCCGCGCCGCGAACTCGACCGAGCTCTCGAAGCACGCCGCGTACCCGGCCGCGAACAGCTGCTCGGGGTTGGTCGCATCCCCCTTGCCCCCCATGCTCCTGGGTGCCGCCAGGTTC
>CAXUHL010000107.1:0-7304 GCA_964250745.1 uncultured Acidobacteriaceae bacterium
AGGCCCAGCTGTCCTCGTTCGCTCGGCGCACACGCCCCGCGTGCGTCGCCCCCGCCGCTTCCATCCAATCGGTCACGGACCCACTCTACACGCGCGGGCCGGCCCCGGGAGCCGGGCAATCCGCCGCCGCAAGCCGCCGCGTCCCGTTTCGGAACCGCTTGTCGAAACGGAACTCACTCCCCGGCTTTCGCGCCGCCTTTTTTCTCCGGCACCGCCACGGCGAGCCCCTGCACCTCGCCCTCGACGTGCAGCGGCTGGTCGCCGGTCGCGTAGCTGTGGATGGTCGTGCTCTTGGTGCGGGTTGGCGGCACTACGCCCGGCCCGTTCGAGATTTCCTCATATTCCAGGTCCGCCCCGTCCGTCACCCGCACGATGTAGTCGCCCTCCGGCACGAAGCTGAGCGTCCAAGCCTCGTCGCCCTTGGCGAGCTTGGTATGCACCGCTTCGGTCCGGTCGTCGGCGTACAACAGAGCGACCTGCCCGCCGTTGACCGTGTGCCCGTCCCGCGCCGCAACGATGCTGCCCGCCACGGTGTGCAGCTTGCCGAGAGGAATCTGGATGTCCTCACCCGGCCGCTCCTCACCCTGCTTGAGCGTGAACGGAGCCGCGTCTTTGGTGCGGAACTTGTTCCCGGAGTAGACCGGGATCGTCGTGTCGTCGTTGTACACGCTCATTCCGCCGCCGGCTACATCCAGATTCAACCGGCTCACGGTGAGCTCGGCGGCCAGGAGGTACTCGCGCGCGGGCAGGCTCGGGATGCGGAATGTTCCGCGATCGTCCGTGTGGATAACGGCCGACGTTTGGACCGGCCCCATGCGGATCTCTTCCCACTTGTCTTTCTTCTTCGTGAGCAGCTTGACCCGGATGCCCGAGGCAGGGCTCCCATCGTCGTACAACACCGTCCCGCTCACGGCCGCGCCGCGCTCCAGCGTCAGGTCGGCCGAAACGGCGCGGTCTGCGGAGACCGTCACACGCGGAACCGTCCGCGCGATCGCCTCCTTGACGGTCTTGTCCGGGCTGTTGAGTTCGCTTTCCGTGATGCCGAGCTTCGCCAACGGCGACAGATACCCAGGCGCGGAAGCGTAGACGTAGTAGGTCCCGGCCGCGACGTGCGGCACGGTGAACGAGCCGTCGGGCATCGTCTGCACCCCGGTGAAGTGCGCGCTGACCGACTTATTCGCGCCCGCGGTAAAGCCGTCGATCGCCTCCGCCGGCTCGACCAGCACCTCGGCCAACCGCGCCGGGCCGTTCGTGTCGGCATAGAAGACGTGGCCCGTGATGGTGCCCGTTGGTGCGGTTTTCGCGGGCGCGCCGTTTTGCGCCCGCACTGAGGCGGTCAGGATGAAAACGAGAGCGGCCGCGAGCCAACGCATCCGAGCCTCCGTCGATGAACGGACCGAGTATACCCGGCGAGATTCTCGATGCGCGGCGGAGAAAAGTCCCGGCCTGGGGATGAATTCCAGATCGAGGCACCGCAAAAGCATCGCCTTTCCTCGAGTGCGGTAAACTTTGGGTATAGCCGATTTCCGTTTTGGGATAGGCCGTTCCGCCATTGCAAAGAAGTCTTTGCAATAGCACACCGGTCATTTACTCTTCCTGCGAGGGCATCATGAATACAACTGCATCTTTCGCCCAAACCACGAAGCTGCTCGCCCGTCCGTCGTTTCTTTCCGGCTTCGCTCGTTCCCTCGATCTCGGAGCGCGGTTTAATGGCTACAATTTATCGCGCACGCCCGCGATTGCTGACAGAAAAGCCTTGCAGTCTGACTGGAACGCCGTAGGTGCCGCCCTACGTTCATCGATGGGACCCGCCAAGAAGTCTTAGGTTCATGGGCGAGCCAATCAAGTCCAGCCCCAGCGAAAACGAGTCGACCAGGGATCTGGCTGCTAAGTCTAGTCCCGAGGAGTACGGCCCCTCCCCGAGCTTCATTGCCCGCCTCGAGCATGAGCGGATCATGCACGCCGGTCCGCTCCCCGCTCCCGAAACTCTGGCAGGCTACGAAAACGTTCTGCCGGGGGCATCTGAACGCATCCTCAGGATGGCGGAAAGTCAGCAGGGCCACCGCCAGTACATAGAGCAGATCGCAATCAAAGGCAATGTGCGCGCCCAGACACTCGGGGTCTGGTTTGCTTTCCTGCTCGGGCTTGCCGGCTTCGGCTGCGGGACCGTCGTCATTTTGTATGGTCACAGCTTGGAAGGCAGCAGCACGGTGATTGCAAGCCTCGCTGCTCTCGTCGGCACCTTCGTTTACGGCCGACGCGAGCAACGGAAAGAGCGTGAAGCCGCCGAGGCTCGCGAGCCTTCCTGACGGCTCACTCTCCGGCCCGCCCCAGCTTCGCTTCCGCTTCCAGCACCAGGAGCCGTGCCGCCTCGTACTTGCGCGGGTCGTCGCCGGCATCGGCTTCCTGCTTCTGCCCTTCAGTCAGCTCGCGCTCTGCGGCGGTTTTGTCCACCGCGTCCGGCGTCTCCGCATACTCGACCAGCACGGTGACCCGGTCCGGCAGAACCTCGGCGAATCCGCGCGCGACGATATAGGTTTCCTCGCCCTTGCCCGCGCCGGTCAGGCGCAGAGGGCCCGCGCCGATGGCGGTCATGAGCGGAGCCGCGCCCGGCATCACTTCGAGCACACCGGCGAGGCCAGGCATCGACACCGAGGCCGCCTCCGTGTCGACCAGGATGCGCTCCGGCGTCACCACTCGGACCCTGAGCTTCGAGCCGTCGAAACCGTTCGCCACTTACTTCTGCCCCTTCAGCTTCTCGGCCGCTTCGAGCACGTCCTCGATCGCGCCCTTCAGATAGAAGGCCTGCTCCGGCACGTCGTCGTGCTTGCCTTCGATGATCTCCTTGAAGGACCGCACCGTGTCCGCGATCTTACAGTAGGAGCCCGGGATGCCGGTGAACTGCTCGGCCACGTGGAAAGGCTGCGAAAGGAACTTCTGCACCTTGCGCGCGCGGGAGACCGTGAGCCGGTCCTCTTCCGAGAGCTCGTCGATGCCGAGGATGGCGATGATGTCCTGCAAGTCCTTGTAGCGCTGCAGGATGCGCTTGACCCCCTGTGCGACGTCGTAGTGCTCCTGCCCGACGATGCGCGGCGAAAGAATGCGCGAGGAGGACGCGAGCGGGTCGACCGCCGGGTAGATGCCCAACTCCGAGAGCGGTCGCGAAAGCACGGTGGTCGCATCGAGATGGGCAAAGGTCGTCGCCGGGGCCGGGTCGGTGTAGTCGTCGGCCGGCACGTAGACCGCCTGGACGGAGGTGACGGAACCCTTTTTGGTCGAGGTAATGCGCTCCTGCAGCTCGCCCATCTCGGTCGAGAGATTGGGCTGGTAGCCGACCGCCGACGGCATGCGGCCCAGCAGCGTCGAAACCTCCGACCCGGCCTGCGTGAACCGGAAGATGTTGTCGATGAAGAGCAGGGTGTCCGCGCCTTCTTCGTCGCGGAAGCTTTCCGCGATGGTCAGGGCGGAGAGCGCGACACGCAGACGCGCGCCGGGCGGCTCGGTCATCTGGCCGTAGATGAGCGCGGCCTTCGACTTCGGCAGGTCGTTCAGGTCGATCACGCCCGCTTCCTGGAACTCCAGCCACAGGTCGTTGCCCTCGCGGGTGCGCTCGCCCACCCCGGCGAAAACGGAGAAGCCGCCGTGCTTGGTCGCGACGTTGTTGATCAGCTCCTGGATGATGACCGTCTTGCCCACGCCCGCGCCGCCGAACAGGCCGATCTTGCCGCCCTTGACGAACGGCTGCACCAGGTCGATGACCTTGACGCCCGTCTCGAACATCTCCTCCTGCGTCGACTGCTCCTCGAACGACGGCGCGGTGCGGTGGATCGGCAGATACTTGGCCCCGACGATCGGGCCGAGCTCGTCGACCGGCTGCCCGATCACGTTCATGATCCGGCCCAGCGTCGGACGGCCCACCGGCATCATGATCGGCGCGCCGGTGTCGATCACCTTCATCCCGCGCACCATGCCCTCGGTCGCTTCCATCGCGACGCAGCGCACCCGGCCGTCACCGATGTGCTGCTGGACTTCGAGAATCACGTTGGTCGGCAAGGGAACATTGAAGCCCTCGCTGGTCACGCGCAGGGCCTGGAAAATGCCCGGCATCCGCTTCTCGTCGAACTGCACGTCCACCGCCGGTCCGGAGATCTGGACCACGTGGCCGATATTCTGCTCGGCCTGCGCGGCGTTCTGCCCCTGCTCGCCGTAGTGCGAGGCACCTGTGTCTACTGCCTGCTGTTCCAATGCTTCTGCCATAACTCGTCCTTGTAGAGAGCGCTAAACCGCCGCCGCCCCGCTCACGATCTCGATGATTTCCTTGGTGATGGCCGCCTGCCGGACCCGGTTCATGGTAAGGGTCAGCGAGTCGATCATCTCCGATGCATTGCCGGTCGCCGCGTCCATCGCCGTCATGCGCGCCGCGTGTTCGCTCGCGATCGACTCCAGCATGGCGTGGTACAGCAAAGACGACACGAACCGAGGCAGCAGGACCGAGTACACCTCGTCCGCGGGCTGGTCGTAGGTGTAGTCCACCTCCGCCGTGCCGAATCGCTTCGACTCATCGTCGTACTGCGCGCGAATCGCTTCCTGCTCCTCGTCCCGCAGGGTCAGCCCGGCAGTCAGCGCCGCCTCGCCGATCCGGCGCTTCTCCTCGGCCGACGGCTCCTCCGAGCGCGCGATGCTGGGATCCTCGATCCCGCCGCCCTTGGCCGTGACCAGCGGCAGCACCCGCTCCACGACGACCTTCTGCGAGATCACCGACTGAAAGGAGTTGTAGGCCAGGTAGACGGCGTCCACCTCGGCGGCCGCGTAGCGCGCGGCGATCTCCTCGCCGAACCGCCGCACATCCTCGTACTCCAGCCGGTCGAGCGAGATCTTCGAGGAAAGCTCCGTCGCGACCGTCTCGATGTCGTCCTTTCGGGTACGATCGGCGCGCGCGCCGTCCTCCGGCGCGGCCCCGAACTCCGCGAGGGGGTAGCGCCGCCGAAAGAACTCTCGGCCCTTGCGTCCGATCGCCTCGACATCGATTTTGCGCGCGCCGTCCTCCTGCCGCATGTCGCGGATGAAGTTCGTCCCCGCGCGCACGATATTGGTTGAGAACGCCCCGGCGAAGCCCTTGTCGCCGGAGACCACGATCAGCAGGACGGTTTTCTCGGGCCGGGCCGCCAGCAGCGGGCTGCGCAGCTCGTTGGTCGCGGGGTCGATCGCGTCCACCCTCCGCCGCAGCGAGGCCAGCACCGTCGCCAGCATCACCGCGTAGGGCCGGGCGTTGGTCATGCGCTCCTGCGCGCGGCGCAGCTTCGCCGCCGCCACCATCTTCATGGCCTTGGTGATCTGGCGCGTGTTCTTCACACTCCGGATGCGCCGCCGCAGGTCGAGGACGTTCGCCATTTAGCGCGCGGCTCCCTGGGTTTGCGCCCCGGCTTGGGCCGCGGACGGCGCATCGCCCGCCCCGCCGCCCGCGGTGGTTGCCGCCCCGGGCTGCGAACCGCCGGGGGTCTTGCCCGCGGCCTGCTTCTTTTCGTCCTCGCTCAGCGACGCGACCGCGTCGCGCCCCTTGGCCTGCTCGTGTTGGGCAAGGAAGTCGCCCTTTTACTGCTATACAGCCGCCTTCAGGCGCCCGCGAACGTCGTCGTCCAGCGCCTTTTTGTCCTCGATGTCCTTGAGCAACGCCTGCTCGGAGGCATCGAGATAGTCGTGGAACCCGGCCTCGAACTGCCGGACATCCTCGACCTTCACGTCGTCCAGCAGCCCCTGGGTCCCGGCGAACAGGATGGCCACCATGTGCGCGGGGGTCAGCGGGTGGAACTGGTCTTGCTTGAGCAGTTCAGTGAGCCGCTTGCCGCGGTTCAGCTGATTCTGCGTCACCTTGTCCAGGTCGGAGCCGAACTGCGCGAACGCCGCCAGCTCCCGGTATTGCGCCAGGTCCAACTTGAGCGTCGAGCCAACCTGCTTGACCGCCTTGATCGCCGCGGAAAAGCCGACGCGCGACACGGACAGTCCTACGTTTACCGCGGGACGGATGCCCGAGTTGAACAAGTCCGTTTCGAGGAAGATCTGCCCGTCGGTGATCGAGATCACGTTGGTCGGGATGTAGGCGGACACGTCTCCCGCCTGGGTCTCGATGATCGGCAGAGCGGTGAGCGAGCCGCCGCCCCGCTCCTTGCTCATCTTGGCCGAGCGCTCCAGCAGACGCGAGTGGAGGTAGAACACGTCGCCCGGGTAGGCCTCGCGGCCCGGGGGGCGCCGCAGCAGGAGCGAGAGCTCACGGTAGGCGACCGCGTGCTTTGAAAGATCGTCGTAGATGACCAGCGCGTGCTTGCCGTTGTCGCGGAAATACTCGCCCAGCGCCGTCGCGGCGAAGGGGGCCAGGTACAACAGCGGCGCGGGCTCCGATGCCGAAGCCGCGACGACGATGGTGTAATCCATCGCGCCCGCCTCGGTCAGGGTCTGCACAACCTGGGCGATCGAGGACCGCTTCTGCCCGATCGCGCAATAGATGCAGATCAGGTCGTTCTTTGCGTTGTTGATGATGGTGTCGATCACGACGGCGGTCTTGCCCGTCTGCCGGTCGCCGATGATCAGCTCGCGCTGCCCGCGGCCGATGGGGATCATCGCGTCGATCGCCTTGATGCCGGTCGACATCGGCTCCTTGACCGGCTGCCGGTCGATGACGCCGGGGGCCAGCCGCTCGACGGCCAGGGTTTCGGTCGTTTCGATGGGGCCCTTGTCGTCGATCGGCGCGCCCAGCGCGTTCACCACGCGTCCGACCATGGCATCGCCCACCGGGATGCTCATGATGCGGCCCGAGCGCTTCACCTCGTCGCCCTCGCGAATCCGGTCCGACTCG
The DNA here is from genome assembly GCA_964250745.1 of uncultured Acidobacteriaceae bacterium. Lineage (GTDB taxonomy): Bacteria > Acidobacteriota > Terriglobia > Terriglobales > Acidobacteriaceae > EB88. The sequence goes on from CAXUHL010000107.1 coordinate 6,851, forward strand.
CCCATCAGCACCACGCCGACCTGCTCCTCTTCGAGCGCCAGCGCCAGACCCTCGATGCCGTGCGGGAACTCCACGATCTCACCCGCCATGACCTTGTCGAGGCCATGGACGCGCGCGATGCCGTCGCCCACGGAGATGACCGTGCCGACCTCGTCCACCTGCATCCGGCTGTCGTAGTTCTGGATCTCCTCCCTCAGGAGGCTCGTAATCTCGTCCGCGTTGATCTTCGCCATTCTTCCCTGTCGTTTCCTGTTCCGGCCGGCCGCTTCAGCGGCTTTCCGTGAGTTGCTCGCGCAGTGCTTCGAGCCGTCCGCGCACGCTTCCGTCGTAAATTGTCGAGCCGATCCTGAGCCGCGCCCCACCCAGCAGCGCCGGATCCTCGCTGAACGTGGCCTGCAGCCTGCGCCCGGTCAGCTCGTGGATGCGCGCCTCGACCGCCCGCCGCTCGTCCTCG
>CAXUHL010000107.1:7404-9892 GCA_964250745.1 uncultured Acidobacteriaceae bacterium
GCCGACTCGAAGTCGCCGAGCTCGCGGTCGGCCGCTTCCGCGTCCATGTGGGAGGACTCCAACACATCCAGAAGAGCCCGCGCATACCGGGCGGCGTAGGCGACGGCCATCAGTTGCGCCCCTGCATGCGCGGGGCCAGGTCGCGCAGAAACTCATCGATCATCGCCTGGTCGCCTTCGGGTGACAGCGCCACTCGCGCCGAAGCCCGCTCCAGCGCCAGCTCGGCGACAAACCGCCGCAAACCGCGCTCCGCGTTGCTCTGGGCCGCCGCGATCTCCCCTTCCGCCTGGTGCAGGATCCTCACCTTTTCTTCCTCGAGCGCCGCTTTCATTCGAGCGTGCTCCGCTTCCGCGCCTTCGGCAGCCTGCCGGCGCAGCGCTTCGATCTCGCCGCCGAGCGCGCCCAGCTGCGCCTCTACCTCGCGCATCCGGCGCTCCGCGTCCGCCGTGGCCGCCCGCGCCTCACGCAGCTCCCGGTCCACCCCGGCCCGCTTGCTCCGCAGCTTGCCCGGCACCACCTTCAGGGCGAAGTAAAGCACCACCAAAATCAGGACGCCGGAGTTGAAGTCCTCGAAATACCGCGAGGCCTGCCCGGTCGTCACGCCCATGCCCCGCGCCATCCGCTGCACCATCGGCGAGTGCGTGTAGGCTTCGAGTTCCGAGTTCTTCTCGGGCGCATCCATGCGGGTTTGCGCGGTGCCGTTGGTCATGGGCTCGCGGTCGCGTGTTTGCGCGTGCGCGGCGGGGAGCACCAGAAACAAAAGGAAGAACGCAAGCAGCTTCATACGCTCCGGCCCGCTCCCTCGGCGGCCGGCAGTACCGCGGTCAAGATCTGCCCGGCCAGCGCGTCGATCGCCGGGTCCATCGCGGCCCGCGAACGCTCGCCGTCCGCTTCGAGCCCCACCCGGGCCTCGCGTACCCGCGCCTGCGCCGCTTCCCGCGCCTCGCGCAGCGCCTTATCGCGCTCCGCGTTCCACGCGGCAACCTGCTTTTCGCGCCTTTGCACCATCTCCACGCGGGCCGCCCGCAGCTTGCCGGCGTACTCGCGCGTTTGGCGTTCCGCGTCCGCGACCGATGCAGCCGCCTTTTCGCGCGCGCCTACCGTGCGCGCGCGCCGCTCTTCCAGCGTGCGCCGCAGGGGACGGTCCACCAGCCGCGTGTAGCAGAACACCAGCAGCAAAAAAAGGAGCATCGTCGGCACGGAACCGAGGAACAACTGACCGAGTTGCTGAAAGATCAAACTCATAAAAGGTAGGTTTGCCGCCGAACCGTTTTGCCGCGGAAATCAAAGATGCAGGGCGCGCAAGGCTGAAGCGAGGGGAAGCCTCCGGGCGCTCCCTTATAGATACCATAGGGACGCCCGGCCACGCGACCCGCTTTGCGAGCGCCCCCTTGCCCGGCTCCGCGCGCCGCCCGCATACTGGCCTGAGAGGTGACTGACCCCATGGCCGAGCCGACCACCGTCGAAGTCCAGCTTTCCCCCGAGGAGCTCGCCCTGCTCCACGCCGACATGGCCGCCGGCGGCTACCGGACCGCCTCCGAGTTGATCCAGAACGCCCTGTGGGAGTGGCACCTCCACCACGGTTTGAGCGAGGAGCAGACACGCCGCCTGAACGCCGCTGTCGCCGAAGGGGAGGCAAGCGGGATTGCGGAGCCTTTTACTTTCGGTGAACTGCGCGCAGAGGCCAAGGCGCTCATGCAGCTCCGGCGGCAGCCTAAATCGGCCTGATGGCCACTCTGGTTTGGAGCCGTCAAGCGAAGCGAGACCTTCTCCACATCTACATCTTTCTCGCGGAACGCAATCCAGACGCGGCGGAAAGAACTTTTGACCGCATTGAGGATAGAGTCGCGCAGCTCAGACAGTTTCCACGGCTCGGCTCACGGCGGCCCAGACTGAAGCCGGGCACTCGGATGCTGGTCGAATCGCCCTACTTGCTCGTGTACAAGACGATGACCGTCACAAGCGGCCGCACTGTGCGCACGGTCTTAATCTTGCGTGTACTGGATGGACGGCAAGACCTTGGCAGGCGCTTGCCGTCGATCTAAACGATTTCGCCGGCACGCCGCCCTCTTACCCCTCCACCCGATACCGCCGCCATCGCCCCAGCAGCGACCGGGGCGCGGCTACCCGGACCCGCACCCCGTCCTCGTCCCCGCGCCGCTCGAACTGCCGCTCGCCCACCGTCCCACCCTGCTCCAGCGCCGATAATGCCTCGCCCGCACTCTGCGGAATCCACATCTCCATCGCTTCGACCGGATCGGCCGTCAGCGCCGCGTCCACCGCGAGCAGCAGCCGCTCCACCCCGGCCCCGCGCAGCGCCGAAACTCCGATCGCGCCCTCCGGGAGCGAGCCCTCCGGCAGCAGGTCCACTTTGTTCATGACCTCGATCCTGGGCTTCCCGAGCACGTCGAGCTCCCCTAAAACTTTCTCGACCTCCGCCTTGTGCTCCTCGGCGAGCGGGTCCGCCGCGTCGCGCACGTGAAGCAGC
>CAXUHL010000108.1:0-5519 GCA_964250745.1 uncultured Acidobacteriaceae bacterium
CGCTTCTTCCGCCACCACTCGATTGCCCTCCGTCACCCGCTTCTCCTTTTCGCTTAGACCGCTCCCGCGCGCGATCAGCGGTAGCTCGCCGCCTGCATCTCGAACATCTCCGCGTACCGGCCGCCCAGCGCCATCAAGCGCACATGGTCGCCCTCCTCCACCAGCTGCCCGCCGGCCAGCACCACGATGCGGTCCGCCATGCGCACGGTCGAGAACCGGTGCGAGACGAACAAAGCCATCTTGTCCGCGGTCAGCTCGGCGAACCGCTCGAAGACCTCCATCTCGGACTTGGCGTCGAGCGCCGCGGTCGGCTCGTCCAGGATCAACAGTTGCGCGTCGCGCAGGTAGGCCCGGGCCAGCGCGATCCTCTGCCACTCGCCGCCCGAAAGGTCCACGCCGGACTCGAACCGTCGGCCCAGCATCTGGTCGTAGCCCGCGCCCAGCTTGCGCACCACGCTCGCGGCCAGCGACTTTTCGGCCGCCGCGGCGATCTCCTGCTCCGTGTGCGGCAGCTCCACGCGCCCCACGGCGATGTTGTCGCGCACCGTCATCTCGTACCGCATGAAATCTTGAAAGATGACGCCCATCTCCTGGTGCAGGTCGTCGAGCGCGTACTCGCGCAGGTCGACCCCGTCGAGCAGGATCTGGCCCTCGGTCGGGTCGTAAAGCCGCGTGATCAGCTTGACGACCGTGGTCTTGCCCTGGCCGTTCTCGCCGATCAGGGCGATCCGCTCGCCCGGCTTCAGATGGAAGTTGAAATCCTTGAGCACCTTGCGCGTCGTGCCGGGGTAGGCGAATGACACATTGCGGAACTCGAAGCCCCGCCGGATCGGCTTCGGCGTCTTCAGTCCGCCGGGCTTCGAGACCACGGTCGGCTTCATCTCGAAAAAGCCGATCAGGTCGGTCAGGAACAGGGCCTGGTCGGCGATCCCCGAGGCGAGAGAAAACACCTGCTGCAGGGCTGCCTGCGCCTGCTGCACCGCCCCGGTGATGAAGGCGAAGGTGCCGATATCGTACCCGCCGTGAATTGCCCGCCAGATAACGTAGACGTACGACCCGTAGTAGCCTCCGTTGCCGATCATCGAGAACAGCCCGCCCCAAGCCAGGCGCCGCTTCGAAAGCGCGACGTTCTCTGTATAGATCCCCTCGGAAAGCCGCGCGAACCGGTCCGTGAAGTACTCGCTCAGGTTGAAGAGCTTGAGCTCCTTCGCGGCCTCCTTGGACCCGCCGACCTGGCGGATGTAGTCCATCTCGCGCTTGGCCGGGGTTTGGCGGAAGTTTTTGGCGTAGCCCAGGAAGGCGAAGTGCGTTTCGCCCAGAAACGACGGGATCACGGCGACGGCGAGCAGAAGGAGCAGCAGCGGTGCTTTCCAGAGGAGGACGCTCGAAAACAGCACGGTCGCGATGATCTGCTGGATCAACCGGCCCATCATCTGGATCATCGCCAGACGGTCGGTGGCCTGCACCCGCGCGCGCTCCAGCCGGTCGTAGTATTCGGGGTTTTCATACGTGGTCAGGTCCAGCTGCGCGGCCTGGCGCATGACTCGGATCGAGACATAATGCGTGTACCGGTCGGCCAGCAGGGCATCGCAGTAGTCGATCACCCGCGCGACGAGCCCCGTACCGACCACCACCGCGACCTCCGCCGCGACGAAGCCCCAGAAGTGCGGCGTGATGCCCCGGCCCCGAATCGCCGACTCGACACCGTTGATGATGTTCTTCGCGATCCATGCGCCCAGCAGCGGCCCGCCCGCGACGAGGAAGCGCAGGATCAGACCCCAGGTCACGACCGCGGGTCCGGACTCCCACAAAATCGCGAGCACCGGGGGAACGTTTTTGAGCGCCTGGATGCGCTCCGCCCACGCGCTTTTTGTCTTGATTGCCGCTTCTGCCATCCGCTCCGCTCAGGAAAAGTGTAGCGCGGAGGGAAAACCGCCGCGCGCGCACCTGCTCGGATGCGGCGAAAGGCTGTCCCGTTTTGGGGCGAGTTCCATTTCAGAACGGGAGCCGCGCCTTTAAGGCATTGATGAGGCGCGAAACTCTGATGTGTACACAAAGGATCCGCCTCTGCCCTTGGGAGCGGGGGAAAGCAGATCCTTCGCTTCGCTCAGGATGACCCGGACTGGATGGCCGTTTGTACCCCTCAACCCTCCACCCTCGCCTCTAAACCGGCGTCATCCCTCCTGTCGCGCCGTAGATCTCCCCGGTCACGAAGCTCGCGTCGTCGGAGGCGAGGAACACATAGACGGCTCCCTCTTCCACCGGCTGCGCGGGCCGCCCGAACACGGTCTTCGAGCCGAACTCCTTCAGGCTGCTCTCGTTCATCGTCGCCGGGATCAGCGGCGTCCACACCGGGCCGGGGGCCACGCCGTTCACGCGGATGCCCTTCTCCCCCAACAGCTTGGCCAGCCCCTTGGTCAGGTTCGAGATCGCGGCCTTGGTAGAAGCGTAGACGAAGATGTTCGGGCTCGGGTCGAGCGCCTGGATCGACGTGGTGTTGATGATCACGCCTCCCGGCTTGAGGTGCTTGGCCGCCGCCTGCGACATCGCGAACGTCCCGCCCACGTTGATGGTGTAGGCCATCGCGAACTCCTCGCCCGGCACGTCCTCAAGCTGCGCGTAGGTGCGCTGGTAGGCCGCGTTGTTGACCAGGATGTCGAGCTTGCCGAACTTCGCCACGACCTCCTCGACGATCTTCGGCGCGGTCTCCGGGTGCGCGAAGTCGACCACGATCTTGTGCGCCTTCCGCCCCTGCGCCTCGACCGCCGCCACGGTCGCCCTGGCGTCCGCCTCTTCCTCGGCCACATAGGTGATCGCGACGTCCGCGCCCTCCTTCGCGAACAGGATCGCCACCGAGCGGCCGATGCCGGAGTCCGCGCCCGTGACGATGGCCACGCGATCGGTCAGGCGCCCGCGCCCGGTGTAGCTTTCAAGCCCGTGGTCCGCCTGCGGGTCCATCTCTTTTTCGGCGCCGGGGATGGACGACTTCTGCTGGGGGAAAGGCGGTTTCGGCCCAAAGGTCAGAGGGTTGCGTGCCATGTAGCTTGCTCCTTGTGGTTTTGTCTGCAGTTGGGGAGAGCGCCCCCGGCCCGCCTTGGTTGTGTGCCCGCCGGAGCTGCCTTTGAGCCGCTGCACATCGCGCCCCGCGAGTTTGTTTGCCGCGCGACATAGCGGCTTTCCGGTTTGCATGCATCTCCGTCAACGGTATAGTTGTGTCCTGAGTAGATGCTCCCGGCAAGCACGTGCTTGCCGCACCGCTCGCGACGGGCGCTCGGGCGAATTTTGAAAAAAGGCGGGAACCCAACCTTTGGCGGTACACACGGCGGCAGCAGGGCACGGGGCGGAGCTGGAACATCGGCTCCGCGACGCAGGGCCCTGGTTCCACAACATCCGCGTTCACGGTGTCCAAACGGCACCGGACCACTTTCTCGGCGACTATCCCCGGGTCAAGTGGGATTCGCTCGCGCCCGCGCTGCCGCGCGACCTCACCGGCAAGACCGTGCTGGACATCGGCTGCAACGCGGGCTTCTACGCGGTCGAGCTGAAGCGGCGCGGGGCCGCGCGCGTGCTCGGCATCGACACCGAGGAGCTTTACCTCAACCAGGCCCGCCTGGTTTGCACCGAGCTCGACCTCGCGATCGAGTACCGGCACTGCTCCGCCTACGACGTGCTCAGCGTGCCCGGCCAGTTCGATTTGGTGTTGTTCATGGGCCTCTTCTACCACCTGCGCTACCCGCTGTACGCCCTCGACCGGGTGGTTCAAAAACTCGCGCCGGGCGGCACGCTCGTCTTCCAAACCCTGCTGCGCCCGCATGATCCGCCCGCGCCCGTGCCGGTCGCCCCCGACTATCCGTTTTGGGAGCGGGACATCTTCAACGAAGCCACCTTCCCGCAGATGCGCTTTTTTGAGCACAGCTTCGCCGGCGACCCGACGAACTGGTGGATTCCGAACCGGCCCGCGGTCGAGGCGATGCTGCGCTCCGCCGGGCTCCGGCTCGACGCGCAGCCCGAGGAGGAAACCTGGCTGTGCTCGCCCGCCGCCACCCAGCGGCGCGGGCAGTGGCTGCAAGACCTCGAATTTGAAGGGAAGTCATGGTAGAAGCCGTCATGCTCTGGAACGAGCCCAACAATCTGTCCCACTGGAACTTCCACCTGGATCCCGACTGGGAGAAGTTCGCGGCGATGGTCCGGTCTTCGTCGCGGGCGATCAAGGAGCTGAACCCCAGCTTGAAGGTGGTCCTCGGGGGCGTTTCCTCGGCCGACTGGCGCTGGATCCAGCTGATGCGCGGGCACGGCGCGCTGGAGCACGTCGACACGGTCGCGATTCACGGCTTCCCGCTTGACTGGAACCACTGGCAGGTGGACGAGTGGCCCGACCGCATCCGCGAAACCGAACAGGCCGCCGGGCTCCCGGTCTGGGTGTCGGAGGTGGGCGCGTCGAGCTTCGGCGCCGAAGAGGTCGCGCTGTTCGGCCTGGAGCGCATGACCGCGCTGCTCCGGGGCCGGACCGACCGCATCCACTGGTACTCGCTCTACGACCTGCCCCCGACCTGGGAAGCGACGACCCGCCACAAGGAGGCCGAAGGCTCCTCCTACTACCGCCACTACTACATGGGCCTGCTGAAGCACGACGGCACCCCCAAGCTGGCCGCGCACCGGTACCCCGAGCTCGCCGCCGAAAACCCCGCGCTCGGCATCTGCCAGTGGTTCCACTACGAAGACCACAGGCTCGATCCGGCCGTCGAGTGGCTGGGCAAGCTGGGCGTGCGCTACCTGCGCACCGGCGTCAGCTGGGCCGACCGGTTCCGCCCCGGAGCGGAGATCTGGTTCGACCGGCAGATGGCGGCGCTGGCTCCCTTCGAGGTGACCATGACGCTCTGCTTCACCCCCGACCATCTCGGCATGGAGCCCCACTGGGCCAGCCCTCCGCGCACCGTCGAAGACTTCACCGAGTTCGCGCGGTGGGCCGTGGCCCGCTACGCGCCCGCAAGCCGGAATTCAACCTCGAAGCCGGCCGAAGAACCGGCGCTCGCACTCTGAAAGGGAGGATCATGCCCAAGACCATCCTCATCACCGGCGGCGCGGGCTTTGTGGGCTCGCACCTGGCCGACGGCCTCCTGCGCGAGGGCCACTCGGTCCGCGTGCTCGACAACCTCACCCCGCAGGTCCACTCCCGCAAGCTGCCCACCTATCTGTCTCCGGAGGTCGAGATCGTCTACGGCGATGTGCGCGATGCCGGGGCGGTCAAGCAGGCGCTCGAAGGCGTGGACGCGGTGTACCACTTCGCCGCGACGGTCGGGGTCGGCCAGTCCATGTACGAGATCGAGCGCTACATGAGCGTCAACACGCTCGGTACGGCGCAGCTGCTGCAGGTGCTGCTCGACACCAAGTCGCCGGTCGAAAAGCTGGTCGTGGCCTCGTCCATGTCCATCTACGGTGAGGGCGCCTACACCTGCCCGGCATGCGGCCCGGTCGCCCCGCCCATCCGCGGCAACGCCCAGCTGCGCGCGGGCGTGTGG
>CAXUHL010000108.1:5619-9850 GCA_964250745.1 uncultured Acidobacteriaceae bacterium
CAGCCGCCGCTGGTCTTCGAGGACGGCGAGCAGCAGCGCGACTTCGTCAACATCCACGACATCGTCCGCGCGAACCTGCTCGCGCTCGAGCGGGCGGAGGCGAACGGGCACGTGATTAATGTCGGCTCCGGGCAGCCGATCTCGATCTCCCGCGTGGCGGAGCTCATGTCCGATAGGCTCGGCACGCGTGAGCGCCTGCCTCATCAACTCACGCAGAAGTACCGCTCCGGCGATATCCGCCACTGCTACGCCGACCTCGCCAAGGCTCGCGCGCTGCTCGGCTACGAGCCCCGTGTGACGCATGAGGCGGGCTTCGCGGAGCTGTGCGACTGGCTCCAGGCGCAGGAAGCGGAGGACAAGGCGGAAACCATGATGCGCGAGCTGGCCGCCCACGGGCTCTCGGCATGACGCATCCTACCCGGCAAGGAGCTGGATTGAACGAGAAAACAGAGCGCAGGGCCCTGATTACCGGCGGCGCGGGCTTTATCGGCTCCAACCTGGCCGCCCGCCTGCTCACCCAAAGCGAGGCCCACGTCACCGTGCTGGACTCGCTCGCGCGCCCCGGCGTCCAGACCAACCTCCTCTGGCTCCGCTCGCTGGCCGCTTCGGGCCGCCTGACCGTGGTGGAGGGCGACGTGCGCGACCGGGCCTTGCTGGCCGAAGCCACCGAGGGCGCGTCGGAAATCTACCATTTCGCCGCCCAGGTCGCCGTTACCACCTCCATCGCCGACCCGGTAGCCGACTGCCACGCGAACATCCTCGGCACGCTCCATGTGCTCGAAGCGGCGCGCGCCCTTCCCACGCCTCCGCTGGTCCTGTTTACCTCGACCAACAAGGTGTACGGCGGGCTCGAAAATGTCGGCATCACCCGCGACGCCGATGCCGCGCGCTACCGCTTCGCCGACCCGCTCCTGTCCGGCATCGATGAGGAGCAGCCGCTCGACTTTCACTCGCCCTACGGCTGCTCCAAGGGCGCGGCGGACCAGTACGTCCACGACTACGCCCGCATCTACGGGCTGCCCACGGTGGTCTTCCGCATGAGCTGCATCGCCGGGCCGCGCCAGTTGGGCACCGAGGACCAGGGCTGGGTCGCGCACTTCCTCTACTCCGCGCTGGAAGGGCAGCCGGTGACCATCTACGGCGACGGCTGCCAGGTGCGCGACATCCTCCACGTCCACGACCTGCTGGACGCGATGGAGCTGGCCGCGGCTCGGCGCGAGGTGACGGCCGGACAGGTGTACAACGTGGGCGGCGGCCCGGCGCAGGCCATCTCCGTGCGCGAGGCCATCGCGGCCATCGAAAAGCAGACCGGCGAACGCATCCGGGCGGAGCTGAGCGAGGCCCGCCCCGGCGACCAGCAGATCTACGTGAGCGACACGGTCAAGCTGGCCGCGCACACCGGCTGGAGGCCGACGCGCACGCTCGACCAAACCTTCGCCGACATCGCGGCCTTCTGGCACAGCGACCTGCGCGACAGGAAGCCTGCGCCGCTGGCGGCGGTGGGGAGCGCGCGATGAGGTTTGCCCTGGTCAACCCGCGCTGGAGCTTCGAGGGCTCGACGTACTTCGGCTGCCGCGACCCCCACCTGCCGCTCGAACTGCTGCACTCGCAGGGCGAGCTGCGCAAGGCCGGGCACGAAGTCTTGGTGGTCGACGCGCAGATGGAGTCGCTCACACCCGGGGAAACCGTCGCCCGCCTCGGCGATCCCGATTTCATCGTCCTGCCGACCGCGCCCTCGTACCTGTTCTGGCGCTGCCCGCCTCCGGAGCTGCGAGTCCCGCGGGAATGGGTCGGGGCGCTGAGGACGGAAACGAAGGCGAAGTTCGTCCTCATCGGCCCGCACGGGTCTGTCACTCCCGGAGCTACGCTCCGAAAAACAGGCGCGGACGCGGTCATCCGCGGCGAGCACGACCAGGTTCTGCCCCTGCTCGCGACCCAACCGTGGGAGATGATCCCCGGCGTGTGTTGGCAGGACGCGCGGGGGCTGCACCTGAGCGAGGGCCTGGGCGTGACCGATATGGCCGCGCTTGCGCCTCTGGACTTCACGGCGTACCCGGTCGAGCTGCACACCCACAAGCACCATGTCTTCGAGCATGTGGACGGCCTGGGCGCGGAGCTCGAGTTCGCCCGCGGCTGCCCGTGGTCCTGCTCGTTCTGCAACAAGACCCTGTTCCGCAACAAGTTCCGCGAGCGGCCCGTCGCGGCCGTCCTGGCCGAGATCGACGCGCTCCTCGCGCGCGGGGTCACCTACGTCTACTTCATCGACGAGATCTTCGGCGTGGGCAAGAACGTTCGCGTGTTGCTCGAGGAAATCGCGAAGCGCCCGCTCAAGATCGGCTTCCAGACCCGCATCGACCTGTGGGACGAGGCCGGCTTCGACCTGCTGGGCCGCGCCCACGCCATCTCCATCGAGTGCGGCATCGAGTCGATCACCGAAGCCGGCCGCGCGGAGCTCAACAAGAACTGCCGACTCTCGACCGATCGCATCGCGGAGCTGCTGGCCTACGCGAAGACCCGCATCCCGTGGGTCCAGGCCAACCTGATCCGCACCTCGCACGACGACTCCGCGGCGGTCCAAGCCTGGCAGGCCGAGCTCAAGCAGAAGGGCGTCTGGGTCTCCGAGCCCGTTCCCATGTTCCCCTTCCCGGGCTCGCCGCTTTACGTCGAAACCTTCGGCGCGCAGCCCGACGACGAAGCCTGGGAGCGCGCGCATCGCCACTACCTGGGCCTGTTCGACCGCTTCAGCGACATCCAGGAAGAAGAACCCAAGCAGTTGGAGGAGCTCGAATGCATGTCCTCCTGACCACCGACTCGGTCGGCGGCGTCTGGACCTACACGGAAGAGTTGAGCGCGGGCCTCGTCGCGAACGGCCACCAGGTCACCCTCGTCTCGCTCGGCACGAAGCTCGACCGGGGGCAGCAGGCCTGGGTCGCATCCATGCGGTCGCCTCTGTTCCACTGCGTCGAAACCGAGTACCGGCTGGAATGGATGGACGACCCGGCGGAGGACCTCCTGCGATCCCGCGAGCTGCTCTGCGACCTGATCGCGCGGCTCCAGCCGGACCTGCTCCATACCAACCAGTTCGCCTACGGCACTCTGTCGGACACGCTGCCCGTGCTGCTGACCGGCCACAGCGACGTGCTGAGCTGGTGGCAGGCGGTGCACGGCGAGTCCGCGCCGGACACAGGCCGCCTGCGCGCGTATACCGCGCTGGTCCGCGCCGGCCTCCTGACGGCGACGCGCCTGGCCGCCCCTACCGCCTGGATGGCCCGCGAGCTGCGCGAGCAGTACGGCGTCGCCCGGACGGTGGAGGTGATCCCGAACGGCCGCTCCCCGGAGTTGTTTACCGCCGGCGCGCCGAAGCAGCTGCGTGCGTTGACCGTGGGCCGCGCATGGGACCCCGGCAAGAACACCGCGCTGCTCGACAATGTGAACGCGCCCATGCCGTTGCTGGTCGCGGGCGAGGCTGCCTCCCCCGCGGCTCCGGCCTTCGTTGCGGACGCGCCGGCGACCGTGCGGGGCGGCATCACTTACCTGGGCAAGCAGCACGCGCCGGACCTGCGCGAGCTGTACGCGCGCACCGCGATCTACATCGCCACCTCCTGCTATGAGCCGTTTGGGCTGGCACCGCTCGAGGCCGCGCTGTCCGGCTGCGCGCTGGTGCTGGCCGACCTGCCCACCCTGCGCGAAATCTGGGCCGATGCGGCCTTCTACTTCCCGCCGCGCGACCCCACGGCGCTCGCGTCGGTGCTCGGGATGCTGGCGCGCGACCCTGACGGCACCCGCGCGCTCGCCGCCCGCGCCCATGCTCGCGCCCGCGAGCACTACACCGCGCGCGCGATGGTGCGCAACCACGAAGCGGTCTACGGCGCGATGCTCGCCGCGGCCGTACCCGCGCAGGCTCTCGCTTGATGAAGCAGCTTCGCCTCGTCTACTGCGCGCACTCGCTCCGCTCCGACTGGAACAACGGCAACGCCCACTTCCTGCGCGGGCTGCTGCGCGGGCTTGTTGCGCTCGGCCATTCCGTCACCGCGTTCGAACCGGCCGACGGGTGGTCGTATGTGAACCTGCTCGCCGAGGGTGAGCGCGGGGAGCAGTCGCTCGCCCAGTTCGCGCGCACGTATCCTGAGCTCGACGTGCGTCCGTATGCCGGCCCTTCCGAGCTCGACTTCGCGGAAGCCGACATCGTCATGGTGCACGAGTGGACCGAGCCCGCGCTGGTCGAGGCGGT
>CAXUHL010000109.1:0-9850 GCA_964250745.1 uncultured Acidobacteriaceae bacterium
CCGCTGCCGAAGCGCGAGTTCCACTCGGCGGAGGAGGCGGAGGAGCACCGCGAACGCGGCAAGCTGCTGGAGCTGCACGAGTGGGCCTGCGCCTGGTTCGAGGAGCAGCTCAAGTCGCCGGAGGGTTCGGGTGCGCGGGAGTATCTGGCGGGGCGGGGGCTCGCGGCGGAGGGGATCGCGAAGTTCCGGATCGGGTTCGCGCCGGACTCGTCGGGGGCATTGCGGCAATTTCTCGAGCGTAAGTCGCCGGAGGCCGCAAAGTTGCTGAAGCTAGCCGGGCTGTTCACGCAAAAGGAGCAGGAGGACGGCGGGCTGGGGCCGCTGTACCCGCGGTTCCGTAAGCGGATCACCTTTCCCATCATGAACGAGGCGGGCCGGGTGATCGCGTTCACCGCGCGGGCGCTCGACCCGAACGAACGCGCGAAGTACCTCAACTCCCCCGAAACGCCGCTCTATTCGAAAGGCCAGGTGCTGTTCAACCTCGATAAGGCGCGGGGAGTGATCCGCCAGTTCGCGGCGCAGAAGCAGGACTTCGCGCTGCTGGTCGAGGGGCAGATGGACTGCATCTCGGTGTCGCTGGCCGGGATCGGCAACGTGCTGGCGACCAGCGGGACGGCATTCACCGAGGCGCAGGCGCGCATCCTGGCCCGGCACACCAAGCGGGTGATCGTGAACTTCGACCCGGACGGGGCGGGGATGGCGGCGGCGGAAAAATCGATCGCGCTGTTAACGGAAGAGGGGTTTGAGGTGCGGGTGGTGGCGCTCGACGGCGGGCTGGACCCGGACCGGTTCGTGCGGGAGCGTGGAGCGCCGGCGTACATGGAGGCGGTGCGCGGGGCGCGCAAGCACCAGGATTATCTGCTGGACCAGGCCGCGCGGCGGTTCGGGCGATCGGCGCAGGGCAAGATCGACGCGCTGAACTGGCTCTTGCCGCACATTCGGCGGCTGCCGCACGCGATCGGGCGGGAGGAATTCGCGGAAGAGGCGGCGCACCGGCTGGGGATCGACGGGGCGGTGGTGCGGCAGGAGCTGAAGGCAGCCGCGGCGGGGCGTAAATCGGGGCTCGAAGCGGCCGCGCTCAGGCTTGCGGACGCGGAAAAGGAGTTGGTGCGGGCGCTGGCGCTGCCGGTGGGAACTCCGGAGTTTGAACTGGTGGCGCACGCGGTCGAGTCGTGCCCGGAGCGGTTCTCGGGGCTCGCCTCGGAAGCGGCCCTGCGGGCGCTCATGGGGCGGGAGGCAGGGATCGACGCGGTACACGGGCTGCCGGAGAGCTCTCCTGAGCAAAAGCTGGTGGCGCAGGTGTTGTTCGAGGAGAGCGCGCGGCCCTTGGAGACGGGGGAGGTGGAGGCGGCGTTGCGGTCGCTGGAGTGCTCGGCGCTGGAGCGGGAAGCCCGCGCGGTGCGGGCGAGCCTGGCTGAGGCGGAACGCAAGGGCGACGAAGGCCGGGTGCTGGAGCTGGTGGTGCGCAAGCAGGCAATCGAGCGGGCGATTCGGGCGCTGTAGCGGTTGGCAGTGCGTGTATGCAGGCTTGTCAAAGCGTGATGCCAGAAGCGGCTACGGTTTCAAGGATGGTCGAGACTGTGTAGAAACGGAAACCGGTTCTGAGCCAAGCCCCGAGGGGACGTGCGATCCAATCGACGCACTCGATGAGTTGCTCAGGTGTAATCAGCAGACCAGAGCCGGCGTAAAGAGCGCGGCGGGATGTCAGGACGGGTTCGTGGTGGGCGATTCTGTTGCGCAGCTTGCGGATGAGATCAAGGCGTCCATGAATTGCCGCGCGCGCGAGCCTTTTCTCCGGAAAAGCTCGATGTAGGCAGGGCTGCCAAAGCGTCCACAAGTAACGTTGTGCGGCGAGGTCGGTCCAGAACCCAAAAGTGAGTTCCGCAACAACTTTACCGGGGGATGCCCTCAGTCCCCCGGCTTCCTTTATTGCGTGAGCGACCTTGTCTCGGTGGTACCCGGTGAGTACGCCAAAGCTCGTTTGGAACCATGTGGGTGACCCGAAATGAGAGCTGAGTGCATCATGCATGCTGTTTCTTACCGCAATCTCGATCCCGTGAAGGAGTCCGAAAACAGCTTCAGAGAGGGCGACGTTCTGCTCATAAAGCGATATGGCTGCCGCGAGGTCGTTCGATGTAGTCACGAGATAACGTTTCAGCCGTTCGCGTGTCAAGATTTGCTCGATTGTGAGCAGCGTCGATCGAGAGTGGTGCATAAACGAAAGAATATGTTATTTTGAATCGAGGCTTCCGGGAGCATCCCTGCCGCAAAGCATATTCCCGGGGCGAAGAAAAAGAGGGGCCAGCGATGGTCCCTCTTGCATTTGGAATTCGTTACTGCAGCAGGAGAGGGCTTCCACCGACTTGAAGGGAGCCGTCCGCGGCGAGCGGCACGGCGGTGCCGTCAAGCGCTGTGGCATTGGCCATGCCGAGCGAGCTTGCGGTGACCGTGCCTATGGCCGACCAGACGATGTACCCGGTGCGGCCGGCCTCCGCGAGCTGGCAGGTCCACAGGCCCGAGGCATTCGCGGCGCAGCCGTTGAGGCGTGCGCCGGCGAGCCAGGTTTCTACTTGCGCGTAGGCTTGCGCCGCGGCCGTGGGCCGGCCGAACTGGGTCAGGGCAATGGAGGAAGGGGTGTTGTCGTCCCAGGCATACCAGTGCATGCGGGTGACGGCGAACGCGGCGTTCAGGATGAGGGTACGGGCGGTGTAGGCGGCTTGCGTCTGCGGGTCGAGCGCGGCTCCGCCGGCCGAGGCCGCCGTATGCGCGCCGGCTTGCGTTCCGCTCGCGGCGGATTGGGACGAACCAGGGAAGGTCCAGGCCGGAGAGTCGTTCCAGACAGGCTTGGCATCAGCGGGGGTGCCCTGCATGGCGGCGCGAACGGCCTGGAGCGTGGCGACTCCGGTTTCGGGGCTTTGCCCGGGCAGGGTCAGGGCCGCGCCGACGACATCGATGGAAGCGCCCCCGCCCGCGGTAAGAAATGCCTGGAGGCCGGCCGGCGAAAGCGCCGGGGAGACGAGCATGGCTGCGGGATCGGCCGAGTGGATGCAGGCGGCAGCGTGAGCGGCGAGAGTGGCGAGGTCCGAACCCAGGGTCGCCGGCGAACCCGACCAGTAGGCCGGATCCTCGGGGGCGTTCCACAGCTCGTATGCACCGATGCGGCCCTTGTAGCGGGCGGCCACCGCGGCGACATAGCTGTCCCAGTCGGCAAGCCGGGCGGGGGTGCCGGTCGCGCCGGGGCCGTAGGCGCTCGGGAGCGAGGGTGCGAAGGAGGCCCAGGAAGGGGTCATGCCGAGTGTCAAAGTCAGCGCAGCGCCGGAGTTTTCAGCCGCCGCGACCTCGGCATCGAGGGTGGCCCAGTCGAACACGCCCGGCGCGGGTTCGAGCGCGGCCCAGGTCACGCCGGAGTCCCACAAGCGCCGCGCGCCGGAAGCGACGGCCGGGGTTGGGGCGGAAGAATCCTTAACGACCAGACCGAAGAACGTGGAAGGGACGGTGCCGGTGGCCAGGGCGGCTTGCTCCTTTGCGATGGGCGAGCCGGCAGGCCCGGAGGAGGAAACGCCGCAACCGGTGAGCAGAGGTAAGGCGAGCAAGGCAGGGAGCAGGGCCGCGCGAAGGCCACGGAAGGAGCGGAGAGCCGAGCGAATCTGGGGCGAGCGGAAGGCGGTCTGGGAAGCCATGGTTTGAAGTCCTCATGGGCATCATGCGAGCACGGCGAGCGGCCCGGGCAGGAAATCGGCAGGCGGAAAACGGGGCTGTTCCGAAGCGAAACAAGCCGCGGCAGCCGTCCCAAAACGGGAAAAGCCGGGAAATTATTTTCGCGCCCGTCACAGCGACGGAGAAAGGCGGAACGAGACCCGAAAGCGGAGCGGAATGAGTGAGTTAGCCCAGGGTTCCGCGGGTGGAAACGGTTTAGGAACCGTCAAGAGTGCGACAAACCCGGCCGGGCCCGGGAAAAAAGCATTGCCAACGATGCGGGGGGCGGCGTTATAGTCGCCGCAGAACGGCAGCAGCGCACCTGCCCCGGCAGAGCAAAAAAACGAGTGCGCGCCCCCATTTTTCCCAGACGAAGGAGCTCGACGATGCAAGTTCTTTGCATGGTGACCGAGGACAGCCAGGGCGACGTGCAATGCCCCTGCTGCAAACAAAGCTACAAGGTGTACTACTCCCGGCTGCGCAAGGGCGAGTGCGAAGAAGCGCTCCGGGAGGTGGTGGAAGCCCTGGCGGCGCACCACGTGGGTAATCCGCTGCCCTCGGCGCACCGGAGCGACTGCTTCAACGTGCCGGAGTGGCGCGGGCCGGCGCATGCCTCGGCGGCGGCGCTGTTGAGCGGGGCCCCCGTGCGCCGGCCTTCACGCGCGCCGATCCCGTTCGTGGTGCAGGCAGTCGCGGAGCAGCGGCGGGTTTCGTAGCCCGCTCGGAGCCTCCCTTGGGAGAGGGTGCGCGCACGGAACGAAAGTAGATTCGCCGCTTTGTGCGGCATCACCCTGTTACCTCGGGGTCCTGCGCATTGTGTCTCGACCAAGAAAAGGCCGCCCTCGCCGGCGGCCTTTCTTGCGGAACTACACCTCCCGCGCGGTATCCACAAACGCCTTCAACTTGCGCGACCGCGAAGGGTGGCGCAGCTTCCTGAGCGCCTTGGCTTCGATCTGCCGGATGCGCTCGCGCGTGACCTGGAAGCTCTGGCCGACCTCTTCCAGCGTGTGCTCCGAGCCGTCCTCAAGGCCGAAGCGCATTTTGATCACGCGCTCCTCCCGGGGGGTCAGCGTGCGCAGCACCTGCGAGGTGTACTCCTTCAGGTTGACGCTGATCACCGCATCCGAGGGGGACACGGCTCCGCGGTCCTCGATGAAGTCGCCAAGGTGCGAATCTTCCTCCTCGCCGATCGGCGTTTCGAGCGAGATAGGCTCCTGCGCGATCTTGAGCACCTTGCGGACCTTCGCGACCGGGATGTCCATGCGCCGCGCGATCTCTTCGGAGGTCGGCTCGCGCCCGAGCTCCTGGACCAGCTGCCGCGAGGTTCGGATCAGCTTGTTGATCGTCTCGATCATGTGCACCGGGATGCGGATGGTCCGGGCCTGGTCGGCGATGGCGCGGGTAATAGCTTGCCTGATCCACCAGGTCGCGTACGTCGAGAACTTGTAGCCGCGCCTGTACTCGAACTTGTCCACCGCCTTCATCAGGCCGATATTGCCTTCCTGAATCAGGTCAAGAAACTGGAGGCCGCGGTTGGTGTACTTCTTCGCGATCGAGACCACCAGGCGCAGGTTGGCTTCGATCAGCTCGCGCTTAGCCTGTTCGGCATCCATGTCGCCCTGGATCATCTCGCGCTGGGTGCGCTTGATCTCCGCGAGCGGCACGCCCGTTTCTTCCTCCATCTTTTCGAGGTCGATGCGGCAGTTCTTCTGCTGGCGGCGGTACTCCTTTTTGAGCTCCTCGGAGCGCGAGGCCTCAAGCTTCTGGTCGAGCGAGCGGATCTGCCGCTCCAGCGTCCGCATGGAGTCGACCGACTTGTTGACTTTGTCGAGCAGCCGCTTGCGCTCGCCGTTGGTGTACTTGAGCTCGCGGACGATGCGGGACACCTGCACCTGCTCGCGGGCTACGGCCCATCGGGCCGTGCGGGCCTCCCTGGCCTTCGTCTTCACGGCTTCCAGCGCGGGCAGCTTTTCCCCGAGCAGCATCGCCTTCTTCAGGTGCTTGTTGAGCGCCTCGATCCGGCCGGCCGTTTGCTTGACGCGGGCGATCACGACTTCCTCGGTGACCTCCTCCTCGTCGAAGATCACTACTTCCTTGATGTTGCGGACGCCGCGCTTCAAGTCCTCGCCCAGGGCGACGATCTCGCGGACCACGATCGGCGAGCGCGCGATCGCCTTCATCACGCGGACCTGGCCGCGCTCGATCCGCTTGGCGATTTCGACCTCACCCTCACGGGTCAGCAGGGGGACGGTGCCCATCTCGCGGAGGTACATGCGGACGGGGTCGTTGGTCTTTTCGAGCGTGCCCGGGGTCAGGTCGAGCTCGACGCCCGCGCCTTCCTCGTCCTCATCGAACTTGTCGGAGAACTTGGGGCCGCCCTCGAGGATGTCGATGCCCTGCGTCCCGATCGTGGACATCAGGTCGTCGAGGTCGTCGGGTGAGTGAACATCGCCGGGGATCAGGTCGTTGACCTCGTTGTAGGTCAGGTAGCCTTTTTCCTGGCCGGCTTCGATCAGGTTCTGGATATCTTCTTCGTATTTGTCTTCAAGGGCCAAGGCGGTACTCTCCCGCGTCTATTTCGGACGATCGCTCGAAAATCTTTAGGCGCTGGGCAGGAGATCTCATGAAGAGAGCGCGCTCGGGCGCGGAAGGGGCGCAGCATGCCAAAGATTTTCAGAATAGCAGGTTTTGATGCGGCCGCAAGCCATGGTGGGGCGCTTGCGGGGGCATGGGTCTCCTGTTTTCCGAATCCGTGTAATCTTGGATGTCCAAAACGCGGAAATGTTTCGCGCTCCGGCTTTTCCGGCTTCAATGCGCGTCCGGGTGCATTTGGATGGGCGAGTACCAGACCCGCTTGATGCGGCCTTCCGGGTCCGCGGGGTCGACCTCCGAGATGAGCATCGCCTGCATGGGCGGCTGCTTCGCGTCGGCCGTGTCGGCGATCTCTTGGAGATCGATGACGAACGGGCCCATGACGGCGCGCTGCCGGATCGCGCAGCGGACTGAAGGGCGAGCCTCGAAGAATTGCTTGTAGAAGCCGCGCATGGCATCGCGCGAGTCGAGCAGCGTGCGCCCGCCCAGCTGGCCGAACGTCGCCTGCGGCGTGAATGTGGCGAGGTACGCTTCGAGGTCGTGCGCGTTGTAGGCGTCGAGGTTGGCGGTGAGGACCTGTTCGGGTGTGGGCATGGGGCTCCGGGTTTGAGGGTTCGAGGGTTCGAGGGTTCGAGGGTTCGAGGGTTCGAGGGTTCGAGGGAGTGGATGCGGGTGGGAGGCGAAATGGACGCCGGGGCATTCTCGCGCCAACCACTTCGCGCTAATCTGGAGGCAAGGGGTATGTCCATGGCCAACGCCCAGACCAAGCAGCAAGCCCACGATCTGATCGAGCGAATCGCACCTAGTCAGGTCGCCGCGGTTGTGGGATTGATGGAGACGATGCCCGACCCCGTCGCCTGGGCCATTGCCAACGCTCCCGTCGACGACGAGCCGGAGACCGAGGGAGAGCGGGAAGCAGTGGTCGCGTCCAAGGCGTGGGCGGCCCGCCACCCCGGCGAAGGGATTTCGAGCGAGCGACTGCTGGCGGAGATTCGTTACGCCTCCGGGGCCGGCGCGGTTTCTTCCAAGCCGGAATGGAGTCATCTTCACGAATCCGGCTCAGGCTGAGCTCCGCCGGATTGACCGTGAGACCGCCATGCGCATTCTCACCGCGTTGGACCGGTTCGCCGCGACCGGGCAGGGCGAAGTCAAGAAGCTTCAGGGCGATTCGGAGGAGCTGCGGCTCCGCGTCGGAAACTACCGGGCTCGCTTCACGGCGGAACCGGGCGCGATCCTGCTGGTTCACTCCGTGCGTCACCGCTCCGAGGCCTACCGTTGAGCCGGCGTCGCTATGGATTAAAGCTCAGCGGCACCTCGACCGAGTCGGTGCGCGGCGGCAGGCACACCTCGCCGTTGCAGGATTGGTAGCGCACCAGGATGTGAACGGCGCCGCCGGGGGCGGCGGCTTTGGCCAGCGCGAGGCGAAGGTGGAAGGCGGCGGTCGAGTCGAAGAAGCGCGTGGGCGCGTTGAAGGCGGGGTCGCGGGCGGTCCGGGGCTTGGCCTCAGTGACCTGAAGCAGCTCGGCCGGGTCGCCTTCCGCGAGCGCGATGGTGGTGGGAATGGGGCCGTCAGCGGCTTCTTCGAGCGCGTAGAGGTGCCAGCCGGGATCGAGGCGGCCCTGCAGGGTGAGGTTGACGGTCGAGCCGGGGGTGGCGGTCTTGTGCGGCGCGACCTGCCAGGCGACCGGCGCTTTAGGCGCGGGGGCGAGCAGCAGCAGGGCCAGCGCGATCAACGGGACGCACCCGCGACTTGACTGGGCGCGGACAAGGGTTGGAAGGCGGCCTGGAGGACGCGGTGGTTGGCGGAGTCTTCGACCCAGGCGGCCACGGCGAGGCGGGCCGGGTCGAGCGTGTCGGCGAGCCGGCGAAACTTGATCTTGCCGAAGCGGTCATTTTTCGACTCGAAGCCGGTGAGGTAGGTGTGGAGCTTGGCGCTGACGGCAGAGGGGTCGAAGCTCGCCCGGAGGTCGGCGGAGCGGCCCAGATCGAGCGGCTGCGGCGGGGCCATGGCGCGGACCACCATGCGATGAAAGCGGACGCCGTTCTCGCCGGAGTAGCTGACGTCGTCCTCCACAAGGGCGAAGTTCAGGACCAGTTTCGGAGGCAGCGGCAGTGCAGGCTTAGCCGCGGGCGTGGGCGCTTGCCCGGGCTTCGCGGGCGCGGCCTCGGGCGGCGGAGCGGGGGCGCGCTTGGCGGGCAGGGAGACCGCGGCGGCGGCAACGATCGTGCTGCCGGACGGCTTCGCTTCAAGTGTAAGGCGCACGGGGGAAGGCCGGGCGGCTTCCTTATCGAGCGCCGTGCCGATCTTCGCGTACAGCTCGCCCGCGTAGGAGCGCCCGCCTCCGTAGAAGGGCAGCTTGACCCCGTCGAGGAAGTAGTTGGGCGTGGAGTTCGCGTCGTAGAGTTTCGCGCGAGCCACCGAGTCCTCGTTGGCGAGCGGGTCCGGCTCGGGGATGTGCTGGTCGAAAGCCAGGGCGACGACCTCGGAGCGCGGGTAAGCGGCCAGGACCGTTTCGACCGCGAGGTCCCCGCCTACGCAAGGGCCGCAGCCGGAGCCGGTGAACAGCTCCAGCAGGACCGTGTGGCCGCCCGAGGAGGGCTGCTTGGCGGACGGAGCCGGGGGCGGGTACAGCTTCGCATAGTCCCGGTCCAGCTCCGCCTCGAAGCCGGCATCGCTGCCGCCGTGCGCGGCACGGTACAGCTCGTTCATCTTCGCGGGCCACGGGTCTTCCAGATCGCCGAGAAGCATCGCGTGCTCGAAGTCGGCGAGGGCCTCGGCATCCCTGTGCCGGTTGAGGGCCAGGATGCCCCGGAGTTCGCTGACTTTGCTGATGGAAGGGTCGAGCGCGTAGATACGGTCGAGCAGGGGCGGCGCTTCCGTTGTATCGCCCTTGTGGACCAGGACGTTCGCTAACGGGATGAGCGCCTGAGCCTGCGTGGAGTCGTAGTCGCGGTGCAACGCTGCGGCCGTGGGCGCGGGTTCTTTGTACTTGCGATAAGCCTTTAGCTGATCTTTGTCGAACCTCGCCTCGGAGAGCTTCTCGCCGTGCTTCGCGGTGGCCCGGGCCCACTTTTCGGCCTGGGCCACGTCGACGGGCCTCGGGCCCCGGTCGACCAGCACGCTAGCGATGAAGCCCTGCTCGTAGTTCTTCATCCTGCCGCTGTGCTTCACGGCGTACTTGGCTTCCCGGTCGATGTCGGCTTCGCGCTCGGGGAAGTTCTTGACCAGGGTGTTGAGGATTTCGAAATGCGCGTAGTCGACGCTCTTGCTTTCGGGATACGTAACCAGGAACCGCCGGAGCGCGGCGAGGCGCTGAGCGGGATCTTCAGTCGCGTTGGCCGCTTTCAAGGCTTTCGCATCCGCGGGCTCCTGCGGTTTGGGTGCCGGGGCTTGGGCAAGGGCGGCGGCGGCGAGGGTGAGCATTGCGGCGAGGAGCGGAACCGGAAGCGGGCGCATACGTCATCCTGTGTGCTGGGATCGACTTGCCTGGCGTAGAAGCGGTCTCGTAAATGGTTTTGCGGCTTCGGCGACCCTCGTGAGCCCCGCTTTGCGGCGGGTCTC
>CAXUHL010000110.1:0-9827 GCA_964250745.1 uncultured Acidobacteriaceae bacterium
TCGATGCCGCCCTCGGCGATGATCTCGTCGGCAGCCTTGACGAGAGCGGCGCGCAGATTGCCGTGGTGGTACGTCGCGCGCTTCCCGGGTATGGTCCCAGCCGCAATGTTGACACCGTTCAGATGCGCATGTAGGGTCATGGGAAATTGCTTCAACAATACCGTGCCACATACCGCGTCTTGTATCTTAACAATGTACAAATGGGATGCCGGTATGGGGAGCGCTAGAGGGGAATGAACAGCAAGATATGGTTGATTACCGGGGCATCCCGAGGACTGGGGCGCATCTGGGCAGAGGCCGCCCTCAAGCGCGGGGACAGGGTCACGGCCGCGGTCCGCAATGCGGCTGATGTGGCCAATCTGACAGAACAGTTCGGCGACGCGGTCCTGCCGCTGGCGCTCGACGTGACCACCCGGAACAGGTGCGGCGGGCGGTCGAGCAGGCTTACGGGCATTTCGGCCGGTTGGACGTTCTTGTCAACAATGCCGGCAGCGCCTTGATCGCGACCGTCGAGGAGGCAAGCGACGAGCAGCTGCGCGACCTTTTCGAAGTCGACTACTTCGGCATGGTCCGGGTACTGCGGGCGGCCCTGCCCTTCCTGCGGCGGCAAGGCAGTGGGCACGTTCTCGGCGTCTCGAGCAGCCTCGGGATTACGCCGGCACCGCTGATCGGCTTCTACTCCGCTACCAAGGCAGCGGTCGAAGCGCTTCATGAAACCATGGCGCTGGAAGTCAGGCAGTTTGGCATCAAGGTCACGCTGGTGGAGCCGGGGGCCTACGCAACCGAGTTCGGCAAGTCGGCGAAGAGGGCCGACGGCATGGCGGCCTACGAAGACTTTCGGAAGCAAACGATGGCGAGCATCGCCAACCTGGAGCGCGGCGACCCTCAAGCGACGCCGGAGGCCATCCTCAAGCTTGTCGACGCGGAGAATCCGCCGCTGCGGTTGGCGCTGGGTTCGTGGCTGCCGAGCGCGCGCGCTGCCTACGCCGACCGGCTTGCCACCTGGGAGGCCTGGGAGCCTGTCTCGCGAGCAGCACAAGGCGGACCGCGCAAGTAAGGATTCAACGCTCGCGCCGAAGGCGGCGGCCAAGGTCCGTGGCAAGCTCCGCATGGTTCTGGGCCGCTCAGACGGCGGCATGCCCTGAGGGGCTCGCGGATTCCGGCTGCGGCGCTTGTCACAAGAGGGATCGTCGATGAGGAAGGAGACTCGCCATGCAGGATAAATCCGTCCTTGCGGCTTATCGGGAAGCCGGTCTCGGGACCGCAAAGGATCACGCAGCGATAGGCAGGGCCGAGAAGATACCGATCAGCGCCCCCGTGCCTGTCGTTTCTGTCAGTCCGGTTGTGTTGTCAGTGCCGGGACGCGCCGTCGATTTGCAGGTACGCGTTTCCGCCCCGAGGACCGGCCGCGACCTGCCTATCCTCCTTCTCTCGCATGGCCAGGGCAGGTCGAACTATCTCTCCTCGTTGAACGGCTATGGCCCGCTCGCGAATTTCTGGGCGGCTCACGGTTTCGCGGTGATCCAGCCTACCCATCTGAGCTCAAATCGCTCGGCCTCGACCCGGAGACGCCCGGGGCACCCCTGTTCTGGCGGTCCCGCGTCGAGGATATGAAGTCGATCCTGGATGGGCTGGACACCATCGAGGCCGCCGTTCCGGAGGTCGCGGGGCGCCTGGACCGAAGCCGGATCGCGGTCGCCGGGCACTCCATGGGCGGGCATACGGCGGGGATGCTGCTGGGGGCGCGTTTAACCGACGAGGACGGAACCGAAGTGGACTTGGCCGAGCCCCGGATCAAAGCCGGTGTGCTGCCGGCCCCGCCCGGCAACGGCGGTGCCGACCTCAGCAGGTTCGGCGCGGGCCTTTCCTTTTTACGGCACCCCGGCTTTGCCCGGATGACCACGCCGACCCTGGTAGTGGTGGGAGAGAAGGATGTCTCGCCCCACCTGACGATTCGCGGCGCGGACTGGCACGCCGACCCGTACCGTCTGAGTCCGGGCCCCAAGTGTCTGCTGACAATCGCCGACGGAGGACATTGCCTGGGCGGCATCTCCGGGTACGACGCGGCGGAGACGGTCGACGAGAGCCCGGAACGGGTGGCCGCGGTGCAGCGGCTTACCTCCGCCTGGCTCCGCACCGCGCTCTACCCGGGGGACCCAGCGTGGCCGTCGGCTTGCGCCGTTCTGGCCGGGCCGGCTGAACTGGGCAGGGTCGAGTGCAAGTGATGGTCCCGCGGGAGGCGCGCGCTCAGTACTCGATCCCGCGCTGAGCCAGGATGCCTTTCTGATAGGCGTGCTTGCGCTCCGCCATCTCCGTCACGGTGTCGGCGATCTCGACCAGGCGCGGGTGGGCGTTGCGGCCGGTGAGCAGGACATGGAGCAGGGGCGGGCGGTTTTCGAGCGCGCGCACAACCTCTTCCGGGTCGAGCAGGCCGTAGGAGACCGTATACAGGATTTCGTCGAGGATGAGCATGTCCCACTCGTTCGACTCGATGGCGCGCACGGCCTCGGCCCAGCACTCGCGGATAAGGCGGACGTCCTCGGGGTCGGTCTCCGCGCCGCCGACTTTGATGAAGCCCCGGCCCATGGGGCGGATCTGAAAAGTGTCCCCGATGGTGGCGGCGGCGTCGAGCTCGCCGTAGTGCCAGGAGCCCTTGATGAACTGCAGCATCAGCACCCGCATGCCGTTGCCGGCGGCGCGAAAACCCGTGCCGAGCGCGGCGGTGGTCTTGCCCTTGCCCGCCCCGGTGAAGACCATGACCAAACCCTTGCGCTCGCCTGTATCTATCTCTGCCATGCCTAGAGCTTAATGCCCGGCATGGTAGGGATGCCCGGCCAGGATGGTGCAGGCCCGGTAAAGCTGCTCGGCGAGAACGAGGCGAGCCAGCTCGTGGGGCAAGGTCATGGGGCCGAGCGAGAGCAGGGTGTGGGCGGCGCGAGCGGCGGGGCTCCATCCGTCGGCAGGCCCCACGGCGAAAACGAGGAGCTGCGTACTTGCTTCTTTGTGGGTCCGGACGAGCGCGGCCAGGGCTTCGGAGGACTTCGCCTCGCCGCGCGGGTCGAGCAGGACGGCTGCCGGGGCGGTGCGCCCGCGCTCTTTTTCGAGAGCGGCGAGAAACGCGTCTTCGGTGCGGGAAGTGCGCGCTTCGGCGGGTAGAAACGGGCGGGTGCGGGTCAGGTATTCCTCGACCAGCGCCTGCAGAGGGCCGGTGTGCGGCCGTGGCGCGATGGAGGCGAGCAGGAGCTTCACTGGATGTGGATGGGTTGGTGAAATCCTCGGCTCTCCAGGAGGGAAGGAATGTCCCGCGACCCGTGCACGACCGCGAGGACCTCGACGCGCCTGCGACCGAGACGATAAAGAATGAGGTGGCTCTCGACGGGCCAGAACAGAACGGCTTGTTCCGTGAGGTCGCTGCGTGCGTGTCCGATTCGCGGTGTTTGCTCAAGCGTGCGCATTGCTGCAAAAACCTTTGCGCGCCAACAATCGGCGACGTCCACGCTATTTTGCGCAAGATAAACCCAATGCGAAACGATGTCGCGCTTTGCCGCTCGTGACAAAGATATTTTCATCACGACTTATTGAGCGGCCTTGCTGCGCATTTCTTGGGATCGACGCTCGAGTTCTTCCCAGACTTCTTCAGCTTCGACCCATTCTCCTCGGTCCAGTTCTTCCAGTCGCAGGCTGAGCTCCTTATTGAATTCCTGCAGCTGCGCATCGCGAGACTGGTCATGTCCGTCCAGAAGCACGAGAGCCTCCGCGACCACCTCCAGGCTGGAGCTATACCGGCCCGTGGCGAGTCGATCGGTGACGATGCGGTCCAATTCAGGGGAAAGCTCAATGTGCATGACGCGGGCCTCTACCGTAATGCTCAGGCCGGGGTCGGGCAGTGTCAAGCCAGGAACTTCTACAATCGCACCCATGCGCATGGCACTGTTCGGGGGCTCGTTCGACCCGCCGCACCTGGCACATTTGCGGGTCGCGCGGGCGGCCATGGACCGGCTCGCCCTCGACCGGGTTTTGTTCGCGCCGACCGGGCGGCAGCCCTTGAAGCAGGGTGGCGCGGCTTCGTTCGCCGACCGGCTGGCCATGGTGGAGCTGCTCCTGCGCGGGGAGCCGCGGTTTGCCGCTTCGGAGATCGACGCGCCGCGTGAGGACGCACCCAACTATACGGTCGACACCCTCGCGCGGCTCCGGCCTTCGCTGCCCGCCGGGACAGAGTTGTTGTTCCTCGCGGGCGCGGACTCGTTCCTTTCGCTCGCTCACTGGCGCGGTCCGGCGGATCTGCTCCGTCCGGGCGGCCTGCTCGATGGGTGGATTCTGGCCGCGCGGCCCGGCTTTCCGCTCGGGACGATGGCGGGCGCTCTGCCCCCCGGCTTTTCACTCAGCCCCGCCGGGGCACTGCCGGCGCCGGTCCTCCAGTTCACGATCGAGCCGGGCGGGATGCCCTTGTCCGTGCTGCCCGACCTCGACGAGCCGTCGAGCGCGACGGAGGTGCGCGCCGCGATCGCGTCCGGCGCGCATTCGTCCGCGCTGCCGCCGCGGATCGCGGAGTACGTGCGGGCGCACGGCTTGTACCAAACTCGTCAACCCTCCATGCTAGGGTAAAGTGTGCCCGTAACCGAAGAAACACGCGCAATGGTGCTCGCCGCCGCCGAGGTGTGCGAGGACAAGAAGGGGACCGAGATCCGCATCCTGGAACTCGACCCGCTCGACTCCGGCTTCACCGACTTCTTCCTGATCGCCTCGGCCACCAACACCCGGCAGACCGGTGCGATCGCGGACGAGATCGAGATGCGCATGAAGCGCGAGTTCGGCCAGTACGCCCGCTCGGTCGAAGGCCGGCGCACGGGCGAGTGGATCCTGCTCGACTACACGGACTTCGTGGTCCACATTTTTACCGAGCAGACGCGGGAGTTCTACGACATCGAGCGCCTGCGCAAATCGGCCCGCAGCGTGGACGCGCACGAGCTGGCTTCGCAGCTGAACCGCAAAACCGCCGCCGTCAGGAAGAAGGCTCCGGCGAAGAAGGCACCGCCGCCGGATGAAAACCCCGATGACTCCGGGCAACCGTCGACCGAGGTCGTGATCCTGGACGGCGGCATCGCCCTCAAGGCCGCGAAGAAGGCGGCGAAAAAAGCCCCGGTGAAGAAAGCGGCACCCAAGAAGGCCGCGAAGAAAACACCTGCTAAAAAGGCAGCGGCCAAGAAAGGAGCCAAGAAAGCTCCGGCCAAGCTCAAGCGCCCGGATAAAAAGACAATGGTCGAAGACCTGTCCCCGCGCGCGCTGCCTGCCTCCACGGACGATAACTCGTAAGCTGCCCTACTTAGCGGCGGGCTTGCCCAGCGCGGCTTCCACATAGGGCAACACTGTTTGCGCCACCTTCTCGTACCCCTGCCCGTTGGGGTGGATGTAGTCCGAGCTCATCAGGCCCGGCACGCCGTACACCCCTTCCAGAAAGAACGGGATGTCGGGAATCTTGTACGTGGACGCGAGCTGCCCATGCAGCGGAAACAGCCCCGAGAACGATGGGCTGTGCATGGTGGGCGGCAGCATGGGCAGCAGCGGCCGCATGTCGAGCCCGGCCAGAACCACCTTGGTATGCGCGGCTTGCAACTGCTCGATGATGAGGCGCAGGTTGCGCTCCGTTTCCGCCGTAGGCTTGCCGTAGATCGCGTCGTTCGCGCCGAGCTCGACCACGACCACGTCCGGGTGGCCGGCCAGCACCTGTGCCACGCGCGGCAGGGCATCGCCGGTCACGATGCCGTTCACTCCTTCGTTCACCACGATGGTCCGGTAGCCGGCGGCGGCCAGGTCTTTGCGGAGAAAATCCGGGTAGCTCTCACCCGCGTTCGCGCCGGTTCCCGCGGTGAGCGAGTCGCCGAAGCAGACGATTGTCGGGGCCGGGGCAGCCGCGGGCGCGGCGTGTGCAGCCGAGGCGGTGAGGAGCGCGAACGCGAGCAGTTTCGGACCCATCCTCACAGGCTACACGGCCCCTCACTCGGATGGGTCGATCAGGAGCAGCCCCGAGCGGGTGTCCGGCTTCTTCGCGAGCGGCTTGGTGTCGACGGTCAAAAAGACCTCCAGGGTCGGGTCCACGTGCAGCTCGAAGATGTGGCCGCCGGTGGTGGTCCCGTCCGGGTGGCCAAGCACGGCGTGGGTATGGACCACGGGCTTGCCGTCATGCGCGGCGATGTCCCCGACCATGGAAAGCACCTCGGTTTGGCCGGCGACGGGGATCGCGCGGTACTGCTTCCTGCCCAGGTCGAACCAGGCCAGCTGCGCTGACGATGCCGCGCCGACCGCGGTAAAGTGCGCGTCCGCGATGCGGTGCGCGATCGCGAAATCGGTGATGCCGCTGAACGCCTCGTCGCCGTGCGCGAAGATGAGCGCGTACACCTGCTCGTCCGGCGTGGACTTGAGCAGCTTGGCGTGCATGCCGGGGGCAAGGCCGGTGGGCACGGGGCGGGTCGGCGGAATGTACGTCTGGGTATAAGCCGGAAGTGAGGCTGCAAGCAGGGCAAGGATGAGGCGCATCGAAAGGGTTCCTCCGCGGTGTAGAGAGTGGGATGCGCATAACCTCGGTACTCTTTCCGCGTGCGCGGCAGCGCCGTATGCTTGGCCAAGCGATGCGGCAAACGATAGAGCTCTCGATGATCGTCAAGAACGGTGCCCGGGGCCTTCCGGCGTGCCTCGCGAGCGTGCGGGGCATCGCCGACCGGATCGTGATCGGCGACACGGGCTCAACGGACGACGGGATGACGATCGCGCGCGGGTTCGGCGCGGAGATCCACAGCGTCCCCTGGACGGAGGATTATGCGGCCGCGCGGAATGAAGTCCTCGCGCGCGCGGAATGCGACTGGGTGCTGGTGCTGGACGCGGACGAACAGCTCGACGCCGCGGCGCGCGGGATCCTGCCTGCCCTGGCGGCGAGCGGCACGGCCGACGCCTACCAGTCCTCCATTCGGAGCTATGTGGACGCGCTCGACTATCGCGCGAACGGCGGGACCGCGAGGCGGAACGATTCCTCTCTGGAGCGTGCCGCCCCTTACCCGGCTTACCTCCAAACCCTGAATACCCGTTTGTTCCGGCGCGACCCGGCAGTCTATTTCGAACATCGCGTCCACGAGAACGTGCTCGACCGGCTGGTCGCGCTCGAGCGCAGGCTGGCCCATGCTCCGTTCGTTATCCACCACTTCGGGTATGTCGAGGACACCTCCGAGCAGCGGGCAGGCAAGACCGCTTTCTACGGCAGCCTGAGCCGGCAAAAGGCAGCGGCCGAGCCCGAGAACGGCTGGGCGCAGCTCGAGATGGGCATGCACGCCCTGGACTGCGACAAGGATCCCCGCGCGGCGCTGCCGTTTCTGCTCCGTGCGCGTTCGCTCGCGCCCGCTCTGGCCGAGGCGTGGCTGTATGCGGGAATCTGCCATCTGCGTCTCGAGGAGCGCGAGCAAGCCGGGCTTAGTCTCCAGAGAGCCCTGGAGCTGCGACCGGAAAACCCTCTGGTCCATGCGAGCCTCGGCGATCTGGCCTTGGCCGTGGGCGATCCCCGGGCCGCGCGCGAACGGTTCCGCCGGGCGCGGCAGCTCGGCGAAGCCTCGCCGTTGTGCCTGGCGAAGTTGGGGTCGTCGGAGGTCCAG
This sequence comes from uncultured Acidobacteriaceae bacterium, assembly GCA_964250745.1. Taxonomy (GTDB): domain Bacteria; phylum Acidobacteriota; class Terriglobia; order Terriglobales; family Acidobacteriaceae; genus EB88. The sequence continues at coordinate 7,638 of CAXUHL010000110.1, forward strand.
CTGGGCGCGGCGGACGAAGGCATGGAGAAGCTGCAGGCAGCGGCGGCGCTCGCGCCCGGATCGGCTGAAATCCTGGACATGCTCGCGGTGGCGGCACTGCTTGCCGGGCAGCCGACGGCGGCTGGGGATGCGGTCGCGCGGCGCATGCGGCTCGGCCCGCTCAGCCGCTTCGGGGCGGTGGTGGCGGGTTCGGTGTACCTCCATAGCGGCTGCGGGCAGCAGGCCGCGGCGATCGCGACCGAGGCCCTGCTCCGGTTTCCGGGCGACCCGCAGCTCGCCGAGCTGGCGGCCAGCGCGTCTTTCCAGCCGGCCATGCCGTCTCGCTCATCTACCTGAAGTATGGAACGCATCCTCGTCACAGGCGCGACCGGCAACATCGGCGCGGCGCTTCTGCGGGAGCTCGCCGGGCAGCCGGGCGTGGAGGCGGTCGCGGCTCTGCGCGATCCGGCCCGGGCACCTCGGGGTGTCACGGCGGTCCGCTTCGATTTCAGCGAGCCGGAAACCTTCGCGCCCGCCCTTCGTGGCTGCGCGCGCGTTTTCCTGCTGCGCCCGCCGGCGGTCACGGCGAGCTTCGGGCCGCTCATCGAGCAGATGCGGCGCGCCGGGGTGCGCCAGGTGGTCTTCGTCTCGGTGCAGGGGGCGGAGCGCAACCCTTTCCTGCCGCACAGCCGAACAGAGCGTCTGCTGCGCGCAAGCGGCCTCGCGTCCACGCTTTTGCGGCCTGCGTACTTTATGCAGAACTTCCTGGGTCCGTTGCGGGCCGACCTGGAGGAGCGCCACTGCATCTTTCTCCCGGCGGGCCGGGCCCGGTTCACGCTGGTGGACACGCGCGACGTGGCAGGGGTGGCCTCGCTGGTCCTTGTCGCGCCAGTCGATCGATACGCGGGTCGGGCGTATGCGCTCACGGCCGCGCACTCCATGAGCTTCGCGCGGATGGCAGCCGAGCTGTCGCGCGGACTCGGGCGGCCCATCGGCTTCATCAGCCCGGGCCCCTGGCGCTTCTACCGGACCAAGCGTCGCGAAGGCATGCCTCGGCCATTCGCCCTGGTCATGCTCCTGCTCCACTGGCTGCCGCGCTTCCAGGCGGAGCCGCCGGTCACCGGCGACCTCGCGGCGCTGCTGGGCCGTCCACCGAGGGAGTTCGCTCAATTCGTCGCGGACTACCGGGCGCGGCTTACCCCAGCAGCCGCGCCGCCTCCTGCGCGAAGTAGGTGATGACGAACCCGGCGCCGGCTCGGCGCAGGCCTACGAGGGACTCGACGATGGCACGGTCGCGGTCGAGCCAGCCGCGCTCGAACGCGGCCTGAAGCATCGCGTACTCGCCCGAAACCTGGTACGCGCCGAGCGGCACGTCGAAGCGGGTGCGCGCCTCGCGGATCACGTCGAGGTAGGGCATGCCGGGCTTCATCAGGATCATGTCCGCGCCCTCGCCGAGGTCGGCCTCGATCTCGCGCATGGCCTCCCGCAGGTTGGCCCCGTCCATCTGGTAGGCGCGGCGGTCGCCGAACTGCGGGGCGGAGTCGGCGGCCTCGCGAAACGGGCCGTAGAACGCCGAGGCGAACTTGGCCGCATAGCTCAGGATCGGCGTGTTCTCGAGCGAGGCGGCGTCGAGCGCGCGGCGGATGGCGGCGACACGGCCGTCCATCATGTCCGACGGCGCGACCACGTCGGCTCCGGCCCGGGCCAGCGAGACGGCGGTGCGCGCCAGGGGCAGCAGCGACCGGTCGTTATGGACGTGCTGCTCGCCATCAACCGAATGCAGCACGCCGCAGTGCCCGTGGGAGGTGTACTCGCACAGGCACACGTCGGCGATGAGGACCAGCGATCGCAGGGCGGAGGAGCGTTTCAGGCGGCGCAGGCCGAGCTGCACGATGCCGTCCTCGGCCCACGCGCCCGTGCCTTCGTCGTCCTTCGTTTCCGGAAGACCGAACAGCAGCAGGCCCCCAATGCCCGACTTCGCCGCGGCTTCGGCTTCGCGCTCCGCTTCGTCGAGCGAAAGATTGAAGACGCCAGGCATGGACCGAATCTCGCGGCGGACGCCCTCGCCGGGGCAGAGGAACAGCGGCAGGATCAGCTGCGAGGGCTCGAGCTGGGTTTCGCGAACCAGGGAACGCAGCGCGGGCGTTTGGCGCAGGCGGCGCATGCGGAGAAAGGGAGCGTCCATAAGGGCAGGGTAGAGGGTGGAGGGTG
>CAXUHL010000111.1:0-9804 GCA_964250745.1 uncultured Acidobacteriaceae bacterium
AGAAGGGTCAAGGGAGAAGGGTCAAGGGAGAAGGGTCAAGGGAGAAGGGTCAAGGGAGAAGGGTCAAGGAGTCTGCTTCTCGGCGCGCTTGCCGGGCAATCCGGTTGAACCATGCTTTCGACCCTTCTCCCTTCTCCCTCGACCCTACCGCTCACCAGCCGCGATCGCGATGCTCGTGCTCCTCGTGCTCGCGCCACTCGTGGTCGCGGTAGCGTTCCGCCTGCCACTGCTCGCGGCGGAACTCCTCGGCTCGCTCCCGTTCCCAGCGCTCGCGCCGCTCATGGTCGTACCACCGCTGCTGCTGGTACTGCTGATACGCGTACGGATCGACATAGGGCTGTGTATACCCGTACACCGGGGCCGGATAGGTGCCGACGCCGATGCCCCATGACACCTGCGCGTGAGCTTGCTGAGGAACCGCCAGGGCGAGCGCGCCGAGCAAAGCCGCGCCCGTCATCCACTTCGTTAGCTTTTGTGTGCTGCGCATGTTGGACCTCCGTGCTACGTGGGAGGAAACACGCGTTTGTCCGGGGTAGTTTCGCGCAACTTTTTGGTAAGTGCTCTTTTGTGAAGCACTTACCTTAAGCCAAACTGAAGACCTAACGCCCGCGCACTGCCTTCGCCGGCGCGGCGGGCGCGATCCGGCTCTGGCCTGTCGCGATCTCCAGAAACGCATGCGCGGCGCGGGACAGCGTCTTTTCCTTGAGAAACACCAACGCCAGCTCGCGCGACAAGCGCAGCCCTTCGACGTTGCAGATATGCAGCGTCCCCAGGGCCACGTCGCCCGCGACCACGGCCCGCGGCAGAAAACCCATGCCCAGGCCCGCGCCGATGAGCCGCTTGAGCAGCTCGCTCGACTCGACCTCCATGGCCACGCGCGGGTGCACGTCCTCGGCGCGGAAGAAGTCGTCGATCTGTTCGCGCTGGCGGCCGGACTTGGGCAGGAGCAGAGGGTGCTCAAGCAGCTCGGCGATCGCGACGGTTTCACGGTTGGCCAGGGGGTGCGCGGGCCCGGTCACCAGCGCGACCTCGTCGCGGTGGATGCTCTCGATGGTAAGCCGGGCATCCTTGACCGGCAGGCTCACCACGCCGAAATCGACCTCGCGGTTGATGACGTCCTCGAGGATGTGCGAGCGGTCGGCGCGGACGATTTTGAGCGCCACGCGGGTGTACTGCTTCTTGAACGCGGCGAAGACGGCGGGCAGGATGTACAGGCTGGTCGCCTCGTTGGCGCTGATGGCGACCTCGCCGCGCGGGGACCGGTGCAGCTCCGCGATGGTGATGCCGATGTGGGCATGGCAGGAAAGCACGTGCTCGGCGAAGGGCTCGAAGACGCGGCCCGCGGCGGTAAAGGTGACCTTGCCGCCGTCGCGGTCGAACAGGCGCGCGCCCACCTCGGTTTCGAGCGTGCGGATCTGCGCGGAGATCGCCGGCTGCGTGACGCCGAGCTTCTCCGCCGCGCGCGAAAAGGACCTGAGCCGGCTGACCTCGATAAAGGTGCGGAGCTGTTCGAAGTCCATCGTTAGGTGATTCTAAAGGGCGGCCCGGCGAGCAGCAGCGCCTCCACCGCCCTGAGGTCTTCCTCCGTGTCGACGCCGCGGGTGTCGTGCGGTGTAAGGGCGACATGGACCGGGATGCCGTTCTCGAGCAGGCGCAGCTGTTCGAGCTTTTCGGTCTCCTCGAGCGGACTTTGCGGGAAGCTCACGAAGCGGTCGAGCGCCTCGCGCCGAAATGCGTACAGACCCAGGTGTTTCAAGGGCAGCCGCGCAGCGGTACCGTCACGGTCGCAGGGGATCGGTGCACGGGAGAAGTAGAGCGCCCGCCCGTCGAGCGCGCGCACCACCTTGACCGCGTGCGGGGAGCGGAACAGCTCCGGCGAGCAGGGTGTGGCCAGGGTGCTGACGCCGATCGACGGGTCGGCCAGCATGGGCGCGAGCAGCGCCTCGACGTGCTCGGGCTGGAGCAGCGGTTCGTCGCCCTGGAGGTTGACGTAAATGTCGGCGCGGACATTCTCGGCCACGGCGTGGACCCGGTCGGTGCCGGACCGGCAGGATTCCGGGGTGAAGACGGCGGGAAAGCCGAGCTGCTGGGCCAGCGCCATGATCTCCGGGGCATCGGTGGCGATCAGGACCTCGTTGAGCGAGGGGCAGGCGCGGGCGGCGCGGTAGACCCAGGCCAGCATGGGCTCGCCGGCCAGGGTGCGGAGCATCTTGCGGGGCAGGCGCGTGGAAAGGAGGCGTGCGGGAATGACGCCGAGGATGCGGGGGGTCACGGGCAGAGTACCTCTCGGCTACGATACCCTGCCGATCACTGAAGCGAACCTGCGTTGCCGGTCTGCGTGTCGCCGCATAGGCGGCGCGGTATGCTAAAAGCTGCAAAGGACCCTTCCGCCATGTCCAAAACATTCCAACGCTCCACCTTCGGCCTGGCCGTCACCGTTGCCGTCCTGGTGCTGATCGGCGCGACCCTCCCGGCCAGCGTGCGCGCGGGCGGCGTCGCCACCGACGGCAGCGCCTATAAGCAGATGGGCGTGTACGAGGAGGTCCTGCGCAAGATCCAGAACTTCTACGTCGTGCAGCCCAGCCTGCCCGCGGTCACCGACGGCGCGCTCCACGGCTTTCTCGAGTCGCTCGACCCCGACTCCAGCTATCTGACGCCCGAGGAGTACAAGACCTACAAGGCCGCGGTCGCCGCGGCGGCGGCCCCGGGCGGCGCGGAAAGCGTGGGCCTGCACGTGGACAAGCGGTTCGGCTACGCGACCGTCGTTTCCATCCTGCCCGGCAGCCCGGCCGACAAGCAGGGCCTGCAGGACGGCGACGTGATCGAGACCATCGACGGCAAGAGCACGCACGACCTTTCGGTCGCGATGATTCGTCTGCTGCTCGAAGGCAAGACCGGTACCCCCGTCTCGCTCGACCTGATCGTGCCCGGCAAGGAGGCCCCCGTCACCAAGAAGCTGGTGCGCGGCCCCGCGCCCGCCCCGGCGCTCGGCAGCCAGCCATATGAGAACGGCGGCATCCTGTACCTCAAGCCCGCGGTGCTCACGAAGGAGCGGGTCACGGAGCTCGAAACCGCGCTGAAGGCGGGGAAAAACAAGAAAATCCTGCTGGACCTGCGCGACGTCGCCTCCGGGGACGAGCAGCAGGGCGTACGCCTGGCCAACGCGTTTCTCCAGTCCGGAACCATCGCGAGCCTGAGCGGGCAAAAGTTCCCCACGCAAACCTTTACCGCCGACCCGCAACACTTCGTCACCGCCGCCCCGCTCGCGATCCTGATCAACCACGGGACCGCCGGGGCCGCGGAGATCGCCGCCGCCGCCATTCTCGCCGCCAAGCGCGGCGACCTGGTCGGGGACCGTACTTTCGGCGAGGGCACCGTGCAGAAGACGATCGACATGCCCGGCGGCGCGGCCCTGCTGCTGACCGTGGCCAAGTACAACGCGCCCGACGGCAAGCCGATCCAGGAAAACGCGGTCAAGCCCAACATCCAGGCCTCGCTTTCGATCGACCAGTTCCTGGCCGAGCAGGACGAGAACCCCGCCGCCGCTCCCAACCACCCGCGCGTCGACGACCAGCTCAACAAGGCGCTCGACCTGCTCAAGGGCAAGCAGAGCTAAGGCCCTGGCCCTGAGCACCGCCCGCCCGGCCGTTCGCAACGCCCTGCTGCGTGAGGCAGCGCGGCGGCAGAAGCTGCGACGCGCCGTACTCCTGGCGCTATGCGTTCTCGCGGCGGCCTTCGGTTCGCTCGCCGGGCTGGTTTTGGTGGACTCCGTCGACTTGCCGGAGATCGCCGAGCTTGAACAGTTCCACCCTTCCACGATCACCGAGCTTTACGACATCCACGGCGAGCGGTTCGGGGCCTTTGCGCTCCAGCGGCGCGTTCCCGTGCGCTACGACGGGTTCGCGCCCATCCTGCGCGAGGCCGTCATCTCGATCGAGGACAAAGGATTCTCCCATCATTTCGGGGTGAACCCGTTTCGGGTGGCCGGGGCCGCCTGGCACGATTTACGCCCGCACGGGCGGGCGCAAGGCGCGTCCACCCTCACCATGCAGCTGGCGCGCAACCTGTTTTTGTCCGACGAGCGCACCGCCGGCCGCAAACTCCAGGAAACGCTGCTGTCCATCCAGATCGAGCGCTCCTTCACCAAGGAGCAGATTTTTACCCTGTACGGCAACCAGATCTATCTCGGTCACGGCGCGTACGGCTTCGAGGCGGGGGCGGAGCTGTACTTTTCAAAGCATGCCGGCGACCTGACCCTGTCCGAGGCCGCCCTGCTCGCCGGGCTGCCCAAGGGGCCGGAGGAGTTCTCTCCCACGGCCCACCCTGAGCGCGCCCTGCGCCGCCGCAACCAGGTATTGGCCGCGCTGCGGGCCGACGGCAAGATCACCCGCGCGGAGGCGGACGCGGCGCAGGCAGCCCCGCTCGGCCTCGCTCTGGCGTCTCCGCCCGCGACCGAAGCCCCCTGGTTCGTCGAGGAGGTGCGCCGCGAGTTGGAGCGCGAGCTCGGGTCGGAAACGGTGCATCAGGCAGGCCTGCGGGTGTACACCACGCTCGACCTTGGCCTCCAGCGGGCGGCCAACCGGGCTGTTTTGGACGGGCTGGCCGCCTACGAACGCAGGCAGGGCTGGCGGGGGCACCTCCCGCGCGCGGCGGAGGGCGCGCGCCACCCGGACTGGGCCCAGCCGCTCGGCGCCGGCGGGTATGTGCACGCCGCGGTCACGCGCGCATCGGCTACAGCCATGGAGGCCCGGGCGGGCACGCAAACCATCATGCTCGCCCCGGCTGACTGGGCCTGGACGGGCCTCGCGCAGCCCGCCCACGCAGGCGATTTGGTGTACCTGCGCCTGACCGGCCAGGCACCGGCGGGCTGGCGCGCCGCCCTCGAGCAGGACTCCGGCGCGCAAGGCTCGCTGCTTGCGCTCGACAATGCGTCCGGTGGCATCCTGGCCATGGTCGGCGGTCGCGACTATGCCTTGTCCCAGTACAACCGCGCGACCGAGGCCCAGCGCCAGGTCGGCTCGTCCTTCAAGCCCTATGTCTACACCGCGGCGGTCGAGGCCGGGGCCACCCCCGACCAGACCATTCTCGACACCCCGGCCAGCTTCGGCAGCTACACCCCGCGCGACTACGAGGGCAATACCCTGGGCGAGATCACGCTGGAGCACGCCTTTGCCGACTCGCGCAACATCCCCGCCGTGCGCATCGCCGCGGCGCTGGGCATGCCCCGCGTCGCCGAGGTCGCGCACCGGTTCGGCATCACCGCGCGCATCCCGCCATACCTGCCGGTCGCGCTCGGGGCAGTCGAGATCTCGCTCCAACAGCAGCTGTCGGCCTATTCCGTCTTCCCCAACGACGGCCTGCGCGTGCCCCCGCGCCTGATTCGCCGGGTCACCGATGCGGATGGCGTCCCGGTCGAGCTCGGCAGCCGCCCCGGCGCGACGGCGGTGGTGAGCCCGCGCACCGCGCGGACGATGGTGCGATTTCTGCGCTCGGTCATCGCACCCGGCGGTACCGGGGCTGCCGCGGCGGCGCTCGAGCACCCCGTCGCCGGCAAGACCGGGACGACCACCAGCTCCACCGATGCCTGGTTCCTCGGGTTTTCGCCTTCGGTCACCTGCGGTGTGTGGGTCGGCTACGACACGCGCATTCCGCTCGGCGAGGGGGAAACCGGGGGCAAGGCCGCCCTGCCGGTCTGGATGGACTGGATGCGCGCCGCCGACGCCGCCCACCCCGACGAGCGGTTTCCCTAGCGCCTCGCCCGCAAGAGGTTATGCTGAGCCAAACTCCGCCAGGGTCGTCCTGAGCGAAGCAAAGGTTCTGTTTTTGCTTCCTTTGCGCGCCGAAAAGCACATCCTTCGTCGCTTTGCTCCTCAAGATGACCCATCTTTGGCTCAGATTCCAGGACCGATCGTTTGCCACACCCTCTCAGGATGACCCGAATCTAGAAAGGGGAGCGCAGCACCCAGCGAGCCACCCTCTACCCTCCACCCTCTACCCTCCACCCTGCCTTCCCAGACGCCAGATTCGCCAGGAGGCGATACGCGCCTTCGACGCCCTCCGGCAGCTGGCGGTACAGGGCCAGAGCCAGGTACACGTAGCGGCCCTTGCCCACGGGGGCGACGAGCAGGCCGCCTGCCTGCGGAGCCTGGCCGGGGTCGGCGGTGCGGACGAGCGGCTTCCACGCGCGCGCCCAGCTTGCCGCGAAGCCATGGCCGCGCTCCTCGACCCAGCCGTCGAAGTCCGCCGCGGTGATGCGGTTCGGAGCCGTCAGCAGAGGGTCGTTCGGGTCCAGGAGGGTGACGGGCGACCGCTCGTCCACGACCTTGGCCGGGGAAGAACCCAGGTGAACCGGGTAGGGCAGGCCGGGGAAATCGGCGCTCTGGTACTGGACGACGACGGTGCCGCCCTCTTCGGCATACCGGCGCAGGGCGGGGGAGCTTTCCGCAAGGCTGGGCGCGGCGGTGTACGTCCGCACGCCCAGCATGATCGCCGAATAAGGCCGCAGGTCGGCCGAGGGCAGCGCGGCGGGAGCGAGCGTGTCCACCGGGATGCCGAGCGCCCGCAGCGCCTCGGGCACGGTGTCGCCGGTGCCCGCGATGTAGAGCACGCGCGCGCCGGGGGCCACCGCCACGTCGACCGGGTGCACCTCCATGCGCGCCGCCTGGAACAGGTTGGACCGGCGCAACCCCCCGTAGCCGACCCGCGTGAAGCCGGATCGGTACGCGTCGTTGCCGGACGTGGCGACGGCCTCGAGGGCGGCCTTTGCAGGATTCGCGGGAGCGGTCAAGGTGAAGGTTTGCCGCGCCCGCTCACCGGGCCCCAGCGCCAGCGTGACGGCGGCCGGGCTGACTTCCCAACCGGCGGGTGCCTGCAGGCGCAAAACGGCCTCAGCGGGCTCGGCTTTCTCGTTTTCGACCACGGCTTCCACGTCGAGGGTGCGCTTGCCGCGCGGCAGCACGGCGACGCGCTGCGGAAGCGTTACCGACAAGCCCGGCACCACGACCAGCGGCGTGGGCTGCGTGCCCGGACCGCGCTCGCGCTCGACGCCCTGGACCACCTCGGCCAGGCGGATGGGGACGCCGTCGTAATGGAACTCCGCCGATGCGCTGACGGGGTAGGGCGTGTAGCTTTGCCCGGCCAGGGCCGGGTCGGTGAGGTCGTAAAAGGCCTGCTCGATGGAGGGCCGGGAAAAGTAGGGCTCGGTGGGCCGGGCACCGCGCGGGACCGCGACGCGAAAGATCACCTCGGCGGCCTCGGTTCGCGCGCGGCCCAGGCCGGCTGAGTCGAGCCGTTCGACCTGCCAGGGCTCGCCCGGAGGTGTCCGGAGCGAGGTGGCGGCCAGGCGCAGGCCGTCGCCGTCGCCGGCGGCCCAGGGCCCGTCGGCGGTGACGCGGACGCGCACGTCAAGGCTTTCGCCGGGGACCGCCTGCGCCCTGGCGAGCTCGGGGTAGATGTCGAGCTTGCGGCCCTTGCCCGGCGGCGGGGCGGGGGTCACGAGCGCATCCAGGCGCAGCCCCAGCACCTCCGCCAGGGCGGTGTTGAGCTGCACCTGCTTGATCGCGAGCTCGTGCCGGAGGTCGGCTTTGTTGTTCGCGGGCAGACTGCTCGCGTCGAGCGCGGCGAGCAGCGAGGCGAGCGTGCGGGCTGCATCGAGCAGGTCGGTCAGGATACCGCGGGGCTGCGCGGGCGTGTAGGCGAGCGAGGCATGGGTCAGGGCGCTGTCCAGTTTGCGCAGGCCGTCCGCGAGCCAGGGCGCGGGCGCGCCCCCGGCCAGCGACGCCAGGCCGGGCAGCGAAACGTCCATCCCCGCGAAAAAGCCGCCCGGGCCGGGGGGCACCGTCACGCGCGAGCCGTAGCGGTGGTAGCGCACGGTGGCCGGTCCGGCCAGCGGCGGGTTGCCGCCGCCGTTTTGCGATTTCTGCAGGCCCCAGCCCTCGCGCGCCATCTGCAGGTAGCTGCGGCCCAGCACGGGGTCCCACCGGCCTTCGGGGATCTCGACATCGGCGGAGGGCACCGCGGCCGTGCGCGCGCCGGTGACCCAGTTCGTAAACGAGATGGGCGCCCAGGTATCGGTCGCGTAGTCGTACATGCCCTGCGCGGTCACGGGCGCGAACGGCTCGCGCGCGAACACGGCCAGGGGCTTCCAGGGCCTGCCGAGCTCGGGATAGACCGCGGGGTCGCCGGCGAGGTTGAAGGCCTCCTGCGCCAGCTCGCCCGCGATCTGGTGGTGCCCGTGGCCGTCAGTAATGCCGCCGACGAAGACGCTGGCGAGCACCAGCGGCCGCTCGGCGCGCACGGCCCGGACCACGTCGCGCACGACTCGCTCGCGTCCCCACTGGGTGAAGGCTTCCTCTTTCGTTTTGGAAAAGCCGTAGTCGGCCTCCGTGCCCCACAGCTGCTCGGTGCCGGAGTAGCGGTCGGCGAGCAGCAGCTCATTGGTGCGGATGAGGCCGAGCGCGTCATACACCTCGCCGGAGATGGCGTTCTGGCCGCCCTCGCCGCGGGTCAGCGTCAAGAGCGTGGTGCGGATGCCCGCGCCGCGCGACTCAAAGGCCATCATGCCGCCGTCCTCGTCGTCGGGGTGGGCGACGATCATCATCAGCGAGCCCCAGGTCCGCAGCTTGGCGAGGGTCTGAGCCAGGCCATCGGCACCCCGGTCCTCGGGCAACGGGGCGGCATCCACGGCGGGCGTGAAGGTGGTGGCCCAGGGCACCGCCTGGGCCGTTGCTTTGGAACTCAGCGCGAAAACGACGGCAACCCCGGCCCACCTTACAATCCTCGCAGCGGCCTCATAAACCCCCAACGCCGGTGGTGCCCCGAATGAGACCCGCCGCAAAGCGGGGCTCAAGAAGATTGCCGAAGCCGCGAAACTATTCATGAGACCGCTTCTCGTCACCAGAAAAGTGTACAGAGTACCCGGTTCGGCAACGGTGCGCGGGCGCGATGGACATAAAGGAAAGCGCGATACTACCCCTATGCCCGACGCCCTCGCGACCGAGTACCTGCGCCACCTGCTGGTGGAGCGCGGGCTGCAGCCTCTGTCGATCGAGGCATACCGGGCGGATCTCCGGCAGTTCTGCGAGTATCTCGGCGAGGGCTCGCCGGCGGCGGCGACGCGCGAGGATTTGTCCGGCTTCTTACTAATGCTGGGGAGCCGGGGGATCGGGCCGAGGGCAGCGGCGCGCAAGGTGTCCGCCCTGCGCGGGTTTTTCCGGTGGATGCTGCGGACCGGGCGCGCGCAGGCGGACCCGTCGGAGCACGTGCGCCTGCCCGGCGGCCGACGCGTGCTGCCCAAGGCAGTCGCGGAGAGCACGGTGCTGCGGACGCTTGGGGAGGCGGAAGGGAAGGCGGAGCGAGCGGGCGCAAGCGGTGCAGACGGGAGCATCGAGGCAGCCGAGGCGCTGCGTGACCACGCTATCCTGGAGCTGCTGTATGCCGGCGGCCTGCGTGCGTCGGAGCTGACGGGGCTGTCGGTCGCGAGCCTGAACCTCGCGTCGCTCCAGTTGCGGGTGCGGGGCAAGCGCGACAAAGAGCGAATCGTGCCCGTGGGGCGCGCGGCGGCGCTGGCGCTGGGGCTCTACCTGGAACGGGGTCGCCCCGCGCTTGCCGGGGCGTATGCGACGGCGCTTTTCCTGACCAGGCGGGCGCGGCCGCTGACGCGCCAGTTCGTGTGGGCGCTGGTCAAGCGCGCGTCCGGCGGGGCGGCAAGCCCGCACATGCTGCGCCACTCCTGCGCCACGCACATGGTCGACCATGGGGCCGACCTGCGCTCGGTGCAGACGATCCTGGGCCACGCCGATATCG
>CAXUHL010000112.1:0-9735 GCA_964250745.1 uncultured Acidobacteriaceae bacterium
CACAGCGGCCGCGGCCAAATACGGTTTCGCGGCGATCGTCCAGCCGAAAGGGCCGGGCGGCCCCGGGCAGCGTCAAAAGGAGGAGCAGGGGCTGGCCGAAGCCGCCGCCGTGGAGGCCGAGCCGCCGCCGGCACCGGCCGTACCCGCGCCGGAGCCGGCAGCGCCCGCGCCGATCCGCGCCAAAGGGCGCACGGCGAAAATGCCGGTCTCTGCCCCGGCCGGGGGCGAAGGCAAGGCTGCGAACGCCGCGCTTGCCCAGGCCATCACGGACCTGTACGCTTCGCGCTTCGCGAGCGCCGACAAGGGGCTGCGGCGCTACCTGCAGGCTGGGGGCGGCCGCCATGCCGGGGCCGCGCACTTCTTCCTCGGCGACTCGCTTTACACCCAAGCCCTGCTCGCCGGCCCGCGCGACGGGCGGGCCGCGGGCCGGATGCGCCAGGAGGCGCGCGCGGAGTTCGCGGCCGCCCGGCAGCTGCACTATGTCCCGGTCGCCGCGGACGTGTCGCCCAGGATTTTGTCGCAATGGTCGCGCGCGGGGGAGAAGCCCTGAGCGTTTGCAAGCAGGAAAACGATAAAAATTCCATTTAGAACATCCTTCTCGCCCTATGACCTTTCTTCCTTCGGGAACTAAGGATTTGCAAGCAGAACGAAATTCGTCCCGCAAAGCATGTAGAAGTTGCTCCACGGTAGGATTGAAGCGGCGCCCTTGCAGCCGAGAGAGCCGAAAGTTATTAACAGGGGACTCTTCCCAAGGCTCGATATAGCGTGCTTATATTCTACAAATGGACACTAGGTTGGCGATGTTTTCCCCCCAGATATCGACAGCGGACGAGACGTTCGGAATCGAGTACATCGATAGTTTGTTCCGGTACGCGCTCGTCTTGACCCACAGCCAGGTCGAAGCGGAAGACCTGGTGCAGGAAACCTATGTACGAGCCATGCAGGCCTTCTGCCGCTTGCGTGAGGAGAGCAATGTGCGCGGATGGCTTTTCGCGATCCTGCGCAACCTTTGGTTCACGGAGTTGAGAAAGCGCCGCAGCTGCCCGCAGTGGGTGGAAGCGGATGCCGACTCGGTCGGCATGGACGGTTTCGCGCTCGACGCGGTCGATGCGCACGCGAGGCTCGAAAAACAGGAAGACGCGAAGCGCGTGCGTGCGGCCATGCGCCGGTTGCCGCCGGAGTTCCGGGAGGTCTTGGTGCTGCGGGAGTTTGAAGGGTTAAGCTATCAGGAGATGGCGGGCGTCCTGGGCTGTCCGATCGGCACCGTCATGTCGCGCCTGGGCCGGGCACGTTCAAAGCTGCGCATTTTGTTGGTCGAGGTCTGGAACGGACCGATCGAGTCAAGAGGAGCTGTAGGGCTTGGGCAAATGTAGCAAATTCAGCGCGGCGCTTCAGTTGTACCTCGACGGAGAACCGTTTCGGGGATGCGCAGCGTTGCTGGGCCACCTGGACCACTGCAGGGCTTGCCGGGACCTCTTGAAAGAGGCACGGGTTTTGTCCATCCGCAGCAGGGCGGCGCGCCCGCGCGCGTGCGCGCCGGCGGCCCGGCGCTTGGCCGTCGAGCAGCGCATCCGCGCGGTGCGCGAGGCCGCTGCCGGGCCCAAGCTGCTGACGGCCGGCCGTCCCGCCGTCCGCCGGCAGTAGGCGCGCCGGCCCGCCCACTTATCTATTTCTTATCCAGATCGGCTCAACCGGGAATAAAGTCAGGCCGGGTGCGTTCTTCAACCGTCACTCCGTAAATGGGCCGCTCTTGTCACTTAGCGGCCGCACCTAAGCCGCATGAGGGCAGAGCGGATTCAGCCGCGAACCCCGGTACGGCAGGATGGGAGCTCGAGCATGACAGATTCGCACAAACTACCTACTACCCCCAAAGGGTCGCGCAAGATCGGCCGCTATCACGTGCAGGAGCAGATAGGCTGTGGCGGCATGGGCGTGGTCTACAAGGCGGAGGACCGCGCGATCGGCAGAAAGGTCGCCGTCAAGACACTTACCGAGACCACGCCGGAAATGCTTGAGCGCTTCTATGTGGAAGCGCGCTCGGGTATCATCAGCCACCCCAACATCGTTACCGTGTACGAGCTCGGCGAGCACGAGGGCTGCCCGTTTATCGCGATGGAGTACATCGACGGCGAGTCGCTGGAGCAAGCCCTGGCGCGCCGGGGCAAGCTGCCGGTGGCTGAGGCGGTCGCGGCAGTGGAGCAGTTGTGCGCGGGCCTGGGCTACGCGCACGGCCACGGGGTCGTGCACCGCGATATCAAGCCCGCGAACATCCTTCTGCGTCCCGACGGGCGCGTGACCATCGTCGATTTCGGCATCGCCCGCCTGGCCGACCGGACGCATGCGTTGACCAAGGTGGACACGCTTTTGGGAACCTTCCACTACATCGCCCCGGAACGGTTGAAAGGTGAAACCGGCGACGGGCGGGCCGATGTCTGGTCGGCCGGCGTGATCCTGTATCAGCTGTTGACGGGGCAGCTGCCCTTCAAGGGCAGCCCCGCCTCGGCGGTGTACCGCGTTCTGCACGAGCCGTACGAACCCCTCGCGGAACAGGTGCCGGACATCCCGGAGGAGCTGAGCAGGATCCTGGCGCGTGCGCTCGACAAGGAGCTCGAAGGCAGGTACGCGACGGCCGAGGAGATGGCGTTCGACCTCAAGGCACTGGCCGAGGCTTCCAATCACGACAGGGCGGCCGAGCTGCTCGAAACCGCGACCAGGCTCATGGAGGCAGAGGACTGGACCAACGCCCGCGCCGTGCTGCTGCAGGCGCAGCGGCTGGACCCCAACGAGCACGGCACCAAGGTGCTGTTGAGCGAAGTGCAGCAGCGATTGAGCGTGCAGCAGCGGGAGCCGGCGCAGCGGGAAAAACCGGCTCCGAAGCGCCGCCGCAAAGCCGGCGCGCAAGCAGACGCGCCTTCGAGGCCGAAGCGCGCGCCCCGGCGCAAACCGGCGAAAGTGGAGCCGGAAGCCGCACGCGAGCCTGGAGATGAAGCGCCGGGCGTACCCGCTTTCGTGGCGGCGAACCCGGAAAGTCAGACGCAGGACGATTCACTGACCCGGGTTCTCCAAGCGAGCGAGTTCACGCTGGAAAAGGAAGCCGTCAGGGACGACTCGCCTTTCCTGCTTCCGGAGGAGTTGACGGCCCGCTTCTCGGAAGTTCCGGAAGGCGGCGCTGAGCCGGCTGCCGTGCCGGAGGAGCCGCTGCCGCCGGCGCTCATCGCTCCCGCTTTTCCAGGGACGAAGGCGCAGCCGGAGGAAATTCCCGTGCCCCCGCTTCGTGAAGCGAAGGCCGCGAAGCTGCGCTGGCTCCCGGTAGCGGCTGTTTTCGCCGTCGGCGTGCCGCTGCTCGCGACGGAGATGTTGTATGCGCGGCGCGACAGCCTGGCACCCGCGAAGCCGGCAGCGGCGCTTGCGCCCGTGAAGCCCGCGCCCGCGCCGGTCCAACCTGTCCAGCCGGCTCCGCGGCAGGCTTCGCTGGTCGTGCAGGCCACGCCATGGGCGACCGTGCTCGACGTCACGGACGCAAGCGGGGCCGCCCAAACGTTGCCGCGGGAACGCAGTACGCCCCTGCGGCTGGATGCCCTGGAGGCCGGCACCTACAAAGTGCGCATGGCGAACGCTTCCGGCCTGGAAAAAACCGTCGAATGCACGGCGGCGCCGGGCGGGCAGCTTTGCACGGCCGAGTTCGCGGCACCGGACCCGGCCCGCTTTCTGAGCGCGCGCCGTTGACGATAGCCGACGTGCGCGAGCTTGCCCTCCGCTCACAGTCTCCTGATTTTCAGTTCCTTGTTACACGGCAGGCGTGTCTCGGTTGGACTCGGGTAGATACTTTTTCTACTTACGCATAGAAATACCGCTCAAAGAGCTATTCCTGAAATAGCGCGCAATCCGGAAAGCATTCGAAAAGTCTTAGGAATCCTGGAATAAACAAGCGTTTGTTTCGTTCTCCAGAGTGAACGCATCGGCACGCTGGCTCAGTGATCGGGGAAAGGGCCGAAATGGTCAAAGCACATATTCAGAACAACTCCTTTTCGATCCCGGCGCGCGCCGGCGGTGCCGGCCATGGAGCTTTCTATCTCCGGGACTTAATCGATGCCGCTCCCAAGCCATACCCGCTTGTGGTTCCTATCTTCATCGAGGTGGTGGCGGCCGTCGAAACGGTGCATCGCGCGCAGGCCCGGGCTGCCCACTCGGACCCGCGCAGGATTGCCGTTCACGGCGGCGGCAGGGTCGAGCTCAATCTGGCCGGCGACCGCTCCGGCCACAGCACGCTCGATTGCGCGACCTTCAAGTACACGGCTCCGGAGCTGGTGACCGGGGACATGGAGCAGACTCGCTCGATCGCGGCGGACAGTTACGCCCTCGGCTTTCTTTTCTACGAGATCCTGCTGGGCAGGGAGCTGTTCCAGCGGCAGTTTGCTGCGGTCCAGAGGCGCGGCGAGCTGGGCTGGATGTACTGGCACGCGGACCGCGATTGTGCCGCGCAGCCGCTGCATGCCTTGCTCGCGGGCTTTCCCGAGAGCATGTCCCGCCTGATCGGCGGGATGATTGAAAAAGACGCGGCGGATAGGACGGTCGAGCTGGGCAGGGTCGCCGAAGCCTTGGCCGGGGCCGTTCAAAGCACGGCGAGGCTATCCGGCCTTGCCCAACTGCGCGGCGAAAACACGCAGGCCCCGCATACGCGGTCGAAAGCTCCCGGTTTCTGGGGTCGGAAAGCATTAGGACCGGGTACGGCCGGGCCACCCTGAGACTTAGCGGTCGACTTACACACGCGCGGCATCGAACCGCGGACTTAACTTACGAGCAAGGCCGCATAGGACAGTTGCGCTCCAAAACCTCTGATTTCACTTCGAAAAGCAGCAGCCGTCGAACCAACCCACCCCCAAGGAGATTGCCGGCAATGACCAACACCCTGATCGAAACCCACTTAGGTTATGCGCATGCGATGGTAGCCGAGTTCGCGGGAAAATACCCGCCCAACGTGACACGCGGCGACCTGAACGGAGCCGCGGAGCTGGGCCTGGTGCAAGCCGCGCAAAGCTACGACCCGGCGCGCGGGGTATGTTTTTCGACCTTTGCCTACTTTCGCATTCGCGGCGCGATCTTCGACGAGGTCCGTAAGTTGTGGCAGGCCTCCACCATGAGCGGCAGCGCGCCCGAGCCGCGCGAGGAGGAACACGGGGAGGGCGGCACGGAGACCGGGCACGGCGATGCCCCGGAGCAGTTCGCCGGGCGCGCCCAGGCCTTGACCCCCGAAGCGCTGCCGTGTCCGCGCGAGTCGCCGGCCTGCCGCCTGCTGCGTCTGGAGCAGGCCGAGTGCATCCGCAAGGCGCTGAGCCGCCTGCCGGAGCGCCACCGTTTCGTGCTGCAGGCTTACTACTACGACGGTGTTTCGATGGTGCGCATCGGCGAGCAGCTCAACCTGTCGAAGTCCTGGGTTTCGCGCATTCACGCGCAGGCCCTGGTCATGGTCAAGACGAACATGGACGACCCGCAAGGGCCCCGCGCGCGCCGAAGCCGCAGGGCGGTCCCTGGGGCGTTGCGCCGGCCGGCGGCTCGCAGGAAACTTTTGCACGGCAACGGCGATAACCGGTGAAGGAGGTATGCGCTTGAATCCGATCGTGACCAAAGCCGCAAACTCCGGGCTGGAGCTGCCGAAGGAAAGCGGCCTGGACGTCGGCCGAGCCGCGGGAAAGCCGCCCATGGACTTCGACCAGCTCATGGCGCAGATCAAGGCGGCCGCCGCCGGCGGGAGCCCTGCCCAGGCTCCGAACGCCCCCGCCCGAGTCGACCCGGCGGTCAGCACCCGGCCGTCGCCCGCGACCGGGCTGCGGCAAGGCATGGAGACCGGCCGCCGCCACATCACGCGGCTGAGCAAGCAGATTGAAGGGCTGCGGGGCATGCCCGCCGCGCAAGGCCTCGGCGGCAGGCTTACCGGCATCGAGCAGCAGTATGCCCAGCTCAACACGATGCTGCGGACCATGCCAGCCAATGCCGGCCCCCAGCGCTGGATCGTGCTCCAGCAGCAGATGTACAGCATGAGCGAGAACATCGGGACGCTGTCCAAGATGGTGTCGCAGGCCTCCAGCGGGATGAAGTCCATGCTGCAGACCCAGGTTTAGGGAGGGATGCGGATGCGCCATTTCGGACTTGCTTTGATCGCCTGCCTCCTGCTGCTCGCCGGGTGCGCCCGCCAGCTCCAGTCGGGCCTCACCGAAGACGACGCGCAGCAGATCGTGGTGCTGCTGCGGCAAAACGGGATCCACGCGAGCACCGGCCTGGACCCGGCGGCCAAAAAGGACGCAGCGACCTGGGTGGTCGAAATCCAGGGTCAAAACGAAACGGTGGTTCGGGCCTGGAAACTGATGCACGAGAATGGCCTGCCGCACAAAAAGGAGAAGGGGCTGGAGGACGTTTTCGCGAACGCCGGGATGATCCCGACCGCGTCCGAGGAGAAAGCGCGCCTGCTCGCGGGCATGGACGGCGAGTTGACGCGCACGCTCGACACGGTGGCCGGGGTGGTCAGCGCGCGGGTGCAGGTAGTCCTGCCGGAGATCAGCCCGCTGCTCGACAAGGACCAGCAATCCGCGCCCACGGCCGCCGTGCTGATCCAGTACCAGGGCGAGCGCGAACCGCTCAGCGAGGCGGAGGTCCGCAGTCTGGTGGCCAAGGGCGTCGAAGGGCTCGCGCCGAACGATGTGGCGGTGGTGTTCAAGAAGCTTGTGGTGGTGCCTATTCCGGTCGAGAGATACGGGCCGTGGACCAAGGCCGCATGGCTCAACGGGGGCGGTTTGGCTTTGTCCGGCTTCACGACGGTGCTTGCGATTCTGGTTCTGCTGCTCAGCCAGCGGCGCAAGTTCAGGATCAAGACGCTCGAACGGCAGCTGGCCCAGGCTCAGGGCGGGGCCCTTGATGCCGCGGTCGCGAAGGCCTGAGCAGTGGACGCGCTCGTGCTGGCCCTCGCAATGCGCCTCCGGGAGGACACGCCGGTCGATGCTCTGCTGGCCCTGCTGCCGCCGGAGGACCGAGCCGGGGTGGAGGCAGCGCTGGATGAAATCGGCATCCCGAACGCCGGGCAGCGTCTCCGGACGCTTCGTTTGGAACAGATCGCCCGACAGCGGCAGGCGGCCGCGGAGCGAAGCGGCATGGAGCTGGGTTTGATCGCACCGGAGCTGGCCGCGTGGCTCGCCCGGCCGTTTTAACAGGAGCCTCATGCTGAGTGGAAACGTAATCCGAGCCGGAGCGGGCAGCGCGATCGTACCCAGAACCGCCCCGAAGATCGCCCGCGAGCTGCGCGACGCCTCGGCCGAGGCCATGGGCATCGTGGCGAGGGCCGAGCGCCGCGCCGCGGAGTTGCTGGCCGAGGCGGAACGGGAACGGGCCGAGCGGTTCACCGCGAGCGAGGAACAAGGCTACGCGGCCGGGCTCGCGCAGTGGAACGAGGCGCTGGCGGAGGCCTGGCACGGTCGGGACGAGTACCTGCGCCGCAACGAGGGGGAGCTGGTAAAGCTGGCCGTCGCCGCCGCCGCGCAGATCGTGGGCGCGGCCGCGGAGGCCGACCCCGGCACCGTGCTCCGGCAGGCGCGCAAGGCGGTCAAGGCTTCGGCGGCCGGCCGCAGGCTCACGCTCAAGGTCCACCCCTCGGAGGAGGATTGGGTGCGCGCCAACCTCGGCACGATCGAGGGGCTGGACGGGGCCGTCGTCACGACACTGGACGCGGTGGAGCCTGGCGGCTGCATCGTGGAAACCGAGATCGGCAGCGTGGACGCGCGGCTCGGCACGCAAATGGCGGCGATGGAAAAGGCGCTGCTGCGGAGGGCCCATGCAAGCCGCAGCTGAGTTCGAGCTGGACCGCTACCTCGCCGGACTCGACGGGACAACGCTGCTCGAGATCAAAGGCCGGGTCAAGGCGCTGGTCGGCCTGGTGATCCGCGCGACCGTGCCCGACGCGTGGATCGGCGAGCTGTGCCTGATCCGGAATCCGCGCGCCCAGACCTCGGTCAAGGCCGAGGTTGTCGGCTTCGAGGGCGGCGACGTGCTCCTGATGCCGCTGGGGCCCTTGGTGGACATCGGCCCGCAAAGCGAGGTGGTGGCCACGGGCGGCTGCCTGAGCGTGCGGGTGGGCGACGGGTTGCTGGGCCGGGTGTTGAACGGCCTGGGCGAGCCCATGGACGCCGACGTGAAAGGGCCGCTGCCGGTCGACGAGGAGTACGCGGTGTACCAGGAAGCGCCAGACCCCATGCACCGCAACCGGGTCAACCAACCCATTTCGATCGGCGTGCGCGCCATCGACGCGCTGCTGGCCTGCGGCGAAGGGCAGCGCATCGGCCTGTTCGCGGCGGCGGGCGTGGGCAAGAGCACGCTGCTCGGCATGATCGCGCGCAACACCGAGGCGGAGGTCAACGTGATCACGCTGGTGGGCGAGCGCGGCCGCGAGGTGCGGGACTTCCTGGAGCAGGATCTGGGCCCGGAAGGGCTGCGGCGGTCGGTGATCGTGTGCGCCACCTCCAACGAGCCCTCGCTGGTGCGCCTCAAGGCGGCCTACGTGGGTACCGCCATCGCGGAGTACTTCCGCAACCGCGGTAAGAAGGTGATGCTCATGATGGATTCGGTGACGCGGTTCGCACGGGCACAGCGCGAGGTGGGCCTGGCCTGCGGGGAGCCGCCGGCACGCGCGGGCTATACGCCTTCCGTCTTCGCGGAGCTGCCCAAGCTGCTGGAGCGCGCGGGCAACTCCGACAAGGGGTCCATCACCGCGTTCTACACCGTGTTGGTCGCGGGCGACGACATGAACGAGCCGGTCGCCGACGAGGTCCGGTCCATCCTCGACGGGCACATCGTAATGTCGCGCGAGCTGGCCGCCGCCGGGCACTACCCGGCCATCTCCGTGCTCGACAGCGTGAGCCGCGTGATGAGCGCGGTGAGCACGAAAGAGCACCGCGCCGCGGCCTCGGCGATGCGCGGCGTGCTGGCCACCTACAACCGGCAAAAGGATCTCATCTCGCTCGGCGCGTACCAGGCCGGGTCGGACCCGCGTACCGACGAGGCGATCGAGCGGATCGACGCGATTCAGAGCTTTCTGCGGCAGGCCACCGATGAGGGCCAGCCCCGCGAGGAGTCTATCGCGGCCCTGTGCGGGATGTTCGGAGGCTGACGGGTGATTGGCTTCCAATTTCGTCTGCAAATCCTGCTCGACCGCAAGCGGGAGCGCCGGGAGCACGCCGAGGAGGCGCTGCGGGAGCGCGAGGCCGAGCTCGCGCGGGAGCGGCGGACGATGGCGGAGCTGCGCGAGGAACTCGCCCGTGCCGAGGCGCTGTACCGGGTCAAGCGGGGGGAGCGCGCCTCCGGCAAGGCCGACGCCGGCCCGCGGCTCGCCTGCCGCACGGGCCGGCTGATGGGCCTGCAGGTGGACATGCAGGCCGGGCACGCGGGCGTTCTGTCGCAGGAACTTTTCGTCGAGGAAGCCGAAGCGGCCGCGCAGGGTGCCAGGGCGGAGCTCGACGGAGTGCGCCGCGAGGTGGAGCAGCTTGAAAAGCACCGGGAACGGGCGGAAAAGGCGTACCTGGCCGAGCTGGCGTACCGGGAAGAGCTGGAACTGGACGAGATCGGCAATGGGATGTACCTGAGCAGGCGGAGGCATCTGTGAGAATCGGAAGCGAAAACGCAAGCGCAAGCCGGCCCGCGCCGGAGCGGCACCGGACGGACGGCAAGAAAGCCTTCAGCAAGGTTATGAAGCGG
>CAXUHL010000113.1:0-9674 GCA_964250745.1 uncultured Acidobacteriaceae bacterium
CATGGTCTTCGTCCTCGACAACTACGACTCGTTCACCTACAACCTGGTCCAGTACATGGGCGAGCTGGGGGCGGCGATGGTCATCCGGCGCAACGACGAGCTGACCGTGGACGAGGTGGAAGCACTGGCCCCGGAGCGGATCCTGCTCTCGCCCGGACCGTGCACGCCGCAGGAGGCGGGCATCTCGATCGAGCTGATCCGGCGATTCACGGGGCGGGTGCCGATCCTGGGCGTGTGCCTGGGGCACCAGGCGCTGGGGGCGGCGTTCGGCGGGCAGGTGGTGCGCGCGCCCAAGCTGATGCACGGCAAGACAAGCGAAGTGGCGCACGACGGTCGCACCATCTTTTCGGGCATCGCGAGCCCGATGACCTGCACACGCTATCACTCGCTGATCGTCGCCGAAGAGAACCTTCCTAAAGAGCTGGAGATTTCAGCCCGCACGGCCGACGGCACGATCATGGGCCTGCGCCACCGCGAGCACCCGGTCGAAGGCGTGCAGTTCCACCCTGAAAGCGCGCTGACGGTGGACGGCAAGCGCCTGGTCGGGAACTTTCTCGCGCTTTGAGACGTTTGTGCCTTCAGGTATGGCCTCAGACGCCCTCGCATTCTGGCCCTGTCCCGTGAGCTCTACCATCCAGCTTAGGATTTTGGCCGCCGTTCGGGCTTTAATAGGCAGCATGCGGTCTTTTCTCCTGTTCATCTGCTGCATGGCATGGCCCGCTTTCGCCGGCGCGCGGCAGCTCGCTCCGGCCAGCACTGCTCCGGCGCTGGCTTCGGTCCCGGTAGCAGGCGTTTCGCTCCAGGGTGCGACGGGCCTGGTCCATGGACGCGCTACTCTTAGCGAGCATGCGGGCATCACTACCGCCAAAAAGCCTGCCTCGTTGGAGCTGCAACGCGGAGGCAGCCTCCTGCTTTGCGCCCATTCAAGCCTGCGTCTGGCAAGGGATGCAAGTGCACGAACGGAAGGAGCGGCCAGCGATGCCGGGCTGGCGCTCTCGCTCGACCATCGGGGGCTGGAGGCAAGATACAAAGCCGGTATCTACCCGGATGTACTCGTCATGGGCGGGCTGCAATTTCTCATCTCCGGCCCGGGACAAGCCGACTTCAAGGTAAGTAGCGATGCAAGCGGCACCGCATGCGTGGACAATGGCGGACGAAATGCCCCCTTTCTGACTGCGAAAAGCATGGCGACCGGACAGGTGCGCCGCCTCCGCCCCGGACAGCACGTGTTGTTTTTGCACGGTGCCCTGGACAAGATGACAGAAGGCACGGCGCAGATATGCGGCTGCGCGGCGGCAAGCGAGGATGCACCGCAGCTCCAGACGGATACCGGACACCTCGCCGCGGCCTTGTCGGACTTTCCCGGCGAACCATTGCGGCCGGCGATCGGGACCGGGCGGGCTCAAGTTGGTAACGTTCCGAGGTCAGGCTTACAAAGAGGATCGGCGATAACGAGAGTACCTTCAACACGCCCGACACTGGTAACCAGGTTTGCTTTAATGATAAAACGCCTGACGCATCCGCAGGCGCGGCAGCCGATTTTCGCGCTCTTTCCTCATCCTTCCCATAAAGTGCGGGGTATGGATTCGTGGCTGGAAACCGATGTCTTAATCATGATCTTCGCCGTTGCTTTTACCATCACGCTCAGCCTGGCTATTCAGGCAGCTTTTTTCATCGCGCTGTTTGTTCTAGCGAGAAAGAAATTACAAAAGCTGCTGTGGGCGGCCGAGGATGTAAAAGATGCAGCGGCGCCCGCTACCGGCGAAGCGCAACTGTTATTGCGCGAGGTGCGGCAGCTGGTTCGCCAGGCTGCGCAGCAGTCCACTAAGAACGGCACGGCTCTTCCGAAGGAGACGGGCGCAAACGTACAAAGCACACGCAAACCCGCGCGAGCGCTGCCGGCAGCCGAGGTACCCGGAGAAGTGCGTCCAGCTCGGAGAACAAGCCGCGCGGCGGGGTCGAACGCAAGAAGAGGCACTGCTTCCCCCGAGCAGGACGACCCCGCGCGCAGGCTCGTGGACGTATACCCCGAGCGGGACGCGCAGGGCTTCACGCCTCCTTCCGATGCCGGTGAGGCGGGAGCCGCTATAACCACCTCCGCTTCTTCAAGGCCCTTGCGAGAGTAATCCAGGTGCCCAGAAGTTTTGCGGGCTGCGATCAGGCGTCGGCTTCGGAGGCCTGATCGGCCGATCGCGGGGCAGCAGGCCCGGATAGTCCTTTGCAAAGGGAGCGTTTCTGCGGAACAGGGCGGATTTACCGTCCTTGTCGTCTAATGGTTTGTATGCGGTTTGTACTTTTGGGTTTCGCTCTCAGCTCGGCACTTTCTCCGCCGGCCGCCACGGCGCAGCAGGTCCAACCTAAGGATCGCTCGGTGGCTTCTCTCCCGGCTGAGAATGTAACGCTGCACGGGGAGCTCTCCTTTCGCGAAGGACGCGCTTTTCTTGAGAACAACGGTGAAGTGACAGCCGGCGCGAAACCGGCCGTGTTGACACTAACACGGGGCGGCAACCTCCAGATTTGCGCTTCGACAAGGATGCAGATCGCACGAAGCGCCGCGCAGGGTTCGGGGCGTTCGGACGATGCCGGCCTCCTTTTTTCGATCAATCGTGGTGCATTCGAAGCGCACTACACGCCGGGCGCCTATGCCGACATCGTTCTCACGCCTGATTTCCGGTTGTTAATCTCGGGCCCTGGAGAAGCCAACCTGAAGATGAGGGTAAACGAGCAGGGTGACACATGCATCGACAACGGTGGCGCGAACGCCCCGTACGTGCTCGCAAGCAGCTTGCTCGAAGGGGGCGCGTATCGGGTGCAGCCGGGCCAGCGCGTGTTGTTTGTCCATGGCGCGCTCAGGGATGTGGTGGACAACGAGCGCGAGCCCTGCGGCTGCCCGGTCCCGGAAACGCCGGTCGCCGGAAAAGGCGGGCCGTCCTCGACGCCTGCCGATACCGCCTTTCCCATTGCGGTAAGCGCGGGCCTCGAAGCCCCGCCAAAGCCGGAAGGCCCGGCTGTGCCGCCGGGACAGCCCCATGCGCAGGTCACTGCCACGTTGTCGTCCGCGACGCCCCCGATTGCGCCGCAAAGCGATGGCATCGTGCAGCCGGAAAAGGGAGTGGACGCTCCGCCGAGGCGCGGCTTTTTCGGTTCCATTCGCCATTTTTTCGGAAAGATTTTCGGGGCGGGCTCGTGAGCTAGAATCGGGGAGCCGACCCTAAACACAAGGAGTTTCCCCTTTATGGCGATCCCCGCCACCCAGATGCGCCCGGGCATGATCATCAAGTTCAACAACGAGCTGCACACCGTCTTCGCGGTGGAGCACCGGACCCCCGGCAACCTGCGCGCCTTTATTCAAGCCAAGCTGCGCAACCTGCGCACCGGGTCCATGTTCGAGCACCGCTTCCGCTCGCCCGACCCGATCGAGAAGGTCGTCGTCGACGAAATCCCGATGGAGTTCCTGTACAACGACGGCGACGACTACTACTTCATGGATACCAAGACCTACGAGCAGACCAATCTGAAGCGCGACACGCTGGGCGACGCCGTCGAGTTCCTGACCTCGAACCTGCAGATCACGCTGTCGCTGTTCGACGGCAAGCCGGTAGGTATTGAGCTGCCGCAAACCGTGGAGCTGACGGTGGTGAACACCGAGCCGGGGCTCAAGTCCGCGACTGCGTCGTCGGTCACCAAGCCGGCGACGCTGGAAACGGGGCTCACGGTGCAGGTGCCGCCGTTCATCAACGAAGGGGAGAAAATTCGCGTGGACACGGCCGAAGGGGTGTATCTGTCGCGGGCGTAAGCGGGCGGCTACTGCTTGGCAAATGGCGCGGTACCTGGACTTTGCTCCAAGCGCCTCGCCATTTCCGCCATGCGGCGTTCGGCCCCGGCGGCCCGATTCTCCGACTCAGCCCAGGCGCATGGCAACAAAGGCTTATTCACGGCAATCTCGACGACCCTCGCGAGCCGGGCTTCCTGAGCTTTCATTTTGTCGCGAAGCAGGCCTACGCTTTTATGAAGAGCGCCAAGCTGGGCCTTGATACCCGACAGCTTCGGGGGGATGACGTCCTGGAGCAGCTTGCGGATACCCCCGAGCGCCTCGCCTGACTTCGACAGACTCATACTCGAATAGTAACGGCCAGCATAAGGGTTCGCGCTTGAGTCAAAGCTCAACAACGCGCTTTCTTAGGGCACTGCCGGCATATTCAGGTTCCAACTCGCGCTCTGACCCGTCGGTACTCTTGCCACCCCGCCCGGCCCGGGCTACCATGCCCCCATGCACTGGCAGCAGGGCTTCAAGCGCGTCCGCATTGCGGGCGGTGTCACTCTCGGGGTCGGTCTCGCGATCCTGGTCTCCGTCCTGCTCTCGCAGCAGCTGGGGTATATGCCCGCGCCCGCGCTCACGCAAATCTATCTCGCGCTTTGGCCGGCAAGCCTCGTTCTCGCGGCGCTCGGGCTGCTGCTGCTCGCGTTGCCCTGGGTACTCGCGGGTTTCCTGCCCCCGCAGGGGCGAACGGGCGCGTGATACTCGCCCTCGTCGAACCCGTCGCCGCGCGCAGCGACCTTCCGGGAACCCTCGCGGCCGTCGCGGCCATCTGCTCGGCGTTGGTCTGGCCCGTGCTGATCGGGCTGATCCTGTGGTGGTTTCGCGAGCCCGCGGGCGAGCTGCTGAAGGCCGCGGTCGGGGTCGCGGAGGGCTCTACCCGGTTCAAGATCTGGCAGATCGAGTTCGACCGGGACATGCAGCAGCAGCTTTCCCGCTCGGAGACCGCGGCGATGGTGCTGCCGGTGGTCGCGCCCGCGCCGGTTACCGCCTCCGCCGAGCCGACCGCGAATGCCGCCACCCAGGCCGCCGCCACCATTCCGCCCACTGAACTGCGCGCCGCCACCGGCGTCCGTTCCCTGCTCGAGTCGGCTCCCAACTCCACCCTGCGCAAGGCCGCCGAGGCAGCGATCAAGACGCGCATGCTGGGCTTCGCGCAGGAGTACGAGACCGTGCGCGCCTCCCGCCATGCCGGGCCGGACCGCACCCGCGCCATGAACGCGGTGGTCGCGAAGATGCGCACCCTCGCGCTCGCGGCCGACCTGTACCTCGACGAGTGGATGGCCGCCGATACCCCCGGCAAGCGTCTGGCGGCCATCTGCATCCTCCAGATGAAGCCGGAAATGCGGGCGGTCCCCTGGCTGGTGGAGCGCATGCGCGCCGAGCAGCCGTTCGTGTTTTTTCACGCCTCGGTCGCGCTGCTGAACGCGGTGCGGCGCTTCGGCCATTCGGAGCGCGCGGCGCTCGCCCCCGCACTTAAGGACGCGTTGGCGGCGGTGCAGAAGTTCGGCGAGAAAGCCGACCCCAACACCATCCGCTCGCTCGTTCTGGCGCAGTCCGAGCTCGGCGAGTGAGATCTACGCCGGCAGCACTTCGCTCTTCTCCTGAGGCACTTTGCGGATGGCCGCCGCGCTCAGCTTCAGGTGCGCCTCGGCCATCGACGGAGGCATCCGCGCGATCCAGTTATTGAGGGAAACATCCTCGAACTTCGGCGCGCGGAACATTTCCAGGAAGACCAGGTCTTCCTTGCCGGTGTTCTCGATGTAGTGACCGGCCATGGTGCTCACATAGCCCACGTCGTTCGCGTTGAAGTCCATGGTGCGCGCCTTGGCCCCCGGCTTGAAGACAGTCATACGGGCCTTGCCCTGGAGATAGAACTGCCACTCGGACCCGACCGGGTGCCAGTGCAGCTCGCGCAAGCCGCCGGGCTTGACCCGGACCACGGCGGCCGCCACGTTCTTCGAGATGGGAAAGTTGGTTGCGGAGTCCACGACGTGGACCTCGCCGCCCGTGAACTTCTTGGTCGGCTGCATCTCGCTCAGCTTAAGCGTGTACTTGGTCTCGGTTTCCAGGTGCTCGCCGAGAAACTGCTTGTCGCCCTCGAGCGGGCCGGGCAGGGGCGCCTTGAAGATGTAGAGCTCGGACGGCGGCAGCTTGTCCCACTCCGCACGGGTCCAGCCCATGTTCTTCTGGACGACCTCGGGCGGCGTGTGCGCCAGCCAGTCCGACAGCAGAAACGTATCGTCCTCGGAAAACTTTCCGTCGTCGAAGACCAGCAGGAACTCGCAGCCGTCCTTGCCGATGCCCTGGATGGAGTGCGGAAAGCCGGCGGGAAAGTACCAGAGATCGCCTGCCTTCACATCGTCGATAAACATCTTGCCGTCGGGCTGGAGCAGCGAGACGCGCGCCTCGCCCGTGATCATGTAGGCCCACTCGTTGGCCGTGTGCCAGTGCAGCTCGCGAAAGGACCCGGAAGTGAGCCGCATGTTGACCCCCGCCAGCTCGGTCGAGGTAGGCAGCTCGCGCTCGGTGACCTGGTGGGTCCATCCGCCGCCCTCCAGGCGCTTCTTCGTCAGGTCGAAGGAGTACCACAACGCGCCTACGTCCCCATGGTCGGTAAAGGGCGGCTCGTTGGAGTTCGGATTCTCGTCGAGCAGCGGCTTGTTCTCCTCGCCCGGGTTGCTCGCGTTGTCGCCCGTTCGGCCCGCCAGCGACTCGGTGCGCGTCTGCCCCCAGGCGTTCAGCGCGGCCATCCCGACGCCGGCCGCCGTGGCCGCGCCGACAAACAACCTCCTTGACACTCCCGCTTGTTCCCGATCGTCTTGCATGCTTTCTCCTTCATGTTCCCTTAAGGTTCGACGCCGCGCGGCCGTGGCGCGAATCGCTATTTGTCCGAAAGATTGTGAAAATAAAGCCATGACGGAGAAGGAAACAGGCAGGCAATACTGCGTGGAGGGTCGGGTGCAGGGCGTGGGATTCCGGTGGTATGTGCACCGGGAAGCCTCGGCGCTTGGGCTGCGGGGCAAGGTGCGCAATACCGAGGGCGGCGCGGTGGAGGTCCAGGCGGCGGGCACGGTGGAACAACTGCGGCAGCTGCGATCGATGCTGGAGCGGGGCCCGCGCGGGTCGCGGGTCGATCGGGTGGGGGAGCACGCGCTGACGCCGGAGGAAGCCGGTATGCTCGAAGCATTCACCATCGAAGGAGCCTGGTAACCCGAATGCCCATCGCACAACCGGACGAGAGCCGGTTTTTGAAGAGTTTGGTCCGCACCGTTCCCGACTTCCCCAAGCCCGGAATCCTGTTCTACGACATCACCACCCTGCTTAAGGACCGGCGCGGCCTGGCCGGGCTGATCGATGGCCTGGCATCGCACTACGAGGGGGACAAGGTAGATGTGGTGCTCGGCATCGAGGCCCGCGGCTTCATCTTCGGCCCGGCGCTCGCCTACAGGCTCAATGCCGGATTCGTCCCGGTGCGCAAGCCGAAGAAGCTGCCGTCCGAGGTGGTGAGCGTGAGCTACGACCTGGAGTACGGGTCGGACACTTTGGAGCTGCACCGGGACGCAATCGAGCCGGGGCAGAAGGTGCTGCTGGTCGACGACCTGCTCGCCACCGGCGGGACCATGGAAGCGACCTTGTCGCTGGTCGAGCAACTTGGCGGCGCGGTGGCCGGTTTGGCATTCGCGGTAGAGTTGGACTTCCTGAAAGGCCGCGAACGCTTTCCCGGAAATGACGTGTTCAGCCTGTTGCATTACGACGAGTAGCTCGACCGGGTGACGGCCGGGCACCAAGGCAAGTAGGGTAATTGTGAGCGTAGCGGCGGCGGTTCGCGCCAAAAGACCTGCTTTGTTGGCGTTCCACCGCGAAAACAGATCCGTTGTCGCTTCACCCCTCAGGCGGTGTGTGCAAAGTTCGTTTCTGCCTTTACTGACTCTGAAACTCAGGGTCATCCTGACGAGCAAAGCGAGCAAGGACCTGCTTTCGCGCGCCGTGACAGCAAAGCAGATCCTTCGCTGCGCTCAGGATGACCCGGATCTTGCCCCGGTCCGACTTTGCAAACCCCTCAGGATGACCCTCAATTCGCTCTCAGGCGCGGGCGCCGCGCACGAAGTGACCGATCAGCGACAGTACCGCCAGGATGAGCAGGATGTGGATGCCGAAGCTGGCGATGTGGAAGACGGCGAAGCCGCCGATCCAGGCGAGCACCAAAACGGCGGCGATGATCAGAAACATGGGTTCTCCTCGGCGGGGGCGGTTCTCCGCCCGTCCGCGTGTGTGTAGCTGTCCCTCGGATGTGCAAAGGCTTCCGGAAGTTTTCCCGCTTTGCCTTGGCGCGAATCAGGACGCAGGCACGCCGCCCTCGTCGTGGCCCTTAAGCGGGATCTCCATCGCCAGCTGCGCCAGCCGGTCGTCCGTCGTCCGCTTTTCCGCGAGCGTCTGCTCGAGCAGCGCGGCAACCTTGTCGATCTGGAGCCGCTGCGCGACGGCGTGGTTTGCCCCATAAGTTGCAATGCCCCAGTGCTGGATGCGCCTCCCCGCCGCGATCAGGGCGGCGTCGACCACGGGCGGGTCGCCTCCGTCGCCCATGCGGTCCTCGAACTCGCTCAGGAGAATCTTGACGCTCTTCGCGTGGCCGCCGCGCGGGCTTTCCTTGAGGAGTGAAAACACAGCTTCCAGGCGCTTGAGCTGCTCCGCGTTCCGCGCCGCTTCCTCCTTGAAGACCCGCTTGAGCTCCGCGTTCGCGGCACCTTTTTCCATGCGGGGCAGGGCTTCCTGGGCGAATTGCTCCGCGCGATAGGCTTCTTCGAGCTCGTCGACCAGCAGACGGCGCAGGGTAAACAGTTGCATACAGGGCGTTCCTCCCGGGTTAACACTCGGTAGGATGCGCGAGCGCCTCGACGTGCAAACGCGCCTCGGGGGCAAGCCAGCCCTTGCGGCGGAACCATGCCTCCATGGCCGCGGTGAGCGCCGGCAAGGGCACGCGCAGCCCGGCTTCCAGAAGGCCGCCTCCGGCAGGCAGGGTGTCGTCGAACACCGCCGCATTGGTGAAGTTGCGCATGCAAAAGCTGTCGAGCCAGGCAGAAGGAACGGGGTGGCCTTCGTCAGTCGTGACGCGGAGCTTGCGCAGGAACATAACGACAGAGTAACCGCGGGCTTGCCGGTGCGCGCCGCCGCCGTTAGCGTAGAGCTTGATGGCAGTCCCCGGCAGAGTTGCGATTCTGGGCGCGAACGGCGCGGTCGGCCGCGCGCTCGCGCCTATCCTCGGCGCGCGCGGTGTGCCTTACCGTGTCGTCGGCCGCTCCTTCCTGGGTCTGCAAGTCCGCTTCCATGGTGACCCGCTGTGCGAGCACTTCCAGTGGGATATCGAGGATAAGGGCAGCTTTCGCGATGCCTGCCGGGGCGCGTCCGCCGTGGTCTACCTGGTGGGCATGGCTTTGTGGAAGTTCAAAGACCATCTGCCGATGATCGAGAAAGCGCTGCGCGGCGCCCGCGAGGCCGGGGCCGGGCGCTTTCTGCTGATGAGCCAAAACTGGAGCTACAGCGAGCCGTTCGGCGACCGCGTCGGCGAGCAGCACCCGCGCTCGCCGAAGACGGTGAAAGGACGCATCCGGCGCGACCAGGAAAACCGCGTGCTGGCCGCGCACGTGCCCGGTACGTTCGCGACCGGTGTCCTTCGCGTCGCCGACCTGTACGGGCCGCTGGTCGAGGCGAGCCATCTGTGGAGCGCCTTTCAGGCGGCCAAGCGCGGCGGGGCGGCCCAGGTGCTCGCGCCGGTGGACCGGCCGCATGAGTTCGTCTTCGTACCCGATGCGGCCGAGGCGCTTGCGCGGCTGCTCGAAACCGACGCGGCCTGGGC
>CAXUHL010000114.1:0-9442 GCA_964250745.1 uncultured Acidobacteriaceae bacterium
GCCGCGCGCGGGGTGGCCGGGGTCAACCTGCCCGGCGGCGGCGTGGGAGTGTACACGCCCATCGCGACCGGCAAGAATGGGCGCTCCTCCGCGCGGCCGGCCTTCTACGGCATGTGGCTGGCCGCGCAGTTCGCCGGGGCCAGGCTGGTGCGCGCGGAGCTGTCCGGCCTGCCCGCGGGGGCCAATGTAACCGCCTACGCAGCGCCGGGGCTCCTCGCCTTCTTCAACAAGGACGCCGAGCCGCTGGAGCTGGCGGTGCGCGGGATGAAGGGGGGCAAGGCAGAGGTCGTCCGGCTGACCGGGCCCGCGCTCGAGAGCAAGACGGGGGTCGCATTCGGGACCGGCCCGCGCGAGCCGGGCGAGGTATGGCGACTGGGCGCGAGCGGGCCCGCGTCGCTCGCCAAGCTGGAGCTGCCGGCGGCAAGCGCTGTGCTGGTGCGGCTTTGAATCCCCCCGGGTCTAGAACTTCGCGATGAGCGCCACGCCCGCGATCAGCAGTGCCCCGCCCAGCGCGCGCGGCCAGCTCATGGCGTGCTGGTCCATGCGGAACCAGCCGTAGTGGTCGATGGCGAGCGAGGCGAGCAGTGAGGCCATCACGGTAAAGCCCATGAACGGCCCCGCGCCGATTTTGTTGACCTGCGTGAGCCCGGCGTACACCTGCACCGCCCCGACGAGCCCGCCGACGACCGCCCACCAGGGCAGGCCGGCGACGTCGCGGGCCGTCGGCAGCGGGTTGGGAAAGACGAGAAACAGGCCCGCGAAGAGGAACGTGATCAGCGCGAAGGATACAGTCGAGGCCAGGTAGGGGTTGACGAGCGAGTGCTTGAGCTGGCCGTTCATGGCGGCGCCGCAGGCCTGCAGCGCGCCGCCCAGGATGATGAACGGAAAGACCAGGGACGTTTTCATGACGGGTTCTCCTTAGTGCGTGAGCAGGGCTGCTCCAACGGCAGCCGCGAGCGCCGCGGGCATGGCGACCGCGCCGACTTTCAGGAAGTCCAGCGCGGAGACGTGGACGTCCTCGCGGCGGAGCGCGAGCAGCCACAAGATCGTCGCGAGCGAGCCGGTGACGGACAGGTTGGGGCCGAGGTCGACGCCGATCAGGACCGCGTTCGTCAGCACATCGCTCGGGTGGGCGGCGTGGAGTGTGGCCCCGGCCAGCAGTCCGAGCGGTAGGTTGTTGACCAGGTTGTTCGCCGCACCGACCGCGCCGGCGGCAAGGAATGCCCCCGCCGCGATGGGTAGGCCGGCGGCCCAGCGCAGGGCCGCGCCCGTAACGGCGAGCGCGCCCGCGCTTTCCACTCCATCCACCAGCACGAACAGCGCAGCCACCAACGCGAGGGTCGACCACGAGATGTGCTTTGCGAGGTCGAGCGGGTTGGCCTTGGCCCGCCAGGAGACGAAGCCGGTGACCGCGAGCGCGGCCAGGCAGGTGGGCAGGCCCAAATCCCTGTGCAGCGCGGACGCCGCGAGCAGCGCGGCGATGACCAGCACCAACCCGCCCAGCACCAGCTTGCTTTCCGGCCGCAGCGGCGCCGGTTCGGCGCTGCCTTCGACCTGCCCCTCAAGCTGCTTGCGGAACAGCAGCCTGAGCACGAGATAGGTGACCGCCACGGAGGCCAGCGACGGCAGCGCGAACGCCCGCAGCCAGGCCCCGAGCGGCGGCAGGCCTGCGTGGAACACGACCAGGTTCGCCGGGTTCGAAATGGGCAGCACGAACGACGCGGCGTTCGCGATGAGCGCGCAGGCGAACAGGTGCGGGCGCGGCTCCGTTTTGGCCTGCTTCGCCACGGCCAACACCGCCGGGGTCAGGACGACGGCGGTGGCGTCGTTCGACAGAAACACCGTGACCAGGGTACCGATGCCGTAGACCAGCGTGAACAGCCTGGCCGGCGACCCGCGCGCGCGCCGGACCGCCTGCGCCGCTACCCAGTCGAACACCCCGTGCGCCCGCGCCAGCTCCGACAGAAGCATCATGCCGATCAGGAACAAATAGACGTCCGTGCCCTCCGCGACCGCCCGCCCCGCGAGCCTGAGCGGGACGAGCCGCAGCACCACGAGCAGGACCGCCCCCGAGCCGGCCCAAACCACTTCCGGCCAGCGGCGCGGGCGCAGGAGCATGAGCCCGATGGAAAGGGCCGCGATGGCGAGCAGGGCCGCGTGCACTTGGCTCAGTGCGCCCCGACGCGGCTGAGGCGGTCCCAGTTGAGGATCGCATTGGTCACGAGCGCGTAGGAGCCGATGGTTTCGCCGCGCCAGATCGGATTGATCGCGAATAGGAGCGTGTTGCCCCGGCCCAGGTGGGCGTCCACCACGGCGGCCCGCTCGGCCAGCTGAGCCGGGTTCTCGAGCAGGCCCGAGAGCAGCAGCTGCTTGGCTTCATTGAAGCGCAGCAGAACCTCCGGGCGGTCCGACGGCGGGATGACGAAGGGGTTGTTGCGGGCCTGCTCCTCGTTGAGCGGGGTGGCTTCCCAGGGCTTCGGGTTGGGCAGCTTGGGCCGCGTCTCCGGCGTGCGATCCTCCGGCTGGTCCTCGTCGATGGGGCCGCCGCGGCCGGTTACCCGGTGGGTCTCGCTCTCGGTCGGCAGGGTGCGGCCGCCTTGCGTCAGGCTACTGACGTTGAAGGCCAGGCCGGCCTCGGAGTACACCGGCAGCGTGCCCGCGTAGCCGCTCAGGACAGGGGACGCCGTGCTCACCGGCACCGCGCCCACGATGGACCCGGTAAGCTTGACCTTGTCGGTCGGCGCAATGGACACGCCCGGCGCGAGGCCGGCCGCGATGGCGAACTCGGCGGAGTCCTCGCTTGTCACCAGAAGACCCCCGCTCTCGACGAAGCCGCGCAGGTGCGCCACGCCCGCCTCCCCCAGGCCGGGCCGCATGTCCGGGGACTCGTCGGTGTGGGCAAAGTTCGGCGTGAGCGCGGTCGCCTGCCAAGGCTGCGGGCTCCCGTACATTGGCAGGCCATCGACGATCTGCTGTGCGGAGCTGTGACCGGTCACCGGGGCGAACAGGATCACGTCGTATCTGGCGTGAAGGTCGGCCTCGGCGGCGGCGGTTTGCGTGCTGATATACGTGTACGGGATGCCGAGCGAGTCGAAGGCCTGGCGCCACCAGCCCTCGGTCTGGGTAGCGAGCCAGGTGTGCATGACGGCGATGCGCGGGTACTGCTTGGCCGGGCCTGGGTCGATTTTTGGCAGCTGGTCCGGGGTGAGCGGCTGCATCTTCGCTTGCAGGATCGCCGGGTCGGTCACGCGCGTGACCTTCGCGTTGAACAGGAGCGAGAACGACCACGCTGTGTCGTCGTAGGGCGTTTTCTGCTGGTCTTCGGGCGCCCAGTACTGCCGGTCCAGCAAGGCGTCCGCCGCGCGGGAGTAAGGCTGGTCCATGCGGACCACATACGATCCCGCGGGAAAGGTCGTGCGCACGGTGGACACATCCCCGGCGACGCCGGGCTTGCCCGCCGGGGACGGGAGCGCGTTCTCGTTCTTCGCCGCCGCCGCATCGCTTGCGGTTACGTTGACGGCGGCCGGCTCGGAGAGCTGCGCTATCTCGATATGCTGCTTTTGTAAGCTCCGGATAAGTGACAGCTGCCGGTTCGCATAAGCCGGGTCCGCCGCCATCACGTAGGCGGCGGGTCCGCCGGCCGCGGGTTTCGCGATCGAGCGCTTCGCCTTCACGTAGTAGTTGTCGAGGAAGTGTTCGCGGTTCTGCGCGAAGTACGACAAGGTAGTCAGGAGCCCAGCCTGCTCGTAGTTGTTGTTGTCCCTCTGCGACCACAGCACGCTCGCCTGCGGCGGGTTCTGCCGGTACCAGGCCCGGCTGTACTGGCCCGGGTCCAGGATGCGCCTTTCCGTATCCGCGCCGCCGTTGCCGAAGGTTTCGTACAAGCGACTAATCCCGTTGTGCATCCCGGCGAGAAACATCAGATACCCCGGCGACCAGGTATCGAACTCGCCATGCGTGAAGACCCCCGGTAGCCCGAGCGACTGCAGCTGGCCCACGTTGTTCCAGCCCAGCGCCGCCCACTCGTCCGCGAGCAGCGGGTCGATCCAGGCGTTGTACGGCCCGTCGCCGACCGTGTTGTCATACAGGAACGGGACGGATTCGTGTAAGTCGTGGAGAACTTGCGCGTGAAAGCCCAGAAAGGTGTCCAGCACGTGTTGGGTAAGTTGCAGCGTCATCGCCATCGCGTCGCGGTTGTTGTCGTGCGCGACATAATGGCCCCAGTACAGAAGGCGCGGATAAGTCTCGCCCGGGTGCGCCAGGTGCCACTTATACAGGTCCACCATGCGGTCGCGTCCGTCCACCTCGACAACGGGCGTGATCAGCACGACCATGTGCTCGCGGATGTACTTGATGTAAGGCGAGTCGTCGACCGCCAACCGGTAGGCCAGCTCCATCAGCGCGGTAGGCGCGCCGGTCTCGGTCGAGTGGATGGTGCCGGTGATGTAGTAGACCGGGAAGGACTGCCTGGCCAGTGCCGCCGCCTGGTCGTCCGTGATGCCGACGCGCGGATCCGCCAGCTTCGCCAGACGGGCACCGTTCGCGTCCATCTGCCGGAGCAGCGCCTCGTCGCCGACCGCGGCGGCAATCATCTCGCGGCCTTCCTCGGTTCGGCCGATCGAGAACACCTTCACCCGCGGCGTGTGCTTCTCGAGATCGCGGAAATAGGTGTAGACCTCTTCCGCGTACGGCAGCTTGTCCGGCGCGCCCGCGACATCGCCCAACACGCTCACCGGGGTGGGTACTCCGGTTTTGGAGGCAGGCAGGTAGTCCGTAAGGGGCGAATTGAAGTACGGCTCGGTCGTGTATTTGGCGATCGCGGCGGTGTAGGCCTGGTCAATGGGTTGGCGCGGGTCCCGCGCGAACTGGCCCAGCATGGCAGCGGGGGTGGCCGGTGCGGGCACTTGCGCAAGCGCGGGCGCGGCTGCGAGAGCTAGAAGGGCGAGCAGACGGATCAAGGGCGCTCCTGACGATTACTTGGCGGGTGCGGATTGAGGCGCAAACCCCAGATACTTGTCATACCACCCGAACCACCGCTGGTACCTGTCCCGGATGAACGAGGGCCGCGTGAACCCGTGGAACTGCCCGGGGTACACGATCAGCTCGGCCGGGGTTCCGATCGACCGCAGCGCCTGGTACATCTGCTCGCCACCCTCGACCGGCACGTTGAAGTCCCGGTCCCCGCCCATGAACAGGGTCGGTGTCTTGATGCGGTCGGCGTGGAAGAACGGGTACGACAGCTTGATGTACAGCTCCGGATGCTTCCAGGGCTGCTGCAGCTCGTTGTCGTACTGCAGGATGTACTGGTCGACCCCGTACAAGCCGAACAGGTTGCCGACGCCCGCGCCCGAGGACGCGGCCTTGAACCGCGTCGTGGTTGCGATGAGGTAGTCGGTCAGGATGCCGCCGTAGCTCCACCCGCCCACCGCGAGCTTGTCCGGGTCGACCGTGCCCGTGGCCACCGCCGCGTCCACCGAGGCGAGCAGGTCCGTGACCTCCTTGTCGCCCCAGTCGCCCGCGATCGTGTTCGAGTAGGCGAAACCGCGCCCGTCGGACCCGCGATAGTTCACCTGCAGCACCGCGTAGCCGTGCGCGGCGAACATCTGCCGTTCCACGTCGAAGGTGTGCGTGTCCTGCGCGGTGGGGCCGCCATGGATGAACAAGAGCATCGGTGCCTTGCCCGGCTTCGCAGGAAGAGTGAGAAGCCCATGGACCTCGTTGCCGTCCTTGGTTTTCGCGCGCAAATCCTGTGTCTTCGCCAGGTCCAGCGTCGCGAGAAGCGCATCGTTGTGATGGGTCAGCTGGGTCAGAGTCGAGCCTTCGAGCGAGTAGATCTCAGAAATCTTGTCGTTGGTCGAGTACAGCAGGACGGTATGGCCTTTCTCCGACGAAAGCGCGGCCGCGTCGCCCGGCCCTTGCGTCACCCGCTCCACCGCGCCGGTAAGTGCCACGCGCGCGACATAGCTATCGCGGTCGTCGGTCACGGTGGTCAGCAGGGCTGTGCCGTCGGCGGTAAAGACAGGCGGGCTCACGGGCCGGTCCAACTTGGAGGTCAAGACAGTCGGCGGCCCGCCCGCGGCACTTACTACCGCGAGCTGCATTTCGTTGTAGATCGAGTAAGTCGGCGAGACCGCCTGACGGTACGCAATGCGGGCGGAGTCCGGGCTCCAGGCGAGCTTGCCCTCGTCCGGGCCGGGGAAGGTTGTCAGTTTGCGCGGCGTCCCGCCCGGTGCCGCATCGACGACATATACGTCGGAGTTCGCGGTGCGGAACGGGTCGGGCAGGTCGCCGCGGCGGGTAAACGCGATGAGCTTGCCGTCCGGCGACCACTCCGCGTCGTGTTCCTCGAGTAGGTCGTCTTCCTTGGGGATCAGCCGCGTGAGCTTCTGGTCCACGAGCGAGAACAGGTACAGGTGCGGGTGCTTGTCGGTCAGGTAACCTTCCACGTCCTGCTTGAAGTGGTAGCGGTCGAGGACGATGGGCTTCGGCGGCTTCGGCTTGCCGTCCTTCTTGTCGTCGTCCGGCTCGTCTTTCGGGGTAAGCGTCAGCAGCAGCTGCTTCCCGTCGGGCGACCAGCGAAAGTCGTTCAGGTGCTCCTTGACGTTGGTCGCCTGCCTGGCCTCGCCGCCGCGCCGGTCCAGCACCCACACCTGCGTGTCTTTTGCCTTGCCGGGCCGCCCGGAGAGAAAGGCCAGCGACTGCCCATCCGGGGACCACTGGGGGTCGCTCGCGCCCTCGTTGTCATAGGTCAGCTGCACGTCCTGCTTGCCGTCCGCGCTCACCATCCACAGGTCGGTGACGTTCTTGTCGTCCTCCACGAGCACCCGCCGGACGGTGTACGCCGCCCACGCCCCGTCGGGCGAAAGCACCGGCTTGCCGACCAGCTGGAGCTTGGCCAGGTCATCGAGGGCCATCGGGTGCTTGGCGGGCGGGGCTTGCGCAAGAAGGGCGAGGGCGAGCAGCAGGGCTAGCAGGGTCGTGCGCGGCATGGGTGGGAGTGTAGCATCCGGGGTTGCGGTTCAAATCGCGCCGGGGTAGCTCATGGATCGGACGTGGGCAGCCGATAGAACGTTTATGATGAGCATGACGTGGTCCGATCGCAGATCAGGAGCACGCTGTCGCAGTTCTGCGTGAGGTGGTCGAAGTGGAATGGAACCCGTCTCGCGACTCGGCGAATTACACGTCGAGCTATGTCTTTAATCAGCTCATACCATATATAGGCAATAAGAGAAAACTACTTGGATTGATTAAAGCGGCAATTGACTACACGGGCGTGAGATCGCTGGAGCGCGATTTCATCGATCTCTTCGCGGGAACAGGCGTGGTAAGCCGGTATGCTAAAAGTCTGGGCTTTAGAGTCATCGCAAACGACTGGGAGCCGTATAGCGAGGCCATCAATCGATGCTACATAGAAGCGTCTCAAGCACCACTTTTCGGGGCCGGTGCCGGTAAGACGTACGAACAATTTCTGCGGGAGTTGAATGCTCTTGAGCCTAAACCTGGATGGGTTACGAACCACCTTTGCCCCGATAACGATGAAAGCTTTGACATAAAAAAGGACAGACTTTTCTACACTCGTCAGAATGGCATGAAGATTGATGCTATTCGAGAGCAGCTTATGCTCCTTGAACAAGCCAAGTTACTGTCTGAGCCACAGAAGTGGGCCGTACTGGCGCCACTACTTTATCAGTGTTCCTACAACAGCAACACAAGCGGGGTGTTTAAGGGTTTTCACAATGGGTGGGGAGGTCTGACGCGGACAGCCCTCTATCGAATTCGAGGTGAACTCTCCTTGCGCCCTGCGGCTTTCTTTGACAACGGCTGGGAAAACTTGGTTTTCCGGGAGGATGCTGCTACTCTCGCTCCCGCAGTAGCCGATTTCACGCGTGCTAAACCAATTGTTTACATCGACCCGCCTTACAATCAGCATCCATACGGGTCTAATTACCATGTTCTCAACAGTGTAGCTCTTTGGGACAAGCCCGCACTCTCGCCCAAAATTACTGGACACGGTGATAAGTCTGCAATTCGTCATGATTGGCGTACAGCTCGGCGTAGTGCATACAATCACCGGGGAGCCGCGGCTGATGCATATAGGAAGCTGCTCAATGCTTTACCGGACGCGTGGTGTCTTACCAGCTACAGCACGGATGGAACGATTCCGCTTGAAACCCTAGTAGAGATAAACTGCACATTAGGGGACGTCGCGGTTTTCTCTCGGCCTTACAAGCGATATCGAGTGAGCAGCCAACGATTTTCAGAGAAACCTATGAACGTGGAATTCATCTTAGCTACTAATGCGGGTACTCCTGCCACCAGAAGTGTCGACGAGATTGTTGCCGGAATTTATGCACGCGAGGCGGAGGTGATTGACTCCCACCCGGAAACCATAGATAGAGAACGACAGGAAATACAAATGGAGCTACTGTATGGCGAATAGCGAAAACCTAAGAAGGTTACGACGGGATACGATTCTCAATCTCACCTCAAAGCAGCAGGAGAAGGAAGTCTTGCGAGCGTTGATGGAAGTTGAAAAGAGAATCGTCGAAAGGTTTGGTGTCGAACTCGACTTCTCCGGCGGCTGGCTTCTGAGCGAAATCGTACATTCTCTGCGTCAGGCTTTCCCATCTGAGGACTTCTTTTTTCACTTCGCAACGAGCAGCTTAAAGCCGGACGGAGGAGTGCTGTTCCTGATAGATAATAGCGGCAAGCGCTTCCCGGTTCTAATCAGTGAAGTGAAAAATCAGGGAACAAATGAGAGGCGAAAGCGGGAAGGACTCAAGAAGCAGGCGAAGGGGAATGCTATTGAACGACTCGGCAAGAATGTCATTGGGCTTAAAGCGGCTTTGCTTCCTGAATCGATTTTCCCATTTGTCTGCTTTGGCTACGGCTGCGATTTTGCCGAGGATTCCAGCATTCTTGACAGGGTCTCGACCATAGCCATGTATGGCCATCTAAATCGGACCAATCTCTTCGCCAGCGGGCCTAATGGGGAGTTTCAGCGAGGAAGCTTCTACTTCAGGGAGGCGATGTGGAGTGAACCCGAAATGACGGAGATCATGTATGACATAGCTGCACGAAGCATCCAGTACTATTTCTCAAAATACTCGGAAAGAGCTTTTCTGCCAGCCGGTTCTGAAAAGTAGTCTCTCGCTAATCGAAACCGATCGTATTGTTAAATATAGAAGGGCGCAGACCGCAGCAACCCAAACCGCATCTCTAACCCATATGCCCTTGCAGGACGACGCCCCCGCCCGGTTTCACGCCTTTCTCGCCCCGCTGGCGAAGGACGCCCGCCTCCACATTCTGTGCGACGCGGACTGCGACGGCCTGCCCGCCGGGGCTTTGCTGGCCCGCTCGTTGAAGCTGGCCGGGTACACGCAGGTGAGCGTGGAGCCCCGGCGCAAGGGCGAGTCGGCGTGGGATCCGGGCGTGATCGCCC
>CAXUHL010000115.1:0-9107 GCA_964250745.1 uncultured Acidobacteriaceae bacterium
CGCGACATCTCCCACTCGTCGGTCGAGCGCGTCATCCTGCCCGACTCGACGATTCTGACCGACTACCTGCTCGCGAAGACGGCCGGGCTGATCGAGAACCTGCTCGTCTACCCCAAGCGCATGCTGCGCAACCTCGAAAGCACCGGCGGGCTTATCTTCTCGGGCCAGCTGCTGCTCGACCTGGCGGAGTCCGGCATGGCCCGCGAGGACGCCTATCGGCTCGTCCAGACCCACGCCATGCGCGCCTGGAAGGAAGAGCTCAACTTTCGCGGCCTGGTCGCCGGGGACGCGGAGATCACCGGGCGTCTCTCCCCGGACCTGCTCGCGAAGACCTTCGACCTGGACCGGCAGCTGGGCAACGTGGATGCCATTTTCGCGCGCGTGCTGGAAGCACGGTGAGGGTCTCGGTCGGCATTACGGGGGCCAGCGGGTCGGTGTTCGCGCGGGAGCTCCTTCTGGCGCTCGAACGCGACGACCGCGTCGAAAAGGTCGACTGCGTCCCCAGCGAGAACTCGCTGCGGGTCTTCGCGGAGGAGCTGGGGCTGGGTGGGCGCAACCGGTTCGTGGAGAAGCTGCTGGGCGCGCCGTCCAAAAAGATCGAGCAGCACGCCGACGCGGACGTAGGCGCGAATATCGCGAGCGGCAGCTACCCGTCGGACGGCATGATCGTGCTGCCGTGCAGCATGGGCACCCTGGCGAGCGTGGCGCACGGCCTGGCGCAGACGCTGCTCACCCGCGCCGCGGACGTGTGCCTGAAGGAGCAGCGCAAGCTGATCCTGTGCGTGCGCGAAACGCCGTTCAACAAAATTCATTTACGCAACATGACCCTGGCGGCGGAGGCCGGCGCGGTCATCTTTCCGGTCATACCGGCGTTTTACAACGTTCCGGTGGATTCGACCGAGATGGCCCGGCAGTTCTGCTTCCGCGTGCTGGCGCAGTTCGGGCTGCCGCAGCCGGAGATGTACCGCTGGAAGGCCGAGTAGCGTGCGTCGGGCCCTCTTGTTGCTCCTTTTGCTGCCCGGCTGTACGCACGTCGCCCGGGTGCAGCCGCTGGTCAACGCCCAGGCCGCGCTCACCCCGGCGAGTACCGCCCGCGATCTGCCGGAACTCAACCCCCTACGCGGCGACGTCGTCCCGGTCCACGACCCCAGCCTCATCCGCGCGGCGGACGGCTCCTGGATCGCTTACACGACGGACCTGCCGTTCCTGCACCGGACCGACACATTGGTCGAGCGCTGCTCGCCCGACCTCGTCGCGTGGCACGCGTGCGGCAGCGTTTTCCCGGCCCTGCCCGGCTGGGTACGGGCCGGATACCCGGCGGCCACGGGGCTGTGGGCCCCGGAGGTCGCGTACTTCGGCGGCGGTTACAGGCTGTACTACTCCGTTTCCTCGCTGGGGTCGCAGCACTCAGCCATCGGCATGGCCACCAACGCGACGCTCGACCCGGCGGGCTGGCGTGATCAGGGCCCGGTGCTTAAGTCCGAAAAAGGCGGCGATTTCAACGCGATCGACCCCGCCGTCACGGTCGCGCCGGACGGGCATGTGTGGCTCACCTACGGCTCCTTCTGGGGCGGCATCTTCCAGCGCGAGCTGGACCCGCGCACCGGCAAGCCGGTCGAGGGCGGCCCGCGCTGGCACCTGGCCCAGCAGCCGGTGCGCCTGAATGGCGCGATCGAGGGCGCATCCATCGCGATGCACGACGGCTGGTATTACCTGTTCGCGTCGGTGGGGGTGTGCTGCACCATCCCCATCGAGGGCGACGACTACCAGGAGATCGTGGGCCGCTCGCGCAGCATCCATGGGCCGTTCGTCGCGGAGGATGGCGGCGCCCTGCTCGACGGCGGCGGCACCGTGCTGCTGACGAGCGACGCGCACTGGCTCGCGCCGGGCGGCGGCAGCGTGTGGCAGGGCCCCAGCGGCGAGCCGACGCTGCTGAGCTTCCACGCGCTGCGCCGGGCGGAGAACGGGGCGCTGTATCTGTGGCTGCTGAAGGTGGACTGGAAGAACGGCTGGCCGGTACTGGGGCCGCTGTAGCCCTACTGCGACGGAGGCTGCGTCTGCCGCAGGCGCTGCAGCTCTTCCAGGATCTGCTGGGGCGTCTTGACCGGCTGCCCGTTCTGCCCCGGGTTTCCCGGACCATTCGGGCCGCCCGGTCCGTTAGGCCCGCTGGGGCCGAACAGCGCGGGCTGCGGCTGGGGTGGCTGCTCCGGGATGTCGCTGCCGTCATCCGCTTCATCGCTTCCCTGCGCGGGGGTCTGCGCCGGGGCCGGGCTGTTCCCCGCAGCCCGCGAGCTCAAAACGATTTCGCGCGGGGTCCCGTCGGGCCGCCGCCCGGCGATCAGCACGTTGTAGCCGGAGTCGTCGAGCAGCGCCGCCAGCACCTCCTGCGGCGCGCCGGGTCCGTACACGCCGAAGATGCGCTCGTCCTTCGCCAGACCCTCGATCGTCGCTCCGGTGCGGGCACGGAGGTCGTCGAGAATGGCTCGGAGACTGCTGTTGGTGGCCTCAATGGTCAGCTTGCCCGCGCTGTAGCTGACGACCGGGGCGGCCGGCGGCTGGTCTAAAAGCGACGGCGCGGACGACCGTGCCGCCTGCGCGAGCATCCCCGCCGCGCCCGAGGCCAAACCGGCGATCACGGCCATCCATCGTATTTTGAACATCGGCCGGTACCCCGCTTCTCGTCTAGACTAGCAGTGTCGGCCGGAGGGTAGCAGGCCGCGCGCGGGTGCCCCAGTGAGCTCGAAACTGCTTCTTTCTCTCGTCCTTTCGCTGTCCGGCTCGGCCACCGCTCACGCCGTCAGCTGCACCACCGGCGCGGCGCTGCCGGGCGAGGCGCGCGCGGCCCTGTTCGACGCGGCGCACCGGCTGG
The DNA here is from genome assembly GCA_964250745.1 of uncultured Acidobacteriaceae bacterium. Taxonomy (GTDB): domain Bacteria; phylum Acidobacteriota; class Terriglobia; order Terriglobales; family Acidobacteriaceae; genus EB88. The sequence continues at coordinate 2,870 of CAXUHL010000115.1, forward strand.
GCGGCGACGTCCTGCGCGGCGACGCGTCCGCGCTCAAGACGGCGACGATCCCCTCGGTCGCCGCCGGCTTCGACGGCATCGCCGGGACCGTGAGTTCGCTCGCCCCGCAGCTCTCCGGGGCCACCCTGACGGTCGAAAACTTGTACGCGCTGGACGCTTCGGACTTAACCGGTGCGCAGGACGACGTTCAGTTCTTTTGCAGCGTGGCGGGCTCGCCGCTGCTGGTGACGGTCACCCTGGGTCAGCTGCCGAAGGGCAAGTTCGCCCTGGCGGTCCTCCACGCGACCGGCGTCAAGGAACCGCAGCAGTTCGCGATGGTGCTCGAGGACACGGCCCCGGCGGCCCCGGCGAAGTGGCAGCTGGCGGGCTTGTTCGCGCGGCCGCTCACCATGGCGGGCCACCCCGGAAGCTGGTACTGGCAGCAGGCACGGGAGCTCAAGGGCAAAGGCCAGCCATGGAGCGCGTTTTTCTACGACCAGGCGGCGGACTATCTGGCGCGCCCGGCCGACCTCTACACCAGCAACAACCTGCAGAAACTGAGCCGGGAAACCGCCGCCGTGGAGCCCCCCGGGCTGCCGGGACAGAAGCCGATGGAGCTGCCCGCCGGCGACCAAACCTTCGCCGTGACAGCCCTGCGTCCGGACGGCACGCTCGGGACCCTGGAGCTGCGGGTCGATGCCAAGGTGCAGTCCGTCGCGGACCCGGTCGCCGCCCGCAAGGATGCGCTCACACTGATGGCCGCGCTGCTCAAGGACCATCCGGAGCTGCGCGGCAACTTTCACGGCTTCTGGGTGTACGAGACCACCGCCAACGGGCAAACCTTCGCGGTGGAGCAGCCCATGACCGCGCTGCCCTAGTCAGGACGTAAGCGAGGCTTTCTGGAGCTTCGTACCGGCGACCGAGGCGGCGTGAACGCGCAACAGCGCGAACGCGCCCTGGCACACGGCGAGCGCGGCGAGGACGCCGAACGCGAGCGAAGCCGCGATGGCGCAAAGGAGCATGAGGGAGTTCGACAGGTCTTGCATGGGGCGCGTTCAATCTCCTGAAGGTTCGATGCCGGACAGCGTTCGAGCTGACGCTTTTCCTCTAAGGATTGTTGCAGGAACCTGTCCCGAAAGGGTTCGCCGAACCGGCGAAATCGCGCGCAAGGTATCCTGAGAGTCACGCTTCAAACATGCCCATCACCCACATCACGGTCCGCGGCGCGCGGCAGCACAATCTCCGCGACATCAACGTCCGGATCCCCCGCAACACGCTCACCGTCGTTACGGGCCTGTCCGGGTCGGGCAAAAGCTCGCTCGCCTTCGACACCATCTACGCCGAGGGGCAGCGCCGCTATGTCGAGACGCTCTCCGCCTACGCCCGTCAGTTTCTCGACCAGCTTGAACGGCCCGACGTGGACTCGATCGAGGGCCTGAGCCCGGCCATTTCCATCGAGCAGAAGACCACCAATCGCAGCCCCCGGTCCACCGTCGGCACCATCACGGAGATTTACGACTACCTGCGGCTGCTGTACGCCTCGGTCGGCGTGCCGCACTGCCCCAATTGCGGCTTGCCCATCGCGCGGCAGTCGCTCGACCAAATCACCGAGCGCGTCCTGCAGCTCGCCCCCGGGGAGCGCGTGGTCGTCATGGCCCCGGTGGTGCGCGGGCGCAAGGGCGAGTTCAAAGAGCTTTTGGACCAGCTGGACGGGCAGGGTTTCCGTGCCCGCATCGACGGCGAGATGCGCGACCTCGCAGAGCCGGTCCTGCTGGAGCGGCGCAAGAACCACACCATCGAGGCGGTGGTGGATCGCCTGGTGCTCAAGCCCGACATGGACCGCAAACGCCTGGAAGGGTCGATCGCGAAAGCACTCGCGATGGCCAACGGGCTGGTGCTGATCCAGGTGCACGGGGCCGAGCCGGGAACGCAGGAGCAGCTCTATTCCTCCTCCATGTCCTGCCCCAACTGCGGGCTCGACGTGCCCAAGCTCGAGCCGCGCTCGTTCTCCTTCAACAGCACCTACGGGGCCTGCCCCGCGTGCACCGGCCTGGGCTCCACCTACGACTTCGACCCGGCCAAGGTGATCGTCGACTGGTCGAAGCCGCTGCTGGACGGCGCGCTGGGGCCCGGCGCGGGCTCGCAGTACCTGCAAAAGCTGGTGGGGCTGGCCGCTCTGCGCTACAAAATCGACCTTGCCCTGCCGTTCGAGCAGCTGCGCAAGATGCACCAGGAAATCCTGCTGTACGGGCCGGAAAAAGCGGAAAGCCCGCGCACCGGCTTCCACGGCATCCTGCGCTGGCTGCGCGACTCGCTCGAAGAGTCGCGGTCGGAAAGTTACCGCGAGTGGATGCTGGGCTACATGTCGGCCACGCAGTGCGCCCGGTGCAAGGGCCGCCGGCTCCGTCCGGAGTCGCTCGCGGTCAAGGTCGGGGAGCACTCGATCGCCGAGTACACCGAGATGCCGCTTCATCGGGCGCTCGATGCGGCGCGGGCGCTCGCCTTTACCTCCCGCGATGCCCTCATCGCCGAGCGCCTCCGCAAGGAGGTGGTGGAGCGCCTGGAGTTCCTGAACGAGGTCGGCCTCTCGTACCTGTCGCTGGGACGCAGCGCGGCGACGCTGTCGGGCGGCGAGGGCCAGCGCATCCGCCTGGCGACGCAGATCGGCTCGCGCCTGCGCGGGGTGCTCTATGTTTTGGATGAACCGAGCATCGGCCTGCATCAGCGGGACAATATGCGCCTGATCTCCGCGCTCGAGCGCCTGCGCGACCTGGGCAACACCGTGCTGGTGGTGGAGCACGACGAGGACACCATCCGCCGCGCGGACTACCTGCTCGACCTGGGGCCGGGCGCGGGCAAGCTGGGCGGCTACGTCATCGCCGAGGGCACCCCGGCCGAGGTGATGGCCAACGCGGCCTCCACCACTGGGCAGTATTTGTCGGGCGCCATGGACGTGATGCACCGCGAGGCACCGCGCCCGCTCACCGGCAACTGGATCACGGTCGAGGGCGCGCGCGAGCACAACCTCCAGAACGTGTCGGCGCGCATCCCGCTCGGGGTTATGTCGGTCATCACCGGCGTTTCCGGCTCGGGCAAGAGCACGCTGGTCAACGACACGCTGTACCGGGCGCTGGCGCGGGAGCTGTACGGCTCGCGCGAGGAGCCGGGCGCGCACGCGCGGATCAAGGGCTTCGACAAGATCGACAAGGCAGTACGCATCGACCAGTCGCCCATCGGGCGCACGCCGCGGTCCAACCCCGCTACTTACACCGGGGTATTCGCGGCCATTCGCGATCTGTACGCCATGCTTCCCGAGTCGCGCGAGCGCGGCTACAAGCCGGGGCGCTTCTCCTTCAACGTCTCCGGCGGCCGCTGCGAGGCTTGCCAGGGCGACGGGCAAAAGCGCGTCGAGATGAATTTCATGCCGGACGTCTACGTGCAGTGCGACATCTGCGCCGGCCGCCGCTACAACCAGGAAACGCTGGCCGTCAAGTTCAACGGCTATTCCATCGCGGACGTTCTGGAGCTTTCGATAGCCGACGCGCTGCCGGTGCTAGCGGACATCCCGCAGGTGCGCAACAAGCTGCAGACTCTGGTCGATGTCGGGCTCGGCTACATCCATCTGGGCCAGGCCGCGACCACTCTTTCGGGCGGCGAAGCCCAGCGCATGAAGCTGGCGCGCGAGCTCTCGAAGCGCCAGACCGGCCGCACGCTCTACCTGCTCGACGAGCCCACCACCGGGCTCCACTTCGACGACGTGCGAAAGCTGCTGGAGGTGCTGCACAAGCTCACCGACCTGGGCAATACCGTACTGATCATCGAGCACAACCTAGACGTGATCCGCAACGCGGACTGGATCCTCGACATGGGCCCCGAAGGCGGAGAGGGAGGCGGCCGCATCGTGGCCGAGGGTACGCCCGCCGAGATCGCGGCCGTGTCGGAGTCGCACACGGGGTCTTTCCTCAAAAAGCATGTCGCTCCGGTCGAGCCGCCCGCGGCCAAAAAGCGGAGGAAGCTCAAGGAGACGGTTCAGTGAGCGCGATGGAACATCTCCTCGGGGAGCCGCCCGCCGCCGAACCGGGCATCGTCGCCGTCGGGCCCAACTTCGGCCACATGCTGGCGCTGTTCGCGCTCGCGGCGGTTCTGGTCACCGGCGGGCAATTTCTCACTCTGTTCGGGGCGCAGCAGCTGCACCTGGCCGGGCATCGCACCATCACCGAATACGCCAACCTGTACCGCACCGATCCGCGCTTTCTGGTCCCCTCCGAGGGCCTGGGTTACGCGTTGGTCGCGCTGCTGGCGGCGCCGGTCTTTCGCGCCTGGTGGCGTCTGCCGTTCGCGCGGGGGCTGCACTGGGGCGGAGCCGCGGCGCTGCGCTATGCCGGGCGTTTAGCGCTGCTGGGGCTGCTGTGCGGCTTCGGCATCGGGGCTCTGGGCTCGCTCCTGCCCATGCCCAAGGACCCGCCGATCATGGCGGACATGATGCGCTCGCCGGCCGGGGCATGGATCATGCTGGTCTTCGGCTGCACCGGCGCGCCGCTGTTCGAGGAGATGTGCTTCCGGGGCTTCCTTCTGCCGGCGTTTCTCAACTTCTTCCGCTGGCTCTCGCTGGAAGGCCGGCTCACGCCCGGCGCGGTGGCGTGGCTCGGGGTGCCGGTGTCGGCGCTGCTCACCAGCCTTCCCTTCGCGCTGCTCCATGGCGCGCAGGTTTCGCACGCCTGGGCCCCGGTTCTGCTGATCGGGCTCGTCTCGTTGGTGCTGTGCGTCGTCCGTCTGCGGCTCGACTCGCTCGCGAGCTCGACCGTCGTCCACGCGGCCTATAACTTTACCCTGTTCGCCGGGATCCTGCTCCAGACCGGCGGCTTCCGGCACCTCGAACGCCTGAGCGGACACTGACCATGACGACCCACCGCGACGCCCTGCTCCACCTCCTGGCCCGGCTCTCCTTCAAGCTGGGCTCGTTCACCCTTGCCTCCGGCGCGGCGAGCGATTACTACATCGACTGCCGGGTCACGACCCTCAACGCGGATGGGGCCCGGTTAACGGGTTTGGCGATGCTGGAGCTTCTGGACGCGCACGGGCTGCACCCGGCTGCAGTGGGCGGGCTGACGATGGGGGCGGACCCTCTGGTGACCGCCGTCTCCCTGACCAGCGCACTAGGTACGCGCGAAAGGCTGGTGCACGGTTTTCTGGTCCGCAAGGGAGAAAAAGCGCACGGGACCAATCGGCGCATTGAAGGCTTTTTGGAGCCGGACGCGCCGGTGGTGGTGCTCGATGACGTCTGCACCACCGGTGCGTCGACGGTGGAGGCAATTGAGGCGGCGCGGCAGGCGGGAATGCGGGTGATCGGCGCGGCCTGCCTGGTGGTGCGGGAGCAAGCCGGTGGGGAGGCGGTGCGGGCGGCGCTGGGCGACGAGCCCTTCCTGCACCTGTTCACCGCAAGCGACGTGCGAGCCGCGCACATCGCCCGTATGCCCTTGTAAGCGCAGCTCGCCGGCACACGCTCAACAACAGGCTCATCCTGAGAAGCGGAGCGACGAAGGACCTGCCTTTGCGCCGCGCGCAAGCGAAGCAGATCCTTCCCTACGCGCAGGATGACCCCGAAGACGGGGGAACAGCGGGAACCTGCCGACTACTGCGCCGAAGCCGTCGTGCTCTGGTTGGTTAGCAGCTGCACCTCCACCCGCCGGTTCTGCGCGCGTCCGGCGGCGGTGGTGTTGTCCGCCACGGCCTTATCCTTGCCCAGGCCGATCAGGTAAAACCGGTGCGCCGGGACGTTGTACTTCGACGCCAAATACTGCACCACGGCTTCCGCGCGCTGATCGCTGAGCTGATAGTTGTACGCGGCGGAGCCCACCGAGTCCGTCCCGCCGGTCAGCGACAGGATGTAGGACTTTTGCGCGGAGAGCTGCCCGCCCAGGCCGTCCAGGGCCGCCTGCGCGTCCTTGTTCAGGTTCGACTTATTGAAGCCGAAGGTCACGGAAACGTCGGAAACCTGCTTGTACGTGTCCAGGTCGGCCACTGCGCCGCGCAGCGTGTCGGCCCGGTGTACCGCGTCCTGCGCGGTGGTTTGCGCGGTCCCGGCGGCACTGTTGGCCTGGTTGGCCGCGGTCTGCGCGTTCGAGGCGGAGGTTTGCGCGCCGCCGATTCCCGCGCCGGTGCGCTTGTCCAGATCGGCCAGCGCCCGGTTGTTGGCCGAGGTCTTGTCGTCGAGCTCGTTGGTCCCGTTGATCACCGGGGTGGTCGCGTTGCGGACGGA
>CAXUHL010000116.1:0-9097 GCA_964250745.1 uncultured Acidobacteriaceae bacterium
GGTCGGCACGGCAAGCTCAGGTTTGCCGATTCATCTGACCGTCGGCCGCTCACGCGTGCTCGCGTCCACGGTCCCGCTCAAGCGCGTCTACGTGGGCGATCCAGCGGTCGTGCATACCTTCAACTCCGGTGTGAACGAAGTGTTGGTCACGGCCAAGTCCGCCGGTGCAAGCAGCCTCGCTTTATGGGACACCGGCGGCACACGTTACGTTTACAGCATCGTTGTCGACGTGGATATGACCTCGCTCCGGGAAGCCCTGTCCGGGGCTCCGGCCTTCGCGGCGGTACGTGTTCGCGCCAACCAGGCTAAAACGATCCTGGACGGTTTCGTGAGCACGACGGCGGATCTGGAAGCCGTATCGAAGGTCGCGGCCTCTTATTCGAAAGACGTCCTGAATAACGTTCAGATCGCGGAAGTACAGGAAAAGCAGGTCGAGCTCAAACTCCGCATCGTCGAGATCGACAGGACGAAACTCGAACAATTCGGCCTCAACCTTTTCTCGTCCGGCAACAACACCACGGGCGCGACCACCCAGCAGTTCGGAGCCGTCCAGTACACGCCGAATCCGAGCACCGGCACCAATACGCTCACCTTCGACCCGCTCAATCTGCTCTTCTACAGCGCATCCAGCCACGCAGGCGTGACGGTCCGCGATTTGGAGCAAAAGGACGTTTTGCAAGTTCTCGCCGAGCCCACGCTGACGACCCTCAGCGGTCAGGCCGCGAAATTTCTTTCCGGCGGCGAGTTTCCCTTCCCCGTAGTCCAGGGCGGAACGGCGAACTCGACGGCCATCACCATCATGTTCCGTCCTTATGGGGTCAAGGTCGACTTCACGCCCGTGGTGGGCCGGAACGGTCTGATCCGGCTCAAGATCAACCCGGAAGTGAGCACCCTGGATTACTCGAACGCTGTCACGATTTCCGGATTTACGATCCCGGCCTTATCGACCAGGCGGGCCGAAAGCGAGATCGAAATCCGCGATGGCGAAAGCTTCATGCTTTCCGGGCTGCTCGATCACAGGGCCACCGAGGTACTCAGCAAGGTTCCGGGCATCGCCGACGTCCCCGTACTAGGCCAACTCTTCCGCTCAAAAAACCTGAATCACTCCGTCATCGAACTCGTCGTTCTGGTCACGGCCCGCATCCTCGACCCCACAGCCCCGTTGCCCGCCGTAAAGGAACCTGTCCTGCCCGTCAAGAACCTCGACAACCCTGCTTTCGACGCTGCGTTGAACAACCCCAGGCACCCCGACGCTCCGGCAGGCAAGCCGGCAAACACGAAGCCCTAGGTCAATCCATGGATCCTGAAAAGAAATCGATCAAGCAGGCGGTCTTCTGTGTCTGCACGGACGAAGGCGTGAACGCGAGCGTCGACGCCGCTGTCGCGAAGCGGCCGGACGCGGAGTTTTTCGGCGTTTTCCCCGACTACATGACCGCCGAAAAGCGGCCGCACTTCTCCCCCGCCGTCCAGGAAGCAGAGGCCAGGGTGGCCCTCATCGATTTCGAGCGGGACGCCTCAGCGGCCCTGCGCACGGTGGCTCGGCTGTCGCAGACATTCGGCAAGGACGTCGACATCGTCGGCGTCGGGCGCTTGCAGGATGCTTCCGTGCTCTTGCAGGCCATGCGCGCCGGATGTGCCGAGTTCCTTCTACAGCCGGTAACCCAGGACGATGTCGGTGCCGCGCTCACGCGTTTTCGCGAGGCGCTCAGCCACGAGCAACGCCGAAAGTCCTCTTCGGGCCGGATCCTCGCCTTCTTTGGCGCGAAAGGCGGCGTGGGGGCGACGACGCTGGCCGTGCATCTCGCGATCGTCCTTTCCGTCAGGCATAAGAAACGTGTGCTGCTGATCGATCACAAGCACCAACTCGGCCACGTGACCCTTTACCTCGGCCTGCGGGAAACGCGCTATCACTTCACCGAACTCGTTCGGAGCGCGAAACGGCTCGACAGAAAATTGCTGGAAGGCTTTGTCATTCGGCACAAGAGCGGCCTCGAGGTCATCGGGTCCCCGGAGAACGCGGCTCTCGCGCAAGGGGGCACGCGCGACGATATGCATCGCGTCATGGATTTTCTCCGGCTCGAATACGACTTCATCCTGGTTGACTCCGTGATGGGTACCGAGGAGACGACCATCTCCCTCGTCGACCAGGCGGACGAGATCAACTTGATCGCGACCCCTGACGTCGCCGCGCTGCGGGATCTGTCTCGCTTGATCGAGAACATGGCCCTTGGGGAAAGCGGGGTTGCCAAGCTGCGGCTGATTGTGAATCGTGCCACCGCAAACGATTCAATATCCTCAGACCAGATCCAAAAAACGGTGAACTTTCCCGTTTCCATGAGTGTCGACAACAACTACGTCGAGATCATGCGGGCAATCAACGCAGGCGAGCCGGCGGCCCTGCGCGAGGACGCTGCGTTCGGACGGCAGATGTTCAAGTGGGCCGACGCAACGGCAGGAGTCGGGCCTGAGGAAAAGCCGGCGGTCGGGCGGCCTGAGGGCATGAAGACTCGCTTGAGAAAGCTGGTGCTGCGTCATGGATGAAGTCATGGATGAAGAGGTGCTCTACCTCGCTCTTCCGGCCAAGGCTGCGCCCGCAGCCGAGCGCCGCAACCTGCCGCCGCAAAGCGCGTCGCAATTCAATAAGTTGAAGAGCGCGGTTCATGCGGAGCTCATCAAGCGGGTCGACCTCGACAAGCTGGCGTCGCTTCAGGGCCGCGATGCCGGAGGCCGCCAGAAGCTCTTCGAGTTTGTCATGCAGTTGATCGGCGAGCAGGGCGTGCCCCTGAGCGCGGGAGAGCGGGATCAGACCGCGAAGGAGGTCCTCGACGAAGTTTTCGGGCTGGGCCCTCTGGAGCCGCTCCTTCAAAATCCGGAGATCAGTGACATCCTGGTCAACAATCATGCATCGGTTTACGTCGAGAAGCGCGGCCTGCTCGAGAAAACGACGGTGGCCTTCCGGGACAACGCGCATGTCATGCACATCGTCGACAAGATCGTTTCCGCCGTGGGGCGGCGCGTCGACGAGTCCTGCCCGATGGTCGATGCGCGCCTGCAGGACGGTTCCAGGGTCAACGTCATCATCCCTCCTCTGGCGATCGACGGTCCGGCCATTTCCATCCGGCGCTTCGGCGCGAAACCGCTCGACGCGGCGGACTACCTGCGAACGGGAACGCTGACCGGCCCCATGCTGGCGTTTTTGGAAGCCGCCGTCAACACGCGGCTTAACATCGTGGTTTCAGGCGGAACCGGTGCGGGTAAGACGACGCTGCTGAACGTCCTGTCCGGGTACATCTCCCCCAAGGAACGCATCGTCACCATTGAAGACTCGGCCGAGCTGCGGCTGAAGCAGATGCACGTCGTGCGCCTGGAGTGCCGGTCGGCCAATCTCGAAGGTGACGGTGCGGTCAGGCAGCGCGAGCTCCTCGTGAACGCCCTGCGGATGCGCCCCGACCGCATCGTCGTAGGGGAGGTTCGCGGGGGCGAAGCACTAGATATGCTGCAAGCCATGAACACCGGCCACGACGGCTCCTTGACGACCGTGCACGCGAACACGCCGCGGGACGCGATCTCGCGCATCGAGACCATGGTCCTCATGGGTGAGGTGGGGCTGCCCGAGCGCGCGATTCGCGCTCAAATTGCCTCCGCCGTGGACCTGATCGTCCAGGTTTCGCGCATGAGCGACGGAGGCAGGCGCATCACGCACATCACCGAGATCAGCGGCGTCACCGGCGATCTCATCAGCCTGCAAGACATCTTTACGTTCCAGAAACGAGGGCTCGACCCGGACGGGAAAGTGCTCGGCGGCCACGTTTGTACCGGGATCGTCCCCAAGTGTATGGAGCGGTTCAAGGAAGCCGGCTACTCGATCTCCGCCGGCCTGTTCACCGCCCAGCAACCCTCGCAGGGCGGAGCCTAGCCATGTGGGAGTACCCTCTCCTTCTCGCATCGTCGTTCACCGCGTGCCTTTTGGTGTTATCCGGTACGAAAAGCAGCCGCGCGTTCGAGAAGCGGCTCGCCGGCCTGAAACGAACGCTGCCCGAGGGAGCGCTCCCGCAAGGCACGCTTCCGGGGCGCCGCGGGCTTCAGGTCTACCTGGCCGGGAAATCGGCGTCGATCCTGACTTGGCTGCAAGCCATAGGGTGGCTCGCAACGCTCAGGAAAGAGAGTGGAACCGAAGTGGCCGGCAAGGCTTTCGCATTGCAGGTCGGAGGCAGCGCGCTGGCTGGTGCGGTGCTCGCGGGCGCGGCGGCGCGCAGCCTAAGCGGCGCGCTTTTGGGATGCGTCACCGCTGCCGTTCTTCCGTTCGGCTTGCTGGTTTGGAAGCGCAAGAAGAGGGTGGAGCGCATTGAAGCGGCGCTGCCAGGCGCGATCGACCTGCTGGCGCGTTCTCTCCGCGCCGGGCATTCCCTCGGTTCGGCCTTCGACATTCTCGCGAAGAGCTGTCCCAAACCATTGGGCGACGAGTTCACCTTGATCTCGCAGCAGCAAAAGCACGGCGTGATGTTCCGGGATACCATGCGCGAGTTCGCACGGAGGGTGCCGTCCCGCGATATTCGCTTTCTGGTCACCGGCGTCCTGCTTCAGCACGAGAGCGGCGGCGACTTGACGGAGATGCTCGATACCATTCGAGGCGTCATCGCTGACCGCGCGCGGATTGCCGGGCTGGTCCAGGTCCACAGCGCGCAGGGAAGGTTCACGGGCTGGGTTCTCAGCGGTCTGCCGCTCGCCCTGCTGGCGCTCATGCGCTTTGTCAATCCCGCGTATGCGCGCGTGTTTTGGGAAGACCACACGGGCAGAGAACTCCTGCTCGGTTGTTTTCTGCTCATCGCCACGGGCCTGGGCGTGATTCGAAGGATCGTCGCGGTGAAGCAATGACCCGGGACTCGCTCGCGCTTTTCGGACTCTGCGGCGCCCTGACCGCGTTCTGTTCTCTCCTGGCCCTGATGTATCTTTCGGGGCACAAGCGCCGCTTTGCGGCGCGGCTCAACATGATCGCCCGGCGCAAGAGCGCCGAGGGAGAGGCGGCCCTGCGCGTCGACTCATCCGTATCGCTGAAAACCTTTTCCAGGTTTAGGCGCAGGTGGGGCATCGGTTCGCGCGGGGAAGCGGAGCTCCAGGCGCGTTTGCACTTCTGCGGCTACCGGAGCGCGGACGCTTTAGAAAACTTCCTGGCGCTGCGGACCTTGACGCCGGCCGCCATGGTTCTGCTCGCGTGCTTTCTGCCCGGGCACGCCTTGCTCTGGGCAGTGGCCCTGGCCGGCCTCGCCTATCTGGGTCCCGACATGTTCCTGCGCAGGCTTGGCTCTCGAAAGCGCGCGGGCATCGCTGCCGGGCTTGCCGACACGGTGGACCTCCTGCTGATCTGTGTGGACGCGGGTCTCGGCATCGATCAAGCCCTGGCGCGCGTCAGCCTGGAGGTGGAAACGGTCTACCCGGAAATCAGCTCGGAGCTGGTCATGGTCAGCCTCGAACAGCGTGCCGGCAAAGCCAGAGCGGAGGCATGGCAGGATTTCGCCGCGCGCGTCGCTCTGGATGATGTCAACAACTTCGTGAGCATGCTGCTGCAAACGGAACAGTTCGGGACACCGATCGCAAAAGCTCTGCGCGAGTTCGCGGCGGGCATGCGCAACCGAAAAGCTCAGCAAGCCGAGGAGCAGGCGGCCAAGGTCACGGTCAAAATCCTCTTTCCCTTGGCGCTGTTCATTTTCCCAAGCATTTTCATCATTCTGCTCGGTCCTGCGGCGCTGTCTCTGCTTAAAAACTTTTCCGGGACGGTGAAGTGAAGACCCGCTTTGAAGCTTCGCTAACGAAGGGCAAGCCTCACCCCGAAGCGGGCGAGCTGCGGCGTGCCCAGCGTGCGGACCGGGGTGCGCCCGACATCGATGGACCGGTCAAAGAGGTTTTCGACCGAGCCGAAAACCTGCCAGCGCGGCCCGAAGTCGTGCGAGGTGTACACGTCGAAGCGCGTGAATGGATGCAGGACGAAGCTGTTCAGGTCGTCATCGTATTGGCGGCCGCTGACTCGGGCCTGCACGCTCAGCAGGCCGTACCGCGCCTGCGAAGCCGTCAGCTGAAGCGTACCCGTGTTCCGCGGAACCTGCGGGATCCAGTGCCCGGCCAGATCGGGAGCGACGGCGGAAGCGGCATCGTAGCGCGTCACGGTGGCGCGGGCGAGCTGGTAGCCGCCGGCGAGCTGGAGCCAGGACGCCGGGTGCAGCGCGCCGTCGAGCGAAACGCCGCGGCTGCGAATCTGGCCGAGGTTCTCACGCTGGAGCGTCGTGGCGCTTGCGGTGGTCGTAAGCGTCAGGGCGGTAATGGGCCGGTTCACCTCGGTCCAGAAATACGAAGCGCGCCAGCTCGCGCCCCACTTCGACGGGGTTTCGCCGGAGACCCCGGTTTCCCAGCCGGTCGCGCGCTCCGAAAGCAGGTTTGCGTTCGCCAGGGTCGTTTGCTGCCCGACCTGCCCGGTGCGGTAGAGCTCGTTTTCCGTCGGGGCGCGATAGGCACGGAATCCGCTCGCGCTCAAAGCCACGGATCGGCCCAGGCGCCGCGAGATGCCCGCTCGCGGATCGACGACGGCCTGATCGATGGAGGGCAGCACGGTCCGCGCGCCGGTGCGCAGCGAGTAACGGGCGGCATCGCGGCTCAGGAACCGGTCAGCGCGGGCCGAAGCGCTCAGGAGCCACGGTCCGGGCGTCCACAGCACTTCGCCATAGCCGCCGGCATCGGTTTGCCGCGCCGTCGTGCTGGTGGGGATGGACGCAGCCGCGGTCGGCAACTCGTTGTCGCGCGCGCGGACATCGCGCACATCGGAGCCGGCGAGGAAAACCAGCACCGGTGTAAGGCCGCGGCGCCAGCGCAGCGCCCCGCCCAACTCGTTCGCCGGGTCGGTCGCGGTGCGGGTCAGTGTTTCAGAAGCGCGGCCCACCGCGATGGACGAAAAGTTTTGCCGGAACGCGATGGTCGAACCCCAGGCACGGGCCTGCCAGTCGCCGGCGCGGGTGGTCTTGTCGAGGCCGGCCGCATACCGCCACAGGCGCGTGCCGTTGGTCGTGAGCAAGGTCCCGTTGTGCCGCGCTTCGTTCAGGACGTTGCCGCGCAGCCAAAGCCCATTCCCGGAGCCGGCCGGGCCCAGCGAGCGCTCGCCGAAGACGAGGGCGTTTTCGGCGTGGACGTTCGAGTGCGTGTCGACGGGGCCGCGCAGGTTGGGCGCGACCAGGGTGTACCCGTCAGTTCCGATCAACCCGGCGGCGGCGAGTCCGGCCCAGCGCCCGCGTCCGCCCCGGATAAGCGCCTCGTTGTCGTTGAGGCCCTCGGCCCCGTAGCCCGACTCCAGAACGAGCTCGGGCTTGTCGCCGAGCGGCACCGGGGAGATCTGCACGACGCCCCCAACCGCGCTCGACCCGTACAGGTCGCTCACGCCGCCGCGCACCACCTCGACGCGCCCGACGGTGAGCGCGGGAAGCTCCAGCCAGTGAATCCACCCGCCGAAAGGGTCGTTGAGCGGCACGTCGCCGAGCAGCACGAGCGAGCGCGAAGCGGCGGTCGACCCGAGTCCCCGCAGGGAAACGCCCTCCGTGGTCGGGTTCGCGATCAGCGAGGAGGAACGGCGGAACAGGTCGAAGCCGGGCACGGTGCGCAACTTGCCGTCGAGGCCGACCGGGGCCGCCTGCCGGAGATCGTTCGTGGTAAGAATGCGCGTGCTGACCGGGCTTTCGAGCGCGGAAACGGGCGTGCGGAAGCCCGTGACCTCAATCCGTTCGCCGGCCGCCGGCACGCCCCCGAGACCGGGGGGCTTCTGCGCGAAAGCGGGAACCAGGGCGGCCATGCAACAGGCGGCTGCGAGAAGACGCGTCAAGGGTGCGGACTCCGGGGTGGTGTGGATTTAGAGACGCCGGACCCGCTCGCCTTGCGGCAACGCGCGGAGAAGTGCGGCAATCGTTCGTTTGAGTTCGGGATGCTCCAAGTCCGGCGCGATCTCGGCCAGGGGCGCGAGAACGAAGCGACGGCGATGCATCTCCGGGTGGGGAATGGTGAGGTCCGCGTCCCTCCATACTACCGGCTCGCCTTTCTCGCTAAGCAGGAGTATGTCCAGATCCAGAACACGGGGCCCCTTGTCGGCAAGCCCGCGCGCTCGTCCGAAGCGGCGCTCGATAGCCTGCAGCGACTGCAGGAGCGAGCGCGGCTCGAGCGCGGTTTCGAGCTGGAGCGCGGCGTTGGTGAACGCCGGCTGGTCCTGTACGGGCCCGACCGGGGTGGTGCGCCACAAACCCGAGGCCGCCGCGACCGTGCCGAGCCCGCCCAGGGCGGCCACAGCCATCCGCAGCGTCTGCTCGGGCTCGATCCGTTCCGCGCCCGTAAACCGGGGCAAGTTCGCCCCGAGCCCAATCCAGGCGGTCCAAACCTCGGTTCGCTCATCCACAAATACAGAGTATTGAATGGGTACAGGGCGTGCCCAACCGCGCCCTCTTTCGCTCGAACGGCCCATTCGCGCGGACGCCCCGATCTCAGGCCTCGCCTTGACGGTCCGGGTATAAACGATCGATCACCCTGGGCAGGTACTCTTTTACGAAATCTCGAGCGTTTGCGCTTCGGAAGAAATGGGCAGCTTTCTCCTCGATCGTCAAATGAGCGAGTCCGTGCAGGGTGGCTATCCCGCTCAACATATCGGCCGCATCCTCGAAGCTGTTCGGGTCCACCTCGAACCTGCCGCGATAGGCCAAAACCGCGCGGCCGAGCCGCATGCCCGGTCTTCTGCTGACCTCGGCGAAACGGGGATCGCTTCGATCCACGAGATCGTTCCGGAACATCAGCCGGAAGTGCCCCGGATGGTGAACGGCAAAGGTGAGGAACGCGAGACTCACCGCTCGCACGTCGGCGACGACGTCCTCTGAGTGTCCGGCCTCGTCGATGTACCGGTCAGCTCGTCCGAAAGCCAGGAGCGCAACCTCGGTGAGGAGTCCCTTCGCGCTCCCGAAGTGGTGTGCCGGTGCCGCCGGGGAGACGCCCGCGCGCTGAGCGGCCGCGCGCAGGGAGAAAGCCTCGATGCCGCCCTCGGCGATGATCTCGTCGGCAGCCTTGACGAGAGCGGCGCGCA
>CAXUHL010000117.1:0-4578 GCA_964250745.1 uncultured Acidobacteriaceae bacterium
ACACCGCCCCAGCCGTACCGCGCGGCTGTAAGAAGGCCGGTCAGGACCGCGCCGGTCGCGATCGCAGCCGTGGTTTGGGGCAGCAGCGTCGAGAACAAAAGCCCTGTCGCGCACAGGAGCACACCGGACGCAAGCTCGGCGACAACGGCGGCGGCGAGCATCGTCGGGCGCAGGTGCAAGAGGCCGGCGAACGCGGTCGCCGTGAGCGCCCACACCGCCACATACCCCGCAAAGGGCGCGAACGCGCTCGCTCCCAGCGCCAGGAGATACTCCGCCCGGCCCACGGCACAGCCCAGCACCTGCTGCACCCTGCGGGCGCGCTGCTCGGTCCCGAAAGCGACGCTCGCACCCAGCCCGACCAGCACCAGCCCATAGAACAGCTCCTGCTGGAGTACGGCGGCGAGGTCCTCGCTCGCCGGACGGCCCCGGTCCACCGCGAACAGCACCGCCGAGAGCACGCATGGCCACAAGAGCAGGAAGCCGAGCAGGATGCGGTTCTGGCGCAGGAGCTTGCGCGCGACCAGCCCGGTGCGCCGCAGGCTTTCCGACAGCGCGCGGCCTTTCGGGGCAAAGCGCACCGCTACCTCCTCCCGGTACGCGGCCCCGTTCATCGCGCGGCCTCTTTGAAAGAAACTCCGGCGCGGGTGCGCTCGGCGAACAGGTCTTCGAGCGTCCGGTGCTCGCGCTCGACTCGCACCAGCTCCGCCCCGGCAAACCAGGCTTGCTCGACGAACCGCCGCTGCTCGGCAACCGGCATGGCGAAAACCAAATCCTGGTGCACTGTCTCGCGCAGCAGAGCGGCGTGGTCGCGCACGAACGGGTCCTCGCGCCCGAGCCCGCGCAAGGTGACGAGCACGGTCGCGCCCTCGCGCAGCAACTCCGCCATCGGCCCCGTGTGAAGCATGCGTCCCCGGTGCAGAAAGGCGGCGCGGTCGCACAGGTGCTCTACCTCCCGGAGCTGGTGCGAGGAGAAAAACACCGCCGTGCCCTCGTCGCGTGCTTTGCCCAGCAGTTCGCGCACCAGCGCCACGGAGGGCGGGTCGAGCGCGGATGTCGGCTCGTCGAGCAGCAGCAGCTCCGGCCGCCCAATCAGCGCCTGCGCCAGGGCAAGCCGCTGCTGCTGGCCGCGTGAAAGTTTGCGCGCGTCTTTGGTTTCCGCGGGCAGGTCGAACCGGGCCAGCAAGGCGATCGCCCGCGTCCGCAGGCCGTTCTCGGGAAGCCCGTTGAGCCTTCCCGCGAACAGCACCGCATCCAGCGCGGAGCCCGCGAAAAACACCGGCGCATCCGGGACGTAGCCCACGCGGGCCCGCGCCTCGCGCCCGCGAGCGAAGGGCAGCCCCAGCAGTTCGCCTCGTCCGCCCGACGCCTGCACCAAGCCGATGGCGATGTGGATGGCGGTGGTTTTCCCCGCCCCGTTCGGGCCCAGGAAGCCGAAGATCTCGCCCGGCTCGACCGCGAGCGTCAACCCGTCCAGGGCGACGGCGCGCCCGTAGCGTTTCGTGACGTTTTCGAACAGCAGCCGTGCCGCCATCGAAGCCTCCGACGCGGAAAAGCCCCCGCCTCGGCAGGGGCTCCCTCGCAAGCAGACTACTTGTTGACGACCGCGAAGACGATGACGAGGGTGAACAGCGCCAGCGACTCGATGAACGCGAGGCCGAGCACGTAGAAGAACAGGATGCCCGCGCGCGCGCCGGGGTTCCGGGCGAAGCCTTCCGCGGCCTTGGCCGCCGCGAGGCCCTGGCCGATGCCGCAACCTGCCGAGGCGATGCCCATGCCGATGCCCGCGCCGAGCGGGATGTAGCTGGTGGCGCCGCCGCCGCCGGTCTGCGCGAAGGCAGGCGAGGCCAGCAGCAGGGCGGACAGGGTGGCGAAGACATACTGCAAATAACCGAAGACTTTCTGCATTGCGGTTCCCCTTGTCGCTTCCTCGATATGTGAACCCCAGTGGGTGGTTGAGCCGCTCGCTGACGGCGGCCCCTCACGCTCGGATCCCTTCCCCATGCGCCGGAGCGGAAGCGTTGCTCCCCGGCAGGAAAACTTGTCAGGCGGTCGCTTCGTCGTGCGAGGCTGCCTCGGAGGTGTAGATCATGAACAACAGCATGAAGACGTAGGCCTGGATGACGGCGACAAAGAAGTGGAGCCCCAGAAACACGATCGGAAGCGCAACCGGCAGCAGCGAAAAAAAGACCAGTGCCAGCAGATCGCTCGCGAACATATTGGCGTACAGACGGACGGTGAGCGAAAGGACGCGCGCCAGGTGCGAGATGAGCTCGAGCGGCAGCATGAACACCGCGCCCTTCCACCCGAGCGGGCCGACGAAATGCTTCAGGTATCCGGCACCGTTGGTGCGGAACCCGGTCAGGTTGTAGTACGCGAAGGTCAGAAGAGCGAGGCCGAGCGGCACCACGGGGCTGGCGGTCGGGGTTTCAATGCCCGGCAGGAGGCCCGTGAAATTGCACAAAAGGACGAAAAGGAAGATGCACGAGGCAAAGGGCAGAAAGCGCTCGCGCCCGTGGCCCAGGATCGACTCGGCCTGCCCGTCGACGAACTCATAAACGCTCTCGGCGGCCAGCTGCAGGGATCCGGGCTGCCCCACCTTGAGCGAGGCCCGCACGGCTGCGAACACGAGTAAAAGCAGCAGGACGACCACGATTTCGAGCGTCAAACCGTTGGTGATGGGCTGCGAGGGATGGGCCGGCTGGATGCCGAGGGTGCGCAGCAATGTGTCGATTGGGCCCGCGAAGGTGCGGTTCAGGAAGCGGTTCAGCGCGTCGAGTAGGAAGAGCATCGTCCCTTTTCGCGTCTTCTTCGTTTACGGCCGGGAGCAGGCCCGAGAGTGAGCTAGGATCGGAGCAGCCGCCCGGCCTCAATCGCCAGAGCGACAACCGCGAGCAGAAGCCCGCCCAGAAGCGCATACACTGAGCCGTGAAGACTCCTCAGGCTAACATAGAGGACCGCGGCAGCCACGAAAAGTCGTAGGAAAAAGCCCAGGATGACTCGCGCGCTTCCCACGTCCTTCTTATCGTCGAGCTTCGCCATGATCGCGGCCATCAACTTCTGCCACTCCCACAGGCTCGCGAGCGAAACGGCGGCCCCTACCAGCAGCATCGCCCCGGTGCGCCAGCCGTAGACCGCGGCCAGGCCCGCCGCCGCGAACAGCGCGACGAACCCGACCGTGCGCATGGCCCGGCGCATCGCCGCCCGCAGGCGCTCGTCGGTCATGACGTCGAGGGCGCGGTCGTCCACCGCCGGGTTCATCGGTCGCCCTTCTCTTGTTTGTCCGAAAACCCCGGACCTTTCGGCTCCTGCGGTTCGTAAGCCGTGTCGGCCAGCAGCCCGGGCGCGGCGATCAGCCGGAAAAGGAAGATGAACCCCGCCACCACTCCGGCCACCAACCCGGCGATATAAATCCAGTGCGTGTGGAGCGCCCGGTCCAGCATGGCACCGAGGAACCAACCGGCCAAAGCGGCGACCGGCAGTGCAAACGCGATCTGGGTCAGCTTTTCCACTTTGAGCAGCGCCTGCGTGGCGCTGTTCGGTTTGCCGGGCTGGGGGTCGGGGGCCATCGCTGCCACCACTCTATACTGACGCAGACCCCCTCGAAAGCAAGGAACCCGCGTTGGCCCTTTCCGAATTTGAACGCAATCTGCAAACGCTCCGCCGGGACAAGCTGCGCCAGATCGAGGCGCTCGGACAGCCGGTCTACCCCAACGCGTACCGCGCGACGCACGAAATTCCGGCGATCTGGGCCGAGCACTGCGCGACCGCGTCCGAGCAGCTCGAAGCGGCGCGGGTGACCGTCTCTGTCGCGGGCCGGCTCATGACAATCCGCGCCCAGGGCAAGGCAGGGTTTGCCCACCTGCAGCAGGGCGGCGAGCGCCTGCAGATTTATGTTCGCCAGGACGCGGTCGGGCCGGAGGCCTTCGCGTTGTACAAGCTGCTCGACGCGGGTGACCATATCGGCGTCACCGGCTACCTGTTCCGCACCCGCACCGGCGAGCTTACGGTCCATGTCGAAATGCTGACCTTTCTCGCGAAGGCGATGCTTGCGTTGCCGGAAAAGTACCATGGACTCGCCGACGTCGAGCTGCGTTACCGGCAGCGGTACGTGGACCTGTTTATGAATACGGAGCTCGATCTGGAACCGGCTTCAGCCGAGCCGCACGGTGCCGAGCCGCATGGGGCGGATGACAAGCACGCGGTCGCGGGGGAGCTGGAAGCGGCCGTGGCGACGCAGCCGGAGAACAAGCTGCAGGACGCGCTCCCACCGGGGCCGCGCGTGCGCGACATCTTCGTTAAGCGGGCGCAGGTATTGCGCGCGTTGCGCCGGTTTTTTGACGCGCGCGGCTACCTCGAGGTGGAAACGCCGATGATGCAGCCGATCGCGGGCGGGGCGGCGGCGAAGCCCTTCACCACGCACCATAACGCGCTCGACCTGGACCTGTATCTCCGGATCGCGCCGGAGCTGTATCTCAAGCGCCTGGTCGTCGGCGGGCTCGATCGCGTGTACGAGATCAATCGCAACTTCCGCAACGAGGGGATCTCGACCCAGCACAACCCCGAGTTCACGATGCTTGA
>CAXUHL010000117.1:4678-9066 GCA_964250745.1 uncultured Acidobacteriaceae bacterium
GACTGGGTCGAGCGGTTCGAGTTCTACATCGGCGGCTTCGAGCTCGGCAACGCTTTTTCCGAGCTCAACGACCCGAACGAGCAGCGCCGCCGCTTCGAGCAGCAGCTTCAAAACAAAGCGCGTGGGGACGAGGAAGCCCATGCCATGGACGAGGACTACATCCGCGCGCTTTCGTACGGGCTCCCGCCGACGGCCGGCGAGGGCATCGGCGTCGACCGGCTCACCATGATCCTTACCGGCGCCCGGTCCATCCGCGACGTCATCCTCTTTCCACTCCTGCGGCCGGAAACGCCCTGAACGCACCGGAGCCGGCCTCGCCGAGCTCGAACAGGTGGCTTTGGGTGTAGGCCGCGTCGTCGAGCTCCGGCGCGAACTCGACGCGGTTGCGCCCGTTCTGCTTTGCCATGTAGAGCGCCGCGTCCGCGTCGTTGACCACCGACTCGATCTCGCGGTTACACTCGCTCAGCCAGGCGACACCGAACGACGAGGTGACCTGGACGCTGCACGTCCCGTGCACGACCGGACGCGACGCGATTGCCTCCCGGACTTCCTCGAGGCGCGTCGCTGCCTGGTCCCGTCGCAGCCCCGGGATCACGAGCAAAACTTCCTCGCCGCCGTAGCGTCCGACGAAATCGTCCGGACGCAGCGTCTCCTGCAAGCGTTCCGCGCACTCGCGCAGGACCGCATCTCCCATCGCATGGCCCCAGCGGTCGTTGATGGATTTGAAGTGGTCCAGGTCGGCCATGACGACGCAAAGCGGGGTCCCGTTCTCGAGCGAGCGCCGCCGCATCCGGCTCAGGACCTCGAAGATTGCCGAGCGGTTCAGCAAACCCGTGAGCGAGTCGCGCCGGGAACTTTCCACCAACTCCCTCTGGGCCCTTTGCAGCTGTTCCTTTTCCGCGCGCAGCTCCGCGGTCTGCTGGTCCACTTTGCGCTTCAGCAATGCCTCGCTTCGCTGCAGGCGGCTCAGGCTCATCTTCCACCACAGCGCCCCGGCCAGCAAGCTCAGTCCGAGCGCCGCGAGCTTGGCCCGGTCGCGGCGGTACCAGGGCGGCAGCACTTCGAAGCCGTAGTCGACCGGCGGCGAGAAGGCGTGCACGCGCGTATCCATCGCTTGCACGGTCAGTGTGTAGTCGCCCGGCGGCAGGGAGGTGAAACGCAGGCTGCCCGAGGCCGAGCTTTGCCAGTTGTCGTCGAGCCCGCGCAGCTTGTAGCGGAACACGACCGCGCGCGGTCGTTTGTAGTGGGTGGCGGACAGGTCGGGGGCAAGCGCGGGCTCCCGGATGTCGAACCGCCCGTTCGCTCCGGGTTGGAGCCGGGTGCCGTTCAGACGGATTTCACGGACGCTCATGCGCGGCGCGGACACCTGAAACAGCTCCTCCGGATGCAGCAGGTGCGACCAACCGCCGACGGTGCCGAACCACATGGAACCGTCCCGCTCCTCGAACACGGCTGCGGTGTCGAGGTCGTCGGAGATCAGCCCGTCCTCCTGTGTGCAATGGACCCAGCGCGCACCGTCGAATACATACAGCCCGATGTCGGTGCCGACCCAGAGCCAGCCCCGGCTGTCGAAGCGGATGATGGCGACGTCGTCCGAGCCGATCACGTCGTCCTTCACAAACCCGGCGACGCGCGCCTCGCGGCCCGTGACGACCAGACGAACGAGCGGGTGGGGGTTCGCGGCCTGCATCCATAAGCTGCCGTCAGGGGCCGCGCCGATGGTCGGGTATTCCACGCCGGCGGCTTCGTCGGGCAGGGCGATGTGCGTCCAGGTCCCACGCCGGAAGCGATAAAGGTTCCCTTTCGAGGTGAACCACATGGACCCTTCCCGGTCCTGCGTGACCCCCCAGACATTCGCGTGCGGCGCTTCGAGGTCCTCCACCGGGTGAGGGTCGTGCCAGCCGTCTTCGCCCGACAAGAAGAAAACGCCTTTCGTCGTGCAGACCCAGATGCGCCCGGTGGTCGCATCGGTTCTCAGCCGGTAAATGGCTCCGAGCGCGTTCGAGGCCTGGCGCGCCCGGCCGCTTTCCGGGTCATAGTCCTCCAGGATTCCCTCCGACGTCCCACCCCAGACGTGGCCCCTGTCGTCGATGGCGAGGGTGGACAGGTCAGCCAGAGCGGGTACACCCCGGAGCGGCTCCATGCGTGCATGCGCCTCGTCCAGCTTGAAGAGGTTTTCAAGGCTGGTCGCCCATAGCCGCCCCTGCCGGTCGCGCAGCATCGCCCAGCTGACGTCTCCCTGCAAACCCTCGGCGTGGGTCCATGCTTGCCAGTTGCCGTATCCGAGCCAGCGCCAGACACCCCCGCCCACCGGCGCAAGCCAGAAGCCGCCGAGCTTGTCGAAAAACAGGGACACGATCTGGCTCGAAGGCAGCCCGTTTTCCGAGGTCCATCGCTCCCAGCGGCCGGCCCGCAGGCGCGAAAGGCCGACCGGCAGGGTCGCGAGAATGTTGCCGTCCCTGTCCTCGGCCAGGCGGCTCGCGCGTACGGCCGGCCCGGGCCCTCCGGGATTGCCCAACCGCCGAACCGCCCAGCTTCGCGGGTTGAGCTGGACCAGTTCGCCGGGACCGGCCGCCCAGAGTGTCCCGTCGCGGGCGACCAACAGACTGGACCATGTCTTGCCGGGGACGCCCCGCTCCGAACCCCAGGCAACCACGCTCGGAGCGGCGTTCACCGAGCCGGCGGCTGGGAACTGAAACTGGCAGAGAGCTCCGTCGCAGCCGGCCCAAATCGTGTTGCGGGCAGGATCGGCGACAAGACTCGACAGCCTGCGCAGGAACGGTTTTGCTTCGACCGCTTTAGAATCGAAAACTTCCCGGCGGGTCCACTCTACCCCGCGGTCCGAGGTCTGCATCTGCTCCAAACGGCCGTTCAGGAGGAGGAAGACACGGTCTGGCTCCTCCGGCAGGGACGTGACCTGGATCCCCCGGGCCAGCAGAACCCCCTGCTCGACCCGCGCAACGACATGAAGGCGAAGATCCGCCGTCAGATAGATCAACTGATTGGCCCCGGCGACCCAAACGCGGCCGGCACCGTCCACGTGCATCGCGAGCACGGACCCTTGTTCGGCGTCCGTGTAACCGGGCACTTTGACAAAGTGGCTGCCGTCCGCCCGGAAGACCCCGTTCTCGGTCCCGACCCATACGACGCCACTCGGGTCCTGCACGATCGAATTGGCGTCTAGGTTCAGCAGGCCTTCGACCTGGCCGAATTGTGCGAACGTAAAATGCTGCCCGAAGCAGGCCGAACTACCCAGAACCACAAAGGCCAGGACAATGATGAGGAGTCTAACGTTTGACCATGCGGACGCCGCAAGACGAGTCCGCGCGCCGTCCCGGCTTTGCGGGTCCTGGCGTTCCGGACTCCCGGCTCGCATGTCTTGTCGCAACCACCGCATGCCGGAACTCTACGAGACAGCCCACCCGAAGGCAAGAAAAAAGCGTTACGAATTTACCCTAAAGTCACATAGTTGTGCAGCAAAATGGAACACACTCGTTACTCATGCAGCCAGAACCGGCGCGTCGACAGGGCCCGACCCGTGCTCGCTTCGCACTCGATCAAGGTCGCGCTCATGCGGGCGTCATCTTCCGCTTGTTCAAATCGCGCCGGCATGCCGGTGAGGAAGCGAGAAAGCACGTCCTCCTTTCGGACACCGATCACCCCGTCGTACGGCCCGCTCATGCCTACATCGGTCTGGTACGCGGTCCCGCTGGGCAACACGCGGTCATCCGCTGTCGGGATGTGCGTGTGCGTGCCCAGCACGGCAGTGACGCGCCCGTCCAGGTGCCAGCCGAGCGCGACCTTTTCGCTCGTCGCCTCCGCATGAAAGTCGACCAGGATCACCGGTGCGGCAATCTGCTTCAGGAGCCGGTCCATCGTGCGGAAGGGGCAGTCGTTCGATGCCATGAACACCCTGCCCTGGAGGTTGATGACGGCGTACCGCTCGCCCCCGGGCAGCGCGCCCTCGAACCAGCCGAACCCCGGGGTGCCCTCGACGTAGTTCGCGGGCCGCAGCAGTCTGCGGGCGCGTCCCTGGCTGCCGGCCTCGGCCGTCTGGAGATACTCGATAATTTCCCGCTTGTCCCAGACGTGGTTGCCTGTCGTCAGCACGTGCGCGCCCAGGTCGAACAGTTCGTCCGCGATCGCCGGGGTCACGCCGAAGCCGCCGGCCGAATTTTCCGCGTTGATGACCAGCAGATCGACCGCGTAGGCTTCGAGAACGCCCGGCAAATGCTCCCGCACCACGCGCCGGCCGGCGTGCCCGAAGACATCCCCCACAAATAGAATCCGCACCTGTTCGCGCTCCCTCGCCTCCATACGATGCGCTCGGGAACGCGATAATAGGAGGCACGCCATGAGCAACCGACTTCGCCCGCCCGCCCCCGACT